>NZ_CP026952.1:929435-1239247 GCF_003065605.1 Aeromicrobium chenweiae | reverse complement strand
CCACAGTCTCAGAAGGAACTGCTTTTCAGCGGGCGGCAGCGGCTGCATCCGGCGAACGCTATCGCGCGCAGGCACGGTCCGCACCGGACTTCTGGACCGATACCAGCGGATCGTTGCAGCCAGGGCAACGGGCATGGCATTGCAGGCCATCGCTGACAGCCTTACCACGGACGGCGTGACCACCGCCCGTGGTAGCAGCAAGTGGTTCGCGTCGTCTGTTGCCCAGACGTTGGCTTCCGCTGCACTCGATGAGGCTGCTCAGGCTGCTTCCTGATGAAGAGGCGGGACAGGGAAAGCGTGCGGTTATCCACAGCGGATAGTACGGTCGCTAGGTGCCGAACCCGCTTCACAACGACGCTCGCTGGCCCGAGTTCATTCGTCAGTGGCGCACACAGGTCATACCTGCGGGAGTGTTGGTTGTCGTCCTCACCGCAGCGGCTGACGCTGACACAAACGACTTCTGGAATGGGATCATCAATGTTGCCAGGATCGTCATCATCGCCGTCTTCCTACTTCTTATGCTGCGTGTCGCGATGCTCCACAAGAAGATGAAGGACGATCACAAGACGTGACCGCAGGCGGAGCGCGGCACCATGGCAGGCCCGAAGGCTGCCCTGCTGTAGCCCTCATTTTGGTTTGTTCCGCGTGCTGCCTGACATGGCGTGTCGGCCCGGCCTAGCGTCCGACGTCGACCGGGCGTACAAAGCTGGGCGGCACGCTGGCCGCGCTGCTGATCGGCTGAGCTGCTTGACGGCACCCGGAGGATGGAGGGGTGACCACCCACGTCCCCGACGCCCTCCCCACCCTGTCCGCCGGATCCCACGACTCGTCCCAGGGTGAGGCGTGCGTCATGGAGTACGTCTCCCTGCTGGCCGGCGAGGAGTGGAGCGATCGCCCCGAGTGCACCCACGAGCTCCTCGCCCACGAGGCGCGCACCGTCAACGACCTGTTGCGGGACAGCGACCGCCCCCGGCTCGTCCCCCTGATCGGTCGCCTGTTCGGCACGACCGAGGACTCCCCCGAGCTCCGCGCCCGGCTCCGCATCACCCAGGCCCGCCAGGTCGTCGCACTGCTGGAGCCCAGCGCTCGCCCGCGCGTGCTGGCCGCGATCCAGGACGCCGAGCTCACGATCGGTGCCGGCTCGGCGGACGACGTGCAGGCCGCCTTCACGCAGGCCATGCGGTTCCCGCTGGCCCACCACGGCGACCTCGACCCCGAGCACGTCGAGTTCCACGAGCGGATGGCACGGATCTTCCCGTTCGCGCTCTCCCCCGACCTGGGCGCCGCCGAGGCGTACGCGCTCGCCGCCCTCGTGATCGCCCACAAGGTCGCCGCATCCGGCGAGTGCCTGGCCGACTGCGGCAACGGTCCGGCCCGCGCGCGACGCATGGTCAAGGAGCTCGGCGCCCTGGTCGACACCTACGACGAGGTCACCGGTCGGATCCCGCACCAGGTCACCGCCGAGCAGGTGCGTGAGATGGCCGACAGCCTCGGCTGAGCACGAGGACACATGGCGTCGCGGGTGGCTGGGTAGAGGACTTCTCTTGACGCTCGACGACGACATCGACCAGATCGCCCGGCCCCTGCTTCCCGACGGTGCGACGCTGCACCCCGACCAGCGGCGCGCGATCCGCAGCGTCGTGGACCACGACACGCTGGTGGTGCTGCCCACGGGCAGCGGCAAGACCCTCGTCTACCAGGTGGCGGCCGCGCTGCTGGGCGGCGTGACGCTCGTGATCTCGCCGACGCTGTCGCTGCAGGCCGACCAGCTGGCCGGCCTGCGGGAGTCCGGCGCCAGGGCCGCGGCCGTGAACGGCAACCTGCTCCCCGCGCAGCGGCGGCGGGTGCTGGACGATGCGGCAGCCGGACGGCTCGACGTGCTGCTGCTGACCCCCGAGCAGGCGACCAACGACGCCGTCCTCGACCCGCTCCTGCACGCCGACGTCCGCCTGTTCGCAGTGGACGAGGCCCACTGCGTCGCGACCTGGGGCGTCGACTTCCGGCCGCACTACCTCGCGCTCGGCAGTGTCATCGAGCGGCTGGGGCGGCCGCGGGTGCTGGGCCTGACCGCGACGGCTCCGCCCCGCACACGCGAAGCGGTGGCCGAGGGACTCGGCGTCCCCGACATGGCCGTGGTCGTCGGGAACGTCGACCGGCCGGAGATCCACCTGTCGGCCCGGGTCACCGCGGACGACGACAGCACCGAGGAGGCGCTGCTCGAGCTGGTCGAGACACACGACACGGACAGCGGCGCGATGCTGGTGTACGCCGCGACGCGCCGGCGGGTCGACGAGCTGCACGAGATGATGACCGGGATCGGGCACGCGGTGGACCGGTACCACGGCGGCATGCGGACGAGCGACCGCGCGGACGTCCTGCGCCGCTTCCGTGACGGGGAGGCCCGGCTCGTCCTCGCGACCTCCGCGTTCGAGCTCGGCATCGACCGCGCGGACGTGCGTCAGGTTGTCCACGTCGACCCGCCCGAGAGCCTCGACGAGCTGTGGCAGGAGATCGGCCGTGCCGGGCGGGACGGCGAGCCCGCCTCGTCCGTGCTGCTCACCCGGCCAGGGGGCTACGGCCTGCGGCGGTACTTCGCATCCGTCGCCGGGGCGTCCTTGGGCGACGTGTATGCGGTGGTGGCCTCCTTGCGGGGCCTGCGTGGCACCCAGCGTCCGGCCGCCGTCGCTGCGGCTGCCGGACTGTCGACACGTCGCTCCCGCTCGGCCCTCAACCTGCTGGAGCGCGCCGGCGCGGTGCTCGAGGAGCGTGCAGGCGTCCGCCTGTCGACCCGTGCGCACACCGAGACGATCCTGGAGCGGGTCGAGTCGATGCGCGACAGCCTGCGGGCCATGCAGGAGTCGGAGGTCGACCTCGTCCGGCGCTATGCCGAGACCGACGACTGCCGCCGGCGGCTCGTGCTCGAGCTGCTCGGCGAGGCGCATCCGGATCCCTGCGGCCGCTGCGACTCCTGCGACGCGGGGACGTCGACGTCCGCGACGCGTCGGCCGTTCCCGCTCGGCGCCGACGTCCACCACGCGAGCTTCGGTGACGGACGCATCGCGCAGTACGAGGGTGACCGGGTCGTCGTCCTGTTCGAGCAGGACGGCTACCGGACGCTGGATCTCGACCTGGTCGAGTCCGAAGGACTGCTCGCCGCCCGGTGAACGATGCGGGCGTCAGCGCTTGGAGTGCGACCACTCGAGCAGGCGCTCGACGGGCCAGGTGGTGACGATGCGCTCGGCCGGGACACCGGCCGCGTCCGCGCGAGCGGCGCCGTAGTCGAGGAAGTCCAGCTGGCCGGGCGCATGCGCATCGGTGTCGATCGCGAACAGGCAGCCGGCGTCGAGGGCGAGGGCGATGAGCTCGTCGGGCGGATCCTGTCGCTCGGGCCGCGAGTTGATCTCGACCGCGACGTCGAACTCGGCGCACGCGGCGAACACGGCCTTGGCGTTGAACTCCGACTGCGGCCGCTGGCCACGTCCGCCCTGCACGAGCCGGCCCGTGCAGTGGCCGAGGACATTGGTGTGCGGATCGGCGACCGCGGTCATCATGCGACGGGTCATCTCCTTCGCGTCCATCCGCAGCTTGGAGTGGACGCTGGCCACCACGACGTCGAGCCTCTCGAGCATCTCGTCGGTTTGGTCGAGGCTGCCGTCGTCGTGGATGTCGACCTCGATGCCGCTGAGCAGACGGAAGTCGTCGAAACCCTCGTTGAGCCCGGCGACGACGTCGAGCTGCTCGGTCAGCCGCTCGGCACTCAGCCCGTTGGCGATCGTCAGGCGGGGCGAGTGGTCGGTCAGCACCTGGTACGACCGACCGCGCCAGCTGGCCGCCCGGGCCATCTCCTCGATGGGCGATCCGCCGTCCGACCAGTCCGAGTGGCTGTGCAGGTCGCCGAGCAGCTGGGCGCGGAGCTCGGCACCGCCCTCGGCCAGCGGGGCGCTCCCCTGCTCGCGCAGCTCCGCGAGATAGTCCGGCACCTCGCCGGCCACGACCTGGCTGATGACGCCGAACGTCCGGTCGCCGATGCCCTTGATGCGCTTGAGCCGGCCGTCACGGGTCCGCGCGGCGACCTCGTCCGCGCTCAGGTGCTCGATCGCGGCAGCGGCCTTGCGGAACGCCTCGACGCGATAACTCTTGGCCTGCGCGCGCTCCAGCCAGAACGCGATCTCCTTCAGGGCGTCGACAGCATCGAGGTCTTCCACCTGCCCGACCCTATTACGGTGGAGTGCATGAAGCGTCGACACGTGATCGTCCACGGAACGGTGCAGGGCGTCTTCTTCCGCGCGTCGTGCCAGCAGGAGGCCACCCGACTGGGTGCGACCGGGTGGGTCGCGAACCGCCCGGACGGATCGGTCGAGGCCGTCTTCGAGGGGCCGGACGAGGTGGTCGACCAGCTCGTCGCGTGGTGCCGCACCGGCCCGCCGCGGGCCGCGGTGTCCGACGTCGAGGTGACCCAGCAGGAGCCGGCCGGCGAGGTGGGCTTCGAGGTCCGCTGAGGACTGATCCGCCGGGCGGTCAGACGTGCTGCTCCAGGAACTCCAGCCGATTGCCGAACGGGTCGGCGGCATAGAAGCGATCGTGCCCGGGGAACCCTTCGTCCCACGACACGTCGATTCCCGCAGCCGTGAGGGCCTGCGCCAGCCCCCGCAGGTCGTCGACCAGGATTCCGGGGTGCGCCTTGCGCGCTGCGGCGAAGTCCTGCTCCACGCCGAGGTGGATCTCGACCCCTCCACCGCGGAACCAGCATCCACCGCGCGCCCTCAGGGCCGGCGGTTTCTCGAGCTCCGCCATCCCCATGACGTCGCCCCAGAAGGCGCGACAGCTCTCCTCCCCTCCCGGCGGGATCGCGAGCTGGACGTGATGGAGGTTGCTGAAGGCAAAGGTCGTCGTCACCCAACTCATGGTGCCCGGACACCGGCGGTCAAAGGTGCATTTCCGCTGTTGTTTCAATGAAAAAATGGGATGAAGGTATTGCCCTGCGTGCGGACGAGTTGCTAGAATCGAACATACGTTCTAGTCCCTCCGGAGCCCGCTCATGATCCTCGACCAGCTGTCGTCGTTGACCGACGACCTGGCCGCGCTCGAGCCGTGGTCGTTGACCGGTTCGGAGGTCAAGCAGGTGGTCCTGGCCGTGGCGCGGGCGCGGACCTCGATGGACGCCGCACTGTCCAGCCTCGCGGGCTGTGCCGAGGGCATGGGCCTGGCCAAGGACGAGGGCGCGACCTCGACGACGACCTGGCTGGCGAGCACCACGGGGATCACCAAGGGCGAGGCGAGCAAGCTGGTCGGTCTGGCGCGGGTCACGGGCACCGACACCGAGGCGACCCGGGCGGCATGGGCCGCAGGTGACCTGTCGACCGACCAGGCCGGGGTGATCATGAAGGCGATCGACGCGCTGCCCGAGTGGTGCGGCGAGGAGGAGCGCCAGGACGCGGAGGCGCACCTGATCGGCCTGGCGGCCGACTACGGCCTCGACGACTTGAAGCGGCTCGCGAACCGGGTGCTGGAGGTCATCGATCCCGACGGGGCGGACGAGCACCTCGGGGAGCAGCTGCGCAAGCAGGAGCAGAAGGCGTGGGACGCCACGAAGCTGTCCATGCGGCGGCGCGGCGACGGCACCACGCACGGGGCGTTCACGATCCCCGACGCGGACGCCGACACGCTGCGGGCCGCGATCGAGGGCATCATCGCCCCGCGGCGCACCGCCGACAACGCCGAGCGTCACGGCCTGGGAGCCGACGACTGGTCGGCGCTGCCGCGGGACCAGAAGATGGGCCACGCGTTCGTCGAGCTCATCGACCACCTGCCGACCGGAGCGCTCCCCCAGGCCGGTGGGCTGGCCGCCACCGTGGCGGTCACCATCGACGTCGACGATCTCCGTACCGGGCAGGGCACCGCGACCAACACCTCCGGCACGACCACGTCGGCAGCCAAGGCCCGCCGACTCGCCTGCAATGCCCACCTGGTCGCGCTCTACCTCGAGAACGGCACCCGCGTCATCGACCACGGGATGACGCGGCGCCTCTACGACCGCCACCAACGGCTTGCGCTGGCGGTCCGCGACCAGGGCTGCGTGTTCCCGGGTATGGGGGTCCCCCCGCACAAGGCGCGTAGCGGCGGGGGAAGACCGGCCTCCGGCATGGTGCGAGGCACACCACCTGAACTTCTGGTCCGAGGGCGGGCCGACCGATCTGGCGAATGCGGCCCTGCTGTGCCACTTCCACCACTTCCTGGTCCACGAAGGCGAGTGGGCCGCCCGGATGGGCGAGGACGGCATCCCCGAGATCATTCCGCCGCCGCGCATCGACCCAGAGCAGCGCCCCAGACGGCATGCACGGTTCACAGCACAGAGACCCCGCGCCGCGTAGGGCGGCGCGGGGCAGGACGGCTAGAACCCGAGCTTGCGGAGCTGCTTGGGGTCGCGCTGCCAGTCCTTGGCGACCTTGACGTGCAGGTCCAGGAAGACCGGCGTGCCGAGGATCTTCTCGATCTGCGCACGCGAGTCGCTGCCGATCTGGCGCAGCCGCGAGCCCTGCTTGCCGATGATGATGCCCTTCTGGCTGTCACGCTCGACGTACACGTTGACCCGGACGTCGACCAGCGGCTTGTCCTTGGGCCGGTCGGGGCGGGCCACCATCTCGTCGACCACCACGGCGATCGAGTGGGGCAGCTCGTCGCGGACGCCCTCGAGCGCCGCCTCGCGGATGATCTCCGCGATGAGCGTCTCCTCCGGCTCGTCGGTCAGCTGGCCCTCGGGGTACAGCGCAGGGCCCTCGGGCAGCGTGCCGATCAGCAGGTCGGCGAGCAGGTCGACCTGCTCGTCCGCGACGGCCGAGACCGGGATGATCTCCTGCCACTGCAGGCCCGCGTCCGCGCCGGCCTGCTGGATCGCGAGCAGGTGGTCGCGCAGCTTGTCGGGTTTGACGAGGTCGATCTTGGTCGCGATCGCGAAGATCGGCTTCGGGTTGCGACGGCCCTGGTTGATCTGGGCGAGCTCCTTGATGAGGAACTTGTCGCCCTCACCGACGGACTCGTTGGCCGGCAGGCACATGCCGATCGTGTCGACCTCGGACCAGGTCGAGCGCACGAGCGCGTTGAGCCGCTCACCGAGGAGCGTGTGCGGCTTGTGCAGGCCCGGGGTGTCGATCAGGATCAGCTGGGCGTCGTCACGGTTGACCAGCCCGCGGATCGCGTGGCGCGTGGTCTGCGGCTTGGACGACGTGATCGCGATCTTGCCGCCGACCAGCGCGTTGGTCAGCGTCGACTTGCCGGCGTTGGGACGACCGACGAAGCACGCGAAGCCCGAACGGTGCACGCGGCCCTCCTCGGCGCTCATGTGGTCCTCACCCGGACGACCTCGCCGGACGGGTCCGCCAGGTAGACGTGGATGCCGTGCCCGGACACGTCCCGGACGGCTGTGCCGCTGACGAGCGGCTCCGGCACCATGTCCCCCACGAGGGCGCCGGCCTCGATGCCGGTGGCCCCCGACGAGACCGCCATCGCGACGGCGAGGTCGAGCGCGTCGATGCGGACCGACGGCAGGGCCACGGTCGAGGCGACGTACGTGCGGCCGTCCTGGTCGCGCACCGCGGCACCGTGCTCCGCGTTCGTGCGTGCGCGAGAGGTGCGCGCGAGCGTCACCAGCTTCGCGTCCTCAGGACTGAGATCCATGCTCGGAACCTTTCAGGTCATCGGTTGGGGGTGCCAGGCGGCTGACGAGGACGTGACCGATGCGGTTGCGCCGGCCCGACGGCCCCTCGGCCTCGAAACGTAGTCCCTCGACCTCGACGACGCTCCCCCGGATCGGCACCTTGCCCAGGTGCTTGGCCATGAGACCGCCGACGGAGTCGACGTCGTCGTCCTCGATCGGGATGTCGAACAGGTCCTCGAGGTCGTCGACCTCGAACCGGGAGCTGACGCGCCACGACCCGTCCGCGAGCTGTTCGCTCGGCTCGGGCTCGGTGTCGTACTCGTCGGTGATCTCGCCGACGATCTCCTCGAGGATGTCCTCGATCGTGATCATGCCGGACGTGCCGCCGAACTCGTCCACGACGATCGCGACGTGCGTGTGCTGGGCCTGCATCTCCTTGAGGAGGTCGCCGGCCGGCTTGGTGTCGGGGACGAACAGGCAGGGACGGGCGATCGACTCGACCCGCTCGGTGGTCTCGGCGACGTGGTTGTCGAACACGCGCTTGGTGAGGTCCTTGAGGTACGCCATGCCGACCACGTCGTCGAGGTTCTCGTCGATCACCGGCATGCGGGAGTAGCCGCTGCGCAGTGCGAGGGACATCGCCTGGCGCAGCGTCTTGCTCTTCTCGACGAACACCAGGTCGGTGCGCGGCACCATCACCTCGCGGACGATCGTGTCGCCGAGCTCGAAGACCGACTGCAGCATCTTGCCCTCGTCGGTCTCGATCACCGAGCTCGCGGCGGCCAGGTCGACCAGCTCACGGACCTCCACCTCCGAGGCGAACGGCCCCTCGCGGAACCCCTTGCCGGGGGTGACGGCGTTGCCCAGCAGGATCAGCAGCTGCGGGACGGGACCGAGCAGCCGGGTGATGACGATGACGGGCAGCGCGGACGTCAGGGCGATCGTCTCGGCGTGCTGACGTCCCAGGGTGCGCGGACCCACCCCGATGAGGACGAAGCTGACGATCGACATGACGACGACCGCGACCAGCGCGCGGGTCCACAGGCCGTCGAGCTCGTCGGCCACCACGAGGGCGGCCAGGACGATGCTCGCGGTCTCGGCGATGACACGCAACAGCAGGACCGAGTTCAGGTACGGAGCCGGGTCCTCCAGGATGCGGGACAGGCGCGTTGCGCCGGATCGCCCCTCGTCCTCGAGCTCCTCGGCGCGGGCCTTCGAGAACGCCGAGATCGCGGCGTCGACGCTCGCGAGCGTTCCCGCCGCGACGGCGAGGACGACCGACAGCACCACAGGGAGCCAGTTCACGAGACCGGTCTCACTGCTGCTCGGGGTCGATGCCCTCGGCGGCCTGCTGCCACTCGAGGAGCAGCCGCCCCTGGATGCCGAACATCTCCTGGTGCTCCTGCGGCTCGGCGTGGTCGTAGCCGAGCAGGTGCAGGATGCCGTGCACCGTCAGCAGCTCGACCTCGTCCTGCGCGGAGTGACCGGCCGCGGGAGCCTGCTGCTCGGCGACCTGCGGGCACAGCGCGATGTCGCCGAGATAGCCCTCGGGGCTCTCGGCGTCGTCGCTGCCGGGGGTCAGCTCGTCCATCGGGAACGACAAGACGTCGGTCGGCCCCTTCTTGCCCATCCACTGCTCGTTGAGCACCGTGATGGTCTCGGGGTCGACGAGCCGAACGGTCAGCTCGGTCGCGGGGTGGAGCCGCATGCGGCGCATCGTGAAGCGGCAGAGCCGGGTCAGGCCGACGACGTCGACCTCGACCCCGGACTCATTGAGAACGTCGACGTTCACGGGAGTCAGCACCTGCCTCGCGGGCCAGGGAGGACTGCTCCTCGCTGTGCTGCCTGGTCCGAGTCGCAAGCTCCTCGCTCCGCTCCCTGGTCCGAGTCGCAAGCTCCTCGAACTCGCCGTACGCGGCGACGATGCGCCCGACGAGCTTGTGGCGCACGACGTCGGCGGACGACAGGTTGGCGAAGTGGATGTCGCGGACGTCGTCGAGGATGTCCTGCACGACACGCAGGCCGCTCTTGTTGCCCGTCGGGAGGTCGACCTGGGTGACGTCGCCCGTGACGACCATCTTGGAGCCGAAGCCCAGACGGGTGAGGAACATCTTCATCTGCTCGGGCGTCGTGTTCTGCGCCTCGTCGAGGATGATGAACGCGTCGTTGAGCGTGCGGCCGCGCATGTAGGCCAGCGGTGCGACCTCGATGACGCCCGACGCCAGCAGCTTGGGCACCGTCTCGGGGTCGAGCATGTCGTGCAGCGCGTCGTAGAGCGGACGCAGGTACGGGTCGATCTTCTCGCTCAGCGACCCGGGCAGGAAGCCCAGCCGCTCGCCGGCCTCCACCGCGGGCCGGGTCAAGATGATGCGGTTGACCTCCTTGGCCTGCAGCGCCTGGACGGCCTTGGCCATCGCGAGGTACGTCTTGCCGGTGCCCGCAGGACCGATGCCGAACACGATCGTGTGCTTGTCGATCGCGTCGACGTAGCGCTTCTGGTTGACCGTCTTGGGACGGATCGTGCGACCGCGGTTGGACAAGATGTTGAGGCTCAGGACCTCGGCAGGCTTCTCGCGGGTCTCGGTGCGCAGCATCGTGACGCTGCGCTCGACCGTCTCGCGGGTGAGGTTCTGCCCCGTGCGCAGGATCGTGACGAGCTCGTCGAGCAGACGCTCCACCAAAGCCGCCTCGGAGGGCGCGCCGGTCACCGTGATGGTGTTGCCGCGGGCGTGGATACGGGCGTCGAACGAGTCCTCGATCAGGCGCAGGAACTCGTCGGCGGGCCCGAGCAGGGCGACGGCTGCGACGCTCGACGGGATCGTGAACGTGTGGGTGGGCAGCGGAGCAGGGACGGTGTCATCAGTCATGTGAGGTCAATCGTACGCAATGGGCGTGACACCACGCGAATTCTCACCCGGGAGGCCAGGCCAGGCTGCGCCCGGCCAGCACATGACCGTGCACGTGGAAGACCGTCTGCCCGGCATCCGCACCGGTGTTGAAGACCAGCCGGTACGACTCGTGGCCCTCGGCCCGGGCCACGCGGCGCGTCTCGGCGAGCAGATCGACGGCCGCCTCGGGCGCCGTCTCGGCCAGGCTCGCGATGTCGGCCGCGTGCACCCGCGGGATCACGAGCACGTGCAGGGGCGCCTGCGGGTTGAGGTCGCGGAAGGCCAGCGTGTGCTCGGTCTCGGAGACGATCTCCGCGGGGATGTCCCCCGCGACGATCTTGCAGAACAGGCAGTCCTCATCAGTCAGGCTCACTTGCACCCCTCGTAGATTCCAGTTCGCAAGCTCACTTGAAGGCATCCTTGATCTTGCCGAAGACGCCCTTGTGGTTGCTGGCCATGAGCGCCTCGGGACGCTCCTCGTCACGCAGCTCCGCGAGCTGCTCCAGCAGCGCGCGCTGCTGCTCGTCGACCTGCGTCGGCGTCTCGACGACGACCTGCACCTTGAGGTCGCCGCGGCCCGAGCCACGCAGGCGCGGCACGCCGTACCCGCGGATCGTCAGGGTGTCGCCGGACTGGGTGCCCGGCGAGACGTCGAGGCGTACCGTGCGCTCGTCCTCCTCGGACTCGGGGAGGTCGGCCTCCAGCGTCGGCAGGTCGAGGTGCGTGCCGAGCGCCGCAGCGGTCATCGGCACGGTCACCTGGCAGAACAGCTGGTCGCCCTTGCGCTGGAACATCGGGTGGCGGGCCACGTTGATCTCGAGGTACAGGTCGCCGGCCGGTCCACCGCCGGGCCCGACCTCACCCTCGCCGCTGAGCTGGATGCGGGTGCCCTGGTCCACGCCGGCCGGGATCGTGACCGAGATCGAGCGGCGCGAGCGGACCCGGCCCTCACCACTGCACTCGGGGCACGGGTCGGGGATGACCGTGCCGAAGCCGTGGCACGTCGGGCACGGGCGGGACGTCCGGATGTCGCCGAGCAGCGACCGCTGCACGTGCTGGACGTCGCCGTGGCCGTGGCAGGTGCGGCAGGTCTCCGGCTGCGAGCCGTTCGCCGCACCGCTGCCGTGACACGTCGAGCAGGTGACGGCGGTGTCGACCTTGATCTCGTGGGTCACGCCGAACGCGGCCTCCGCGAGGTCGACGCTGATCCGCAGCAGCGCGTCCTGGCCGCGCTGCTGGCGTGGGCGGGGGCCGCGCTGGGCGTTCTGGCCGAAGAACGCGTCCATGATGTCGTCGAAGTTGAAGCCCTGGCCGCCGCCGAAGCCGGCGCCGCCGCTGCTCATGGGGTCGCCGCCGCGGTCGAACACCGCCCGCTTCTGCGGGTCGGACAGCACCTCGTACGCCAGCGTCACCTCCTTGAACTTCTCGGAGGCGTCGGGCGCGTCGTTGACGTCGGGGTGGTACTGGCGCGCCAGCTTGCGGTACGCCTTCTTCAGCTGCTCGGCCGTGGCGTCACGGTCGACGCCGAGTGTTGCGTAGTAGTCCTGTGCCATGAAGTCCTCTTGCAGGGGGTCAGTTGTCCGCCAACGTGCGGCCGACGTAGCGGGCGACGGCGCCGACGGCGGCCATCGTTGCGGGATAGTCCATGCGGGTGGGGCCGACCGTGCCCAGGGTCGCGAGCGCGAGGTCGTCCGAACCGTACGCCGACGAGACCACGGTCGTGCTCATCAGGCTCTCGTGGCCGGTCTCGCTGCCGATGCGGACGGTCAGCCCGCTCGTGGCCTCACCGAGCAGCTTCAGCAGCACGACCTGCTCCTCGATCGCCTCGAGCACGGGCTTGATCGACGTGTCGAAGTCGCTGCCGAAGCGGGCCAGGTTCGCGGTGCCGCCGACGGCGATGCGCTCGTCGCTGCGCTCGTTGGTGAAGGTGTGGGACAGCGTCGTGACGATCGAGGTGACGATGGGGCGGTCGTTGGCCTGGAACGTCTCGATCATGTCGGCCAGTCGGAGCGAGGCCTCGGGAAGCCGTTCGCCGACCGTCGCGCGGGTGATGCGCGAGCGCATGTCGGACATGAGGTCGTCGCTCGGCGTCTCGACCAGCTCGACGATGCGCTGCTCGACCCGGCCGCTGCTGGTGATGACGACCAGGAGGACCCGGGCGCCCTCGAGGGAGACGAGCTCGATGTGGCGGACGGTGGAGCGGGTCAGCGACGGGTACTGGACGATCGCGACCTGGTTGGTCAGCTGGGCCAGCACCTTGACGCTGCGCTGCACGACGTCGTCGACGTCGACGGCACCGGTCAGGAACGTCTCGATGGCCCGGCGCTCGGCGGTCGACAGCGCCTTCACGGTCGCGAGCCGGTCGACGAACATCCGGTAGCCCTTGTCGGTCGGGATGCGCCCGGCGCTCGTGTGGGGCTGCGTCAGGTAGCCCTCCTCCTCGAGCGCGGCCATGTCGTTGCGCACCGTCGCCGGGGAGACGCCGAGCTGGTGGCGCTCCAGCAGCGAGCGGGAGCCCACGGGCTCCTGCGTCGCGACGTAGTCCTCGACGATCGCCCGGAGGACGTCGAGCCTGCGATCGTCAGTCATCACACATCCCTCTCCCGCGAGTCTGCTGGCACTCTCACTGGTCAAGTGCCAGTCTAGCGAGGTGAGCAGCATCTCCGAGAACAACGACGGACACATCGTGGTCGAGGGCGACGAGAGATCGCTCACCATCTCCCCGTACGAGGTCGTCCTCGACGACGGAACCACGATCTCCCACGAGTCCCGCGGCGGCACGTTGGCGTCCGTCTGGGCCACGCAACTGGGTCCGATCAGCGTGGAGGTCATGCACCTCGGCGACGGGCCAGAGGGCGGTGAGCTCGTCGCCAGCATCACCGCCGTGAACGAGGACGGTGGCGTCCTCGCGTCGTACGTCACGGTCGGCGCCCTGTGGACCGACGCGGCGCCCGGCACCGTCCCTGCGAGCTGGCCGGTTGCGGTCGACCTCGCACTGGGCCTGGTCGGCGACAGCACCACGCTGCTCTCCCCCGACATCACGAAGGACGATCTCGAGACCCTTCACCAGCGACTCCTGGGAGCCCTCCATGGTTGACCGTTACGGCAGCGACGTTCTCTCCGGCGACTGGAAGAAGCCCCCGCGGGGACGCTCCCAGGAGGTCGTGGTCGAGCGGGGCATGGTCATCGAGGACGCCTCGACGGGCTTCTGCGGCGAGGTCATGGCGGTGGAGAAGGACCTCGGGATGATGATCCTGGAGGACCGCCGCCTCGTCCGCCGGTCCTTCCCCCTCGGTCCGGGCTACCTGCTCGAGGGCAAGCCGATCGTCGCGCGTCCCCCGTCGGCGGCGACCAAGGCCACGGCGACCCGCACGGCGTCGGGCTCGCGAGCCGTCCGCGGGGCTCGGGCACGCGTCGCGCTCCCGAGCCGCATCTACGTCGAGGGGCGCCACGACGCGGAGCTGGTCGAGAGGGTGTGGGGCGACGACCTGCGCATCGAGGGCGTCGCGGTGGAGTACCTCGGCGGCATCGACGACCTCGTCGGCATCGTGGACGAGTTCGCCCCCACCGCCGAGCGGCGCCTGGGCGTCCTGGTCGACCACCTCGTCCCGGGGTCGAAGGAGACCCGGCTGGCCGAGCAGGTCTCCGGCCGGCCGCACGTGCTCGTGGTCGGCCACCCGTACATCGACGTGTGGCAGTCGGTGAAGCCGTCCCGCCTGGGCATCGACGCGTGGCCGACGATTCCTCGCGGCCAGGACTGGAAGTACGGCATCTGCCGGGAGCTCGGCTGGCCCCACTCCGACCAGACCGACATCGCCCGCGCGTGGAAGCACATCCTGAGCCGGGTCGACTCCTACGCCGACCTGGAGCCGGAGTTCCTCGGCCGCGTCGAGGAGCTCATCGACTTCGTCACCGAACCCTCAGCGTGACCTTCGTGGTGCTGGGCAGGTAGCGCGAGCTGCCCCGGTACGACACCGTGAAGGAGTGCTTGCCCTTCTTCTGCCTGGGCAGCTTGACGATCCGACTGTGCTTCCCCCCGGCCCCGAACGTGACGGTCTTGAGCACCTTGCTGCCCCGTTTGACGTCGACGCGCCCCGTCGGCCCGTGGGCGGGCAACGTGATCTTGACCTTCGGCCGGGTCGCAGCCCTGATGGTCGAGGGCGTCAGCCTCGCGCTGGTCGAGGACTTCAGCTTCGCGGGGGCGGGCGTGACGGACACGTCGCGGATCGTCACGTTCCTGGTGCCCAGCAGGACGTCCTTGCCGGGCGTCAGCGGCGTGTTCAACGCGTAGAGGTACACCGTGGTGAGGCCGCGACGCTTGACCGTCTTGATGCGCTGGAACGAGAAGTAGGGCGTGCTGAACGCGAACGACTCGACACCCGCGGCGCCGCGGGGGCCGCCCAGTGTCACGAGGTAGCCCGGTCCCAGCAGACCTGCGTCCGGCTCGCCCGAGAGGCCGCGGATGTCCAGCTGGCCCGCGACGTCGGCCGTGACGGAGGTGAACGTGCCGAGCGGTGACCCGTCCGAGCTCGGGTAGTGGATGAAGGACGTGGGCCAGCCGGCGCCCTTGGTCACCTTGCGCCAGCGGAAGGTGCCGCCGGCGTTGTCCTCCGAGATGTCGATCGACCCGTCGGCGTGGACCTTCTCGACGTACGCCACGTGGCCGCTGTTCCCGGCCGTGACGACGTCCTTGGACCACCAGGCCACCGCTCCGACGACGGGCTTGGCGTTGACCGGGATCTTGTGGGCACGGGCGGCGGCCGCCCAGGAGCCGGCGTCCCCCGTGCCGGGCGGACGGGCCGTCGTGCGCCCGGTGGTGAGCCGGTAGGCGACGTAGTTGGTGCAGTTGTGTCCCGCGCGCATGTTCCAGAACGAGCGGGTGTGGACGAGGGCGTAGCCCGCGTCGCTCTTGAGCTTGACCGCGCACGCGGTGAAGCCCGAGCAGGTGGTGGTGGACGCGGCCTGGGCGCTGCCTCCGGGCAGCACCGCGACCGTCAGCATCGCTGTGAGGACGGCAGAAGCCGTCCTGAAAAAGGCATGACGAATCCGCATGTTGTCGCCGACTTCCCCTGTAGATCGGCGCCAACCGACGGACGCGCTCCGGTGAGCGGGCCTCTCACCCGAAGCCTACGGGCAAAATAAAATAAAACTATTCGAATCGCGAAACTGCCCGGACCGGCCGGGGCGGCGATCAGTCGACGAGCTCGCGCACGACGGCGTCCGCCAGCAGGCGGCCGGAGCGCGTCAGGACCAGGCGCTCGCCCTCCAGCGTCGCGAGATCCCGGGCCACGACGCCGTCAGCAGACCTGCGCGCCGCGGGGCTGAGGGCGTCGAGTCCCAGCCCGCTGCGCAGCCGGGTCTCCAGCATGATCCGCTCGACGTGCGCGGTGTCGGCGTCGATGGTCTCGCCGTCGTGCCGCGGTGACTCGCCGGCGGCCAGCCGCTGCGCGTACGCGGCGGGGTGCTTGACGTTCCACCAGCGCTGGCCCGCGAGGTGGGAGTGCGCCCCGGGCCCGATGCCGAACCAGTCGTCGCTGCGCCAGTAGAGCACGTTGTGCCGGCACTGGGCGGCCTCGTCGCGGGCCCAGTTGGACAGCTCGTACCAGCCCAGGCCGGCCCCCGACAGCATCTCGTCGGCCAGCAGGTACTTGTCGGCGGTCTCGTCGTCGTCCGGCATGACGACCTCGCCGCGCCGGACCTTGCGGGCAAAAGCCGTGCCGTCCTCGACGATGAGGGCGTACGCGCTCACGTGGTTCGGCTCCAGGGCGATCGCCTGCTCGAGGCTGGTGCGCCAGTCGTCCATCGACTCCCCCGGCGTGCCGTAGATGAGATCGACGCTGACCTGCTCGAAGCCCGCCTCACGGGCCCAGCGGACCGCCTGCGGGACCCGGGCGGGGTCGTGGGTCCGCTCGAGCGTCGCCAGCACGTGCGGGACCGCGGACTGCACGCCGAACGAGATGCGGTTGAAACCGCCCGCGCGCAGGGTCGCGAGCGACTCCGGCGTCACCGAGTCAGGGTTGGCCTCGGTCGTGACCTCGACGCCGTCGGTCAGGCCGAACCCGTCATCGATCGCCCGCAGGATCCGCACGAGGTCGGCGGACGGCAGCTGGGTCGGGGTGCCCCCGCCGAAGAACACCGTCTCGACCGGGCGGCGACCCACGCGCGTCGCGGCCTGGACGATCTCGCTGATCGCGGTGTCGGCGTACGAGGCACGCGTGGCCCCCTCGCCGAGCTCGTCCGCGGTGTAGGTGTTGAAGTCGCAGTAGCCGCACCGGACCCGGCAGAACGGGACGTGGACGTACACGCCGAACGGGCGCAGCCCCCCGGACGTGCCGAGATCCCGCTCCCCTGGGGCAGGGTGCGGGATCTCGGTCAGGCTCACTCCCTAAGAGTAGAAGCCGTCCAGAATCGCCTTGTTGTTGGCTTCGACGACGTTCCGCTTGACCTTCATGCTCGGCGTGATCTCGCCGGACTCGATCGAGAGGTCGTGGTCGAGGATCGCGAACTTCTTGATCGTCTCCCAACGGTTGAGCTTGGTGTTCAGCTCATCGATCTGGCCCTGGACGAGCGCCTGGATCTCGGGCGACCGCACGACCTCGGTGTAGCTCTTGCCCTCCATGCCATGGTGGGCGGCCCACTCCGCGACGGCGTCGGGATCGAGCGTGATGAGGGCGCTGCAGAAGTTCCGCTCGTTGCCGTGGACGAGGATCTGGCTCGTCATGGCGCTGATGCCCTTGAACATGCCCTCGATGTGCGGCGGCGCCACGTACTTGCCGCCCGACGTCTTGAACAGCTCCTTCTTGCGACCCGTGATGAACAAGAAGCCGTCCTCGTCGATGCGGCCCTCGTCACCGGTGTGCAGCCAGCCCTCGTCGGTCAGCGACGACGCGCTCTCCGTGTCGAGGTTGTGGTAGCCGCGCATGATGTGCGGGCCCTTGATCAGCACCTCGCCGTCCGCGGCGATCTTGGCCTCGCTGCCGGGGAAGGCGGTGCCCACCGAGCCGAGCTTGAAGTTGTCGGGCTGGTTGACGAAGGCACCCGCGGAGGTCTCGGTGAGCCCGTAGCCCTCCAGGATCAGGACGCCGGCGGCGTGGAACCACTCCGCGATGTCGGGCGACAGCGCCGCGGCACCGGAGATGAAGAACCGGACCCGGCCGCCGAAGCGGGCGCGCACCTTGGAGAACACCAGCTTGTCGGCCAGGCCGAACTTGGCCTTGAGGACGGGCGACACGGGCTTGCCCGAGCGGACCGCCCGCGAGTACTCGATGCCGACCTTCTCGGCCCAGCGGAAGATCTTCAGCTTCGCGCCGCCATCGGCCTCGGTCATGCCGATGATGCGGCCGTAGGCCTTCTCGAAGATGCGGGGAGCGGCGCCCATGAACGTGGGCTGGACGACCGCGAGGTTGTCGACGATGCGCGGGACGCGGCCGTCGATCGCGGTCGGGAAGCCGATCGCGAGCTGCGTGGTCAGCAGGACCTTGCCGAACGAGTGCGCCATCGGCAGCCACAGGAACTGCAGGTCGTCCTGGGACAGGATGTCCGCGGCCACCATGACGTAGCCCTCGTAGACCCAGCCGTCGTGCGACAGGCGCACACCCTTGGGGCGGCCGGTCGTGCCGGAGGTGTAGATCAGCGTCGCGAGCGAGTCGCCCGTGATCGCCGCGACCCGGTCCTCCACGACGGTGGGGTGCTCGGCGAGGTACTTCTCGCCGAGGGCCTCCAGGTCGTCGAAGCTGATGACCCAGTCACCGTCGGTGGTGCCGTCGAAGACCACGACCTTGACGATCGACGGGAGCTCGGAGTGCTTCTGGCGCAGCTTGGCGACCTGCTCGTCGTCCTCCGCGAAGACCACACGGCTGTCGGAGTCGGCGAGGATGTAGGCGACGTCGTCGGCCATCGTCGTGGGGTAGACGGTCGTGGTTGCGCCGCCGGCGGCGTTGATGGCCAGGTCCGACAGGATCCACTCCAGGCGGGTGCCCGAGGCGATCGCGATGCGCTCCTCGGGCTGGATGCCGAGCGCGACGAGTCCTGCCGCGAGACGGGTCACCCGGTCGCCGGTCTGGGCCCACGTCAGCGACTGCCACACCTCGTCCTTGTCGGGATAGCGGTAGGCCTCGCGGGAGCCGCTGTTCCTCACACGGTCGAAGAACATCGCGGACACACTCGTCGGGCGGTTCTCGATCACTGCGAGCTGTTCTGGCGTCACAACTTGGGCGGGCATGTGGTGATCCTTCACGCGAGCGTACTGAGGGAATGTGGTGCCGATCACCCTAACCTACTCGCGGGTCACGACGGGGGGTCGTTGCGACCTTCACCCAACCTGCGCGCGACGAACGCGTCGGCCCGGGGCTCGACGGCCAGACGCGGGATCAGCGCGCGCTCGGTCGTGAGAGCGCGGAACAGGAACTCGACCGTCACCTCGTGGTCGCGCTCCTCGACGACCTCGATCGTGTCGCCGGGGTCGACCGGTCCCTCCTCGATGACGCGGAAGTACGGTCCGGGGCGGCGGCCCTGCATGAACTTCTTGACCCACTGGCGCTCGTCCAGGAATCCCTGGAAGACCGAGCACGGGATCCGGACGCCGGAGATCTCCAGCAACGCTCCCCCGACCCGCCACCGGTCGCCGGCGTGGGCGTTCGTCAGGTCGATGCCCGTCGTGGTGAGGTTCTCGCCGAACTGTCCGGGGCTGAGGTCACGGCCGAGCTCGTCGGACCAGGCCTGCAGGTCCTCGGACGCGTAGGCGTACACCGCCTGCAGGGCGCCACCGTGGTTGACCAGGTCGCCGATCTCGTCGCCTTCCACACCGGTCGTGCGCAGCACCACCGGGCCGGCCACGGGGCGTTTGTCGATCGCGCTCCACTTGTACTTGCCCCACGGCACATCCACCGCCGGGCCGACGTTCACCGACGCGACGACACCACTCATGGCCGTCACCCTATCGGCGCCGGGCCCGCCCCGATTTGCGGACTCCTGCACGCTTTGCCCCGCCTGATTCGGTGCAGGAGTCCGCAAATCTGGGTGGGGCTACTTCTTGTCGACGTCGCCGGTGGACAGCGCGGCGATGAACGCCTCCTGGGGGACCTCGACGCGGCCGACCATCTTCATCCGCTTCTTGCCCTCCTTCTGCTTCTCCAACAGCTTGCGCTTGCGGCTGATGTCGCCGCCGTAGCACTTGGCGAGCACGTCCTTGCGGATCGCGCGGATGTTCTCGCGGGCGATGACGCGTGCACCGATGGCGGCCTGGATCGGCACCTCGAACTGCTGGCGCGGGATGAGCTCCTTGAGCTTGCCGGCCAGCGAGACGCCGTACGCGTACGCGTTGTCGCGGTGGACGATCGCGCTGAACGCGTCGACGACCTCGCCCTGGAGCAGCACGTCGACCTTGACCAGGTCGGAGGCCTGCTCACCGGTGGGCTCGTAGTCCAGCGACGCGTAGCCCTTGGTGCGGCTCTTGAGCGCGTCGAAGAAGTCGAACATGATCTCGCCCATGGGCAGCGTGTACTTGATCTCGACGCGGTCCTCGGAGAGGTAGTCCATGCCGATCAGCTGTCCGCGGCGCGCCTGGCACAGCTCCATGATGACGCCGATGTAGTCGCTGGGGCTCAGCACCGTCGCGCGCACGATCGGCTCGTAGACCTTGTCGATCTTGCCGTCCGAGGGGTACTCGGACGGGTTCGTCACGACGATCTCCTTGCCGTCCTCCATCTCGACGCGGTAGACCACGTTGGGCGCCGTGGAGATGAGCTCGAGGTTGAACTCGCGCTCCAGCCGCTCCCGGACGATCTCCAGGTGCAGCAGCCCGAGGAAGCCGATGCGGAAGCCGAATCCCAGCGCGCCGGACGACTCGGGCTCGTAGACGAGGGCCGCGTCGTTCAGCTGGAGCTTCTCCAGCGCATCACGCAGCGTCGGGTAGTCGTCGCCGTCGAGCGGGTAGAGGCCCGAGTAGACCATCGGGTTGGGGGTCTTGTAGCCGCCGAGAGGCTCGGTGGCGCCGCGGATGCTGGACGTCACGGTGTCGCCGACGCGGGACTGGCGGACCTCCTTCACCCCGGTGATGAGGTAGCCGACCTCGCCGACGCCCAGGTCGGGAGCCTTGACCGGCTCGGGCGAGATGACCCCGACCTCGAGCATCTCGTGCACGGCGCCGGTCGACATCATCTTGATCTTGTCGCGGTGGCTGAGCTTGCCGTCGACGACACGGACGTACGTCACGACGCCCCGGTAGGTGTCGTAGACCGAGTCGAAGATCAGCGCGCGCGCCGGAGCGTCCGGATCGCCCTGCGGCGGCGGGATCTCGTCGACGATGAGGTTGAGCAGCTCCTCGACGCCCTGGCCGGTCTTGGCCGAGACGCGCAGCACGTCGTCGGGGTTGCCGCCGATGATGCCGGCGATCTCCTCGGCGTACTTCTCCGGCTGCGCACCGGGGAGGTCGATCTTGTTCAGCACCGGGATGATGTCCAGGTCGGCGTCGATCGCGAGATAGAGGTTCGCCAGCGTCTGCGCCTCGATGCCCTGCGCCGCGTCCACGAGCAGGATCGCGCCCTCGCACGCCTCCAGGCTGCGGCTGACCTCGTACGTGAAGTCGACGTGCCCGGGGGTGTCGATCATGTTGAGGACGTAGACCGTGCCGGCGTCGTCGCCGCTGCTCTTGACGAACGGCATGCGCACGGCCTGGCTCTTGATCGTGATGCCGCGCTCGCGCTCGATGTCCATGCGGTCGAGGTACTGGGCCTTCATGTCGCGGCCGTCCACCACGCCGGTGTGCTGCAGCATGCGATCGGCCAACGTCGACTTGCCGTGATCGATGTGCGCGATGATGCAGAAGTTGCGCAGGATCTTCGGGTCGGTGGCCCCGGGCTGGGGTACGGGGCTGGTGCTCATGATGGACCATTCTCCCACCACCCCGTGCGTCTGCGTGCCACCAGTGGCCGATCGGCCGATTTGAGGCGTCGGGTCAGCGGCTGGTAGAGTGAGCGGTCGCGTGCCCCGGCACGTCCACCCCATCTTTTTCAGCATTCACATCCGAGAGAAACAGGTTTGCCCCGTGGCGAATATCAAGTCGCAGATCAAGCGCAACCGCCAGAACGAGCTGGCTCGTGAGCGCAACAAGTCCGTGCGCTCCGCGCTGAAGACGGCCGTCCGCCGCTTCGAGGAGGCCGTCACGGCCGGCAACAACGACGACGCCAAGAAGCTCGCCGGTGAGGCGACCCGCAAGCTCGACAAGGCTGCCTCGAAGAAGGTCATCCACAAGAACCAGGCGGCGAACCGCAAGTCGGCCATCGCCAAGAAGGCCGCGTCGCTCTGACGTCAGCCCGATGAATCAACGCCCCGGTCTCGTGCCGGGGCGTTTTTTCGTGCGCTGAGGGTCGGCGGGACGGACACCACACGCACCAGCGACTCCAGCGGTCCCCTGCCGACCCAGCGCTGCCACGCGACTGCGACGGCGCAGAGCACGACGACCTGGAGCAACCAGTCGTCGTAGCCTCCGCGCCGCGGGCCGAGCGCGTCGTCGTGGGCAGACGCGAGACGCCAGAACCACAGCGCGTGCACGGTGTAGAGGGTCAGCGTCATCGTCCCTGCTGCCCGCAGAGGGGTCAGCGCCAGCCGCAGCCACGGCACCCGGACGGCCAGGGCGCACAGGCCGATGGCCAGCAGCGCCGAGCCGGTCGCACTGACCAGGTTCAGTGGCGTCGACGTGTGCTGGCCGAGCCGGAGCAGGTCGTTCCACTCCGTGGGCCCGTAGCGCCCGGTGAACAGCGACCGCCAGCCGAACCCGGACGGGTCCTCGACGGCGCCCTCGCGCACCAGGAGCCAACCGGCCCCGAGGGTCACGACGACCAGGGCCGTGCCGAGGCCGACCAGCCGGCACGCGACCACCGGTCGTCGCACGTCGAGCCGTCCGACGAGCAGCCCCACCAGCACGTAGGAAAACCAGGCAAGGGCCGGGTAGGCCCCGAGGACCGTGAGCTCCTGCAGGAGGGAGAACGGGTGCTCCAGGTCCTCCGCCTCGGCCTGCCCGGCGTCCACCGGCCCGTGCAGCACCTGCAGCGCGACGACCACGAAGCCCGACGCCAGTGTCCAGACGACGGCGAGCAGCGCGAGCCAAGGCGTCGGCAGGCCCCGGAACGGCAGCGCGACGACGATCATCAGTCCGTAGAAGGCCAGGATGATCAGCACGGGCATGTCCTCGATGGCCCCGAGCGACAGCCCCAGGGCGACGAGCAGGATCCCACGGACGATCGTGGCCCGTACCGACCCCACCCCCTCGGGGTCGCGTCGCTGGACCAGCGTCAGCGACACCCCCGCGAGCATCGCGAACAGCGGGGCGGCCCGGCCCCCGGCGATCATGTGGCCGACCGGCGGGTCGGCCCCGAGCCAGACGGGACCGAGGTGCGCCAGCATCATGCCGATCAGCGCGACGCCCCGGGCGACGTCGACGGCCTCGACCCGCGACGGCGCCCGCACCGGGGTGTCCGCCGCGACCGCCATGGCTAGCGCCTGCGCTGAGCCGCGACCTGCAGGACCATGCGCTCGACCGCGAACGCGGGGTCGGCCGCGCCGCCCTTGACGTCCAGGTCGGCCTGGGCCACCGCAGAGATCGCCGCGGCGAGACCTGCCTGGTCCCAGCTGCGCAGCTGTGAGCGCATCGTGCGGATCTTGAACGGCGGCGCCCCGATGTGGGCCGCCAGATCGTTGTCGCGCATGCCCTCGGGGGCGCCGGCGAGCTTGGCGAGCGAGCGCAGCCCGGTGGCGAGGGCGCTCGTGATGAGGACCGGCGCAACCTTGGCCGACTCCGCCCAGCGGGCCTGCTCCAGGGCGACGTTGATCTGGCCGTTGAGCGTCGCGTCCGCGATCTCGTATCCCCGCACGTCGGCCCGGCCGCCGAAGTACTGCCGCACGAGGGACGCCGAGATCTCGGTGCCCTTCTCGAGGTTGGCCACGAGCTGGTCCGCGGCGCCGGCCAGGGCTCGCAGGTCCTGCCCGATCGAGGCGACGAGCAGCGTGGCGGCCTCCTCGTCGATGCGGGCACCGAGGTCACGCACCTCGGTGTAGACCCACTTGGCGAAGTCTCGCTCGTACTTGGGCTGCTCGACCTTGACCTCGGTGACGACAGATTCCTTGCGCAGCTTGTCGAGCAGGCCCTTGCCCTTCTGCCCACCGCTGTGCACGAGGATCACGGCGACGTCGGGCGAGGGCGCCGCGACGTACGCCAGCAGCTCCTTCTGGGCGACCTCGGGGAGATCCTGCAGCTCGGTCAGCACCAGCGCGCTCGCGTCGCTGAACAGCGAGGGACTCGTCAGGCCGGCGAGCTCGCCGGGCTGCAGGCCGGACGCGGTCGACATCGCGACCTCGACCTCGGGCTGCTCCCCCGTGACGACCTTGACGGCCTTCGCGCGGGTGCGGTCGGCGAGGAACTCGGCGTTGCCGGTGATGAGCAGGATCTTGCCGAATGCCGAGGCCACGGTGCCAGCCTAGTCGCGCGCCCCGACATCCGGTGGGGCCCACCGGCCCAGGTCAGGCACGCACGGTGAGGGTCGAGGACCCGTCGGGCTGACGGCGCACCTCGATCCGGTCGGCGACCCGCAGCTTGAGGTCCTCGACGTGGCTGACGATGCCGACGACACGTCCGCCCCGGGCCAGCGCGGTGATCTCGGACATCACGTCCTCGAGGGTCTCGGGATCGAGCGAGCCGAAGCCCTCGTCGACGAAGAGCGTGCCGATCTCGACGCCACCCGCCTCGCCCGTGACGACGTCGGCCAGGCCCAGCGCCAGGCACAGGGAGGCGTAGAACGTCTCACCGCCCGACAGGGTGCGCGGCTCGCGCTCCTGACCGGTCTCGGTGTCGACGACGGCCAGTGCCAGACCGGTGCGCCGGCCGCGGGCTCCCCGCTCCTTCTCGTCGGTGGCCCGCAGCTGGTAGCGGCCGTCGGACATCGGACCGAGGCGGGCGTTCGCCGCGACCACGACGTCCTCGAACCGGCGCATGAGGACGTACGTGCCGAGAGTGAGGTGCTTGAGGTTCGCGCGGGAGGTGCCGTCGGCCACGTCGGCCATGCGGATGACCGCCTCCGCTCCCGCAGCGGCAGCCGCGAGCTGCCCGAGGGCATGGGTCAGCCCCGCACGTCGGTCGCGCACCTGCTCCGCGCGGTGCCGGGCGGTGCTCGCCTCGTGCGCGGCCTCCTTCTCGGCCTGGGCCGCCTCGGTGCAGGTCAGGCGCGCCCGGTCCAGGTCGGGGTCCTCGTCGCCGGTCAGTGCCGCCACGTCGGGCGCCTGCAGCCCGTTGGTGACGATCGCGAGCTGCTGCTGGTGGGTCGTGACGACCTGCTCGAGATGGCGCAGGTCTGCCGGCGGCACCACGGCGGCCAGCGCTGCGGCCTCGTCGGCGAAGTCCTGCTCGTCGAGCTGGCGCTGCAGCGTGGCCCGGGCGTCGGTAAGGCGTTCCTCGGCGCGCCGGAGCTCGTGGGCCGTCGCGGCGTACCGCTGCACGAGCGCGCGCTCGCGGGTGGCGCGCTGGGCCGCCGCTGCGAGCGAAGGCGCGTCGTCGTCGAGCGCGTCGGCCACCCGCCTGCCGTCCGCTGCGAGGGACTCCGCCAGCGAGACCCGGCGGTCCGCCAGCTGGGCGCGCGTCTTGTCGGTCTCGGCGCGCTGCTTCTCGTCGGCGAGCTCGGCGGCGTCGAGCGCCTTGACCTCGGCGTCGATCACCCCGACCTGGCGTCCCGCGCGCCGCGCGTCCTGGAGCGCCTGCGCCGCCGCGGCCAGGGCGGCCTCGGCTGCAGCCGCGGTCAGGCCGCCGGCCGCCTCCTGCGCCGCGGCGAGCTCGACCTCGAGGCGGTCCACGACGGACGCGGCCTGGCGGGCGAGGTCCTCCGCCGCGACGGCGGCTGCGTCGGCCGCCGCGATCGTGTCGTCGTCGGGGTGGTCGTGGGCCTGCGCGGCCGGACGGGGGTGCTCGACGCCGCCGCAGACCGCGCACGGCTCCCCGTCGACCAGGGACGCCGCGAGCTCGCCGGCCATGCCCTGCAGCCGTCGCCGGCGCAGGTCGCGGTGGTGGTCGACCGCGTGCTGAGCGGCCAGGACCTGCTCGTCGCGCTCGGCGTGCGCCCGGGCCACCGCCTCGAGCTTGGCCTCGGCGTTCCGGGCAGCGTCGAGCGCCCGAAGGGCCTGCTCGTGGCTCGCGGTGGCGGCCGGCAGCCGCTCGGCGAGTGCCACCTGCTCGTCGCGCGCCTGCTGCAACAGGTCGTACTGGGCCGGCCGGGCCGCGAGACTGGCCTCGATCTCGGCGAGCCGGACGTCGGCGTCCGCGACCTGGGTGTCCAGCCGGGCGATCTCGGCCTCCCGCCGCCCGAAGCCGGACTCGAGGTCGATGAGCTGCCGCAGGTGGGTCAGCCGTTCGCCCAGCGCGTCCGCGAGCCCGGCGCACTCCTCGTCGCTCAGCTCGTGGTCCGGCGCGAGCTCGAGGGCGACCGCGTCGTGGGCGGTCGCCGCCTGCTCGGCGTCCGCGGCTGCGGTGCGAGCCCCTGCCACGGCCGTGGCGACCACGGCCGCACGTCGTCCGGCGGTCAGCGCGACAGCGGCCGCGGCGACGTCCTCGGCCTCGGCTCGCAGTGTCTCCTGCCGGGCGAGGAGGTCTGCACGCCTCGCCAGGCAGGCCGTCAACGTCTCGGCCTCGCGGACCTGCACGTCGGCCGCCGTGCGTGCTGCCGCGGCCTCCGCAGCAGTGGCCTGCGTACGGCTCGCCGCGTCCTCCATCTCGGCGATCACGGCGTCCACGCGCTCGAGGTCGACGACCCCGTCGTCGGCCAGCGTCTGCGTGTCCACGCCCGCCGCGCCCGCGAGCACGGCAACCGCGGTCTCGACGCCCTGCCGGGCGTCCTCGGTGCGGGCCTTGGCCTCGCGCCGCATCTCGGTCAGCGTCTTGGTGATCAGCTCGTAGACGTCGGTGCGGAAGATCGTCTCGAGCAGGTTCTTGCGGTCCTCGCCGGACGAGCGCAGGAACTTCGCGAACTCACCCTGGGGCAGCACGACCGTCTGCAGGAACTGGTCCTTGCGCAGGCCGACCAGCTCGGCGATCTCGTGGCCCACCTCCTGCGTGCTGGTGGAGACCGTGACGCCCGCCTCGGGCTGATCGACGTCGGTCAGCCGGGTCAGGACGACCTTCTCGTTCTCCTGCATGAAGCCCTCGCCGCGGCGCTTGGGCCGACGGTGGGACGCGGTCCGGCGTACTCGGTAGATGCCGGACTCGACCTCGAACACCAGGTCGACGTAAGGCTCGACGCCGACGGCGGCGTGGTGGCTGTGCAGCCGCTCCTTGCTGGCCGTCTCGCCGGCGAGCCCGCCGTACAGGGCGAAGACGATCGCGTCGATGATCGTGGACTTGCCGGCACCGGTCGGGCCCTCCAGCAGGAACAACCCCGACCGGCCCAGGGCCGCGAG
This sequence comes from Aeromicrobium chenweiae, assembly GCF_003065605.1. Lineage (GTDB taxonomy): Bacteria > Actinomycetota > Actinomycetes > Propionibacteriales > Nocardioidaceae > Aeromicrobium > Aeromicrobium chenweiae. Next base: position 1,212,271 of record NZ_CP026952.1, on the reverse strand, counting down.
GTCGATCGTGTGCGGCCCCGCGAACGGGCCGATCGCCTGAAGGGTGAGCGAGTAGAGCTTCATCGGTCCGCCCTGGCGGTGGCGGCCTGCACCGCGTCGTAGGCCTGCTGGATGACGTCCAGCTCGACCTCGGAGGCGGGGGCTGCAGTGACGAACTCGACGAAGTCCGCAGCCACCCGGGTCGGCTGCATCGCCTCGGTCACGACGGGTGCAGCGCCGACCCGCTCACCGACGACCGGCTCGTGCGTCAGGTGCAGGACGTGCGCGAAGCGCGCGCGGACCCGGGCGTGCATGTCGGCCGGGTAGGTCGGGTCGGTGACCGTGATCTTGACCCAGTCGTCCAGGTGGGCGTCGGTCTCGCCGGACAGGACGTGGCTGAGCTCGCCGCGGATCTCGGTGAGGCGGCGCGGGACCGGGGCGTCGACCAGCGTGACCGCGGGCGGTCCGTCGACGTCGAGCTCCAGCAGCACGGTGGACTTGTGGTGGGAGCGCTCCGAGAACGAGTACGCCAACGGGGAGCCCGAGTAGCGCGCGACGGTCGCCGATCCGGGCACCGGGACGACCTGCGGGCCGTGCAGGTGCCCGAGGGCGACGTAGTCGACGCCGCCGAACACCCCCGACGGCACCGACTGGACCCCGCCGACGGAGAGATCGCGCTCGCTGTCCGAGGGCTCGCCGCCCACGACGAACGCGTGCGCCATCACGATCGAGCGGACGCCCGGCCGGGACGCCAGGTCGTCCCGGACCCGCCGCATGGCCGCGCCGATGACCCCCTCGTGGCTGCGCGCGGGGCGCTCACCCGTCTCGTCGACGAGCACCGCGCGGCTCGTCTCCGGGTCGAGGTAGGGCAGCCCGTAGACCGCCACCTCGACCGCGCCGTCGTCGAGCACGACCGGACGGTGCAGGTCGGCGACGGAGGCCAGGATCCGGACGCTGTCGCGCATCAGGCCCGCCCCGAAGCCCAGCCGGACCGCGGAGTCGTGGTTGCCCGGCGTGATGATCACCGTCGTGAGCTCGCTCAACCGGCCGAGCGCGTCCTCGAGCACCTGCACGGTCTCGACCGCCGGGATGGCCCGGTCGTAGACGTCCCCGCTGATCAGCACCGCGCTCACGGCGTGCTCGCGCACGAGCTCGACGACGTGGTCGACGAAGGCGCGCTGGTGCTCGTGCATGTCCGTGCCGTGCAGCGTGCGGCCCAGGTGCCAGTCGGACGTGTGGAGGATCTTCACTTCTTGAACGGTAGTGCCCGCCACCGACAGCCCTGGTCGGCCGTCACCGTGTCACGACGGAGAGTCGCCCGTCGCGCACCACGACCGCGACGTCCCCGTCGAGATCGGTGCGCCACCACCGCACACCGCGCTCGCGCAGACGCATCAGCAACGCGGCGGACGGGTGGCCGTAGTCGTTGTCGGCGCCGACGCCGATGGTCGCCACGGACGCACCCACCGCGGTGAGGAACCGGCCGTCCTGGTCGGCGCTGCCGTGGTGCGGCACCTTCAGGACGTCCGCGCCGACGTCGGCACCGCTCCGCAGGATCCGCTGCTGCGCCTCCGCCCCGACGTCGCCCGTCAGCAGGAGGCGCACCCCGCGGACCGTCGCGCGGAGGACGACGCTCACGGCGTTGCGGTCACTGCCCGGTGCCGCCTCCGGCGGCGGCCAGAGCACCTCCGCGGCGGTCTCGCCCGACGAGAAGGTCTCCCCCACCTCGGCGACGTGCCGGGGCGCGCCCGGGATCAGCGGTCCGCCGGACGTGCCGACCGCCACCTGGTCGACGCGGCGCCCGTCGACCGCCCCCCGCCAGCCGTCGACGTGGTCCGCGTCGCCGTGGGTCAGCACCAGCAGCCGGATCCGGCGGATGCCGAGCGCGGTGAGGCACCGGTCGACCGGGGCGTCCTCCTCCCCCGTGTCGATCACGACCGCCTCGCCCTCGGCGACCGGCAGCACCGAGGCGTCCCCCTGGCCCACGTCGCAGGTGACCATGACCCAGCCGTCCGGTGGCCAGCCGGTCTCCGGCGGCCGCCAGATGCCGACCACGAGGCCCAGGGCCACCCCGACGAACACGGCGGGCCGGGCCGACAGCCGCACGACCAGCCAGGTGGCGACCGGGACCACCGCGAGCAGCACCTGCCACGGGGCGTGCCACTCCAGCGACGCCGCCTCCATGTCGGCCGCGCGGTGCCCGATCGTGAGGATCCAGCCGGCGCAGAGCCCGGCGACCAGCCCGCAGGCCTGCCCGAGCGGGACCCACGCCACGGCCAGCACCCCGCCGACCAGCCCGGCCACGGTCGCCGGGGCCACCGCCGGACCGGCCAGCAGGTTGGCGAAGACCGCGACCAGGGACACCTCGCCCGACAGCGCCGCGATGGCCGGCGTGCACGCGAGCTGTGCCGCGACCGGGACGGCGATCGCGAGCGCGCACCACCTGGGCATCCACCGCTCGAGCCGTGCTGCGAGCACCGGCGCCAGCAGCAGGATCCCGCCGGTCGCCACGGCCGACAGGACGAACCCGGGCGTCCGCGAGAGCCACGGGTCCAGGAACACCAGGCCCACCACGGCCCAGCACAGCGCGCGCACGCCGCCGCGGGCGCCGAACCCGAGGGCGGCGACCCCCACCGCGCCCATCGCGGCGGCACGCACCACGCTCGGGTCGGGTCGGGCCAGCAGCACGAACGCGACGATCGAGAGGGCCCCGGCCACCCACAGTCCTCGTCGCCGGAGACCGGACGCGCGGGCCAGCAGCATGACGACGGCGAGGACGATCGTGAGGTTGGTCCCCGAGACCGCCATCAGGTGGGTCAGCCCGCTGCGGCGGAAGTCCTCCTCGACCTCCTCGCTGACCCTGGTGTCGTCCCCGTCGACCAGCGCCGGCACGAGGGCGCGTGGCTCCTCCGGCAGGTGGGAGACGGCGCGCCGGACGCCCTCGCGGACCCGTTCGGACGCCTCCCACCACCACGCGGCCCGGTCCGTCGGGCCGCGGCGCACGACGTCGATGACCGCGGCCTCCTCCGACGCGTCCGACGGACCCAGCCGGCCGACCACGACGAGCCGTCGCCCCACGACGAGGTCGTCCGGCGTGCCGTCGACGAAGGCCGTGGCCCGGTCGCGGACCCGCAGGTCCTGTCCGGCCGCGACGACCCGGCGCACCCGCACCTCGACGACCGCGGCGTCCTGCCCACGATGGCTGAACGGCCGGGCGTCACGGACGACCTCGACGTCCATCGTGGCGAGGCGGTGCTGGTCGGCCAGCCGGGTCAGCGGTGAGTGCTCGACCGTCGTGAGGCGCCAGGCGCACGACGCGGCGACCGCGGCAAGGCAGACGCTCGTGAGCGCCAGCACCCGCAGGGGCGCGAACCGGACCGCGGCGAACGCGACGGCCACCCCGCCGACAGTGACGGTGAGCGCCGCGGGTGAGCCGGCGGTGACCAGCCAGGCCGCGGCACCCCAGGCCACCAGGGCCGCGGGGAGCATCCGCAGGTCGTGGCTCACACGACGACGAGGTCCCGCAGCTCGGCCAGCGTCGCCTCGCCGATGCCCTTGACGTCGAGCAGGTCGTCGACCGACGAGAAGCGCCCGTTGTCCTCACGCCAGCCGAGAATGGCCTGGGCGGTCACCGGGCCGACGCCCGGCAGGGTGTCGAGCTGCTCGGCGGTCGCGGTGTTGAGGTTGATCTTCGCGACGCTCGGCGCCGACGCCCCGGTGCCCGGCGCGGCCGCCGCGGGTGCCGGGGCTCCGCCCACGTCGACGGGATCGAGACCCACGAGGATCTGCTCGCCGTCCGTGAGCTCGCGCGCCAGGTTGAGCGAGGTGGTGTCGACCTGCCCCTTGACCCCACCCGCGGCCTCGATGGCCTGGTAGACCCGCGACCCGCGCGGCACGGTCACGATGCCCGGGCGGCGCACCTTGCCGGCCACGTCGACGACGACCTGGGCGGCCTGACCCGGAGGGGCCGACGTGCGGGCGTCGGCCGCCGCGGTCGGTCCCGGCCCGCTCGGGGCGCCCGTCGACGGCGAGGACGCGAACGCCAGCGGTGCGACCGGGCCGCTGGACTCGGGACGACCCGACAGCAGCCACCAGACCAGCAGCACCGAGGCGGCGACGGCCACGGCGGCGAGCGCCCGTACGTGCGGGACCTCCACGCGCGGCCGCACCCGGACCGGCTCGTCCTCGGCCGGTGGCAGCTCGGCGTCGAAGGACGCGGCCAGCTGGGCGAGGCGGCGGCGCGCGATCTCGGCCCGGGTCTCGTCGGGTTCCTCTCGATGCGTCGGCTTCACCCCACGACCGTAGGCACCACCCGCGCGCTCGTCACCCGTGCCGACGGCGGCCTGTGGACGACGGCGCGGTGTGCGCACGACCGTGGACAACCCACCGCACGCAGGAAGGGGGTCAGCGGGGGGTGACGGTCACCGAGATCATGCCGGGTCCCACGTGGGCACCGATCGCCGCGCCCACCTCGTCGACCGGGATCGACTCACGGCCGAGCTTCTCGGCCAGCCGGCCCGCGACGGCGGTGGCGGCCGGGAGACCGGCCAGGTGCTGGACGCCGATGTCGAAGCCGTTCTCGCACGCCTGCGCGGACTCCACGGCCAACGTCTCGAGCCGCGCGAGCGCCTTGGTCTGCGTCCGGACGCGCTCGAGCGGCACGACCAGCCCGTCCGCGATCGTGAGGATCGGCTTGACCGCGAGCGCCGACCCGATCAGCGCGGCCGCGGCGCCGACGCGTCCGCCGCGACGCAGGTACTCCAACGTGTCGACGTACAGCAGCGCGGTCGACGACTCGCCCGCTCGGCGCGCGGCGTCCGCGACCCCGGCAGCGTCCGCGCCCGCGTCCCGTGCCTGCGCGGCACGCCCCGCAGCGAAGCCGGTCGCGATGCCGACCTGCGTGGAGTCGATGCAGGTCACCGGCACCGACGACTGCTTGGCGGCGAGCACCGCCGAGTCCAGCGTCCCCGACATCTGGGCGCTCAGGTGGATCGAGACGATCGCCTCGGCTCCCTCGGCCGCCAGTCGCTCGTAGACCTCGAGGAAGTGGTCGGGCGTGGGCCGGGACGTGCTGACCGGCACGAACGAGCCCAGCGCGTCCGCGATCATCTCCGACGTGACGTCCTCACCCTCGGTGTAGACGTCGGCGCCGATGATGACCTGCAGCGGGACGACCGTGATCCGCTCGCGCTCCGCGTCCTCCCGCGACAGCGAGGACGTGGAGTCCGTGACGATCGCGATCATGGCCGAAGCCTATCCGTGTCGCCGATCACACAACGATGCTGACGAGCTTGGGCGCCCGCACGATCACCTTGCGGATGTCCCGTCCGTCGATGGACCGGACCACGTTGGGCTCGGCCAGCGCGAGCGCCGTGAGCTCGTCGTCGCCGATCGCCGGATCGACCTCGATCTTGCCGCGCACCTTGCCCAGCACCTGGATGACGCACGTGACCGAGGACGCCGCGAGGTGCGCGGGGTCGGCCTCGGGGAACGGCGCCCGGATCAGCGAGTCGGCGTGGCCGAGGCGCGACCACAGCTCCTCGCCGAGGTGCGGGGCCAGCGGCGCCAGCATCAGGACCAGCGGCTCGACCGCAGCGCGGCTGCTGACGCCGACCTTGGTCAGGTGGTTGGTCAGCTCGATCAGCTTGGCGATGGCCGTGTTGAAGCGCAGGTGCTCCATGTCGGCACGGACACCGTCGATCGTGGTGTGCAGGACGTGGAGCGTGTCGCGGTCGAGCCCGGCGTCGTCGACCTTCAGCTCGCCGGTCTCCTCGTCGACCAGCAGGCGCCAGACCCGCTGCAGGAAGCGCTGCGAGCCGACCACGGCACGGGTGTCCCAGGGGCGGGAGACGTCCAGCGGGCCCATCGACATCTCGTACACGCGGAACGTGTCGGCGCCGTACGCGTCGTACATCTCGTCGGGCGTGACGATGTTCTTGAGGCTCTTGCCCATCTTCCCGTACTCGCGGTTGACCGGCTTGTCGCCGAGGAACCAGCCGCCGTCGCGCTCCTCGACCTCGTCGGCCGGCACGTACGTGCCCCGCTCGTCCGTGTACGCGTACGCCTGGATGTAGCCCTGGTTGAACAGGCGGTGGAACGGCTCCTCGCTCGACACGTGGCCGAGGTCGAACAGCACCTTGTGCCAGAACCGGGCGTAGAGCAGGTGCAGCACCGCGTGCTCGACGCCGCCGACGTACAGGTCGACGCCGCCGACGTCGCCGTCCTTGCGCGGACCGAGCCAGTAGCGCTCGTTCTCGGGATCGGCGAGGCGGTCGGGGTTGTGCGGATCGGTGTAGCGCAGCTCGTACCAGGACGACCCGGCCCAGTTGGGCATCGTGTTGGTCTCGCGGCGGTACGTGCGCGGGCCGTCACCGAGGTCCAGCGTCACGTTGACCCAGTCGTCCGCGCGGGCGAGCGGTGGCTCGGGGTTGCTCAGCGCGTCGTCGGGCTCGTACGTCTTGGGCGAGTAGTCCGGCACCTCGGGCAGGTCGACCGGCAGCATCGACTCGGGGATCGCGATCGGCTGGTCCAGCTCGTCGTACACGATCGGGAACGGCTCGCCCCAGTAGCGCTGACGGCTGAACAGCCAGTCCCGCAGCCGGTACGTCGTGGTGCCCTCGCCGGCGCCGTGCTGCTGCAGCCAGGTGATGACCGCGGCCTTCGCGTCGTCGATACCCAGGCCGTTGATGTCCAGGTCGCCGTGCGCGGAGTTGATCGCCGGACCCTCGCCCGGGTAGGCGCCCTCGACGCCCTCGGGCGCCTCGACCGTGCGGATGATCGGCAGGTCGTACGCCTCGGCGAACTCCCAGTCGCGCTGGTCGCCACCGGGGACGGCCATGATCGCGCCGGTGCCGTAGCCGGTCAGCACGTAGTCGGCGATGAAGACCGGGATCTGCTCGCCGTTGACCGGGTTGGTCGCGTAGGAGCCGGTGAAGACGCCGGTCTTCTCCTTGTTCTCCTGGCGCTCGAGGTCGGTCTTGGCCGCGGCGGTCGCGCGGTACGCCGCCACTGCCTCGGCCGGCGTGTCCTTGCCGTTGGTCCACTGCTGCGGCGTGCCCTCGGGCCACGCGGAGGTCGTCAGGGTGTCCACGAGGCCGTGCTCGGGCGCCAGCACGGCGTACGTCGCGCCGAACAGCGTGTCGGGACGGGTCGTGAAGACGTCGAACGACGTCCCGGCCTGCTCGACGCGGAACGTGACGCGGGCGCCGTGGGAGCGGCCGATCCAGTTGCGCTGCATGTTCTTGACCGACTCGGGCCAGTCGACCCGCTCGAGGTCGTCGATGAGGCGGTCGGAGTACGCGGTGATGCGCATCTTCCACTGGCGCAGGTTGCGGGTGAAGACCGGGAAGTTGCCGCGCTCGCTGCGTCCCTCCGCGGTGACCTCCTCGTTCGCCAGGACCGTGCCGAGGCCCGGGCACCAGTTGACCGGGGACTCGTCGACGTACGCCAGGCGGACCGAGTCGATCAGCAGGCGACGCTCCAACGGGGCCAGCTCGGACCACGGGGCGCCGTCGGGTGCGGTGCGGGAGCCGGCCTCGTACTCGGCCACGAGCTCGCTGATCGGCCGGGCGCGGCCCTGCTCCTCGTCGTACCAGGACTCGAAGATTCGGATGAAGATCCACTGCGTCCACTTGACGAAGTCGGGGTCGATCGTGGCGAAGCTGCGGCGCGGGTCGTGCGCCAGGCCCAGACGGCGCAGCTGGCGGCGCATGTTGGCGATGTTGGCGACGGTGTTCGTCCGCGGGTGCTCACCGGTCTGCACGGCGTGGATCTCCGCGGGCAGGCCGAAGGCGTCGTAGCCGAGCGCGTGCAGGACGTTGTCGCCCTGCATGCGGCGGTAGCGGCCCACGACGTCGGTCGCGATGTAGCCGAGCGGGTGGCCGACGTGGAGGCCCGCACCCGAGGGGTACGGGAACATGTCCATGATGAAGTACTTCTCGCCGGAGACGTCGCCGGCGAGGTCGCCGACGGGGTTGGGTGCCTCGAACGTGCCCTCGGCGTCCCACCGTTCCTGCCAGCGGCGCTCGATGTCCCCCGCCAGCTCACTCGTGTAGCGGTGGGACGTCGTCGTTTCTTCAGTCGTGCTCACTGACCGCATGTTACCCGTGGGCCGAGGCACACCCCTCCCCCGCACGCACTCGACACCGACCGGGCCCCCGCTCGCCCGTCCGCCGAGGAGTCGCGCACGGACGGCGAGGAGTCACGTACGGAGACCGAGGAGTCACGTACGGATCCGTACGCGACTCGTCAGCGTCCGTACGTGACTCCTCAGCGTCCGTGCGTGACTCGTCAGCGGGTGGTGTCGTCGGGCTCCTCGGGGACGACGACCGGGCGCAGCCGCGCCCAGACGCCGAAGGCGATCGCGACGACCAGCATCCCGAGCCCGCCCCACAGGTTGATGTTGAGGCCGTCGCCGCGGGCCAGCTCGGCGTCGCTCGCGTTGAACAGGCCGAGCAGCACCAGGATCAGGCCGTAGATGCCGAGCAGACCGCCGATCACGACGCGGATGTCGAAGAGACCGGCCTTCTTCTTGGGCGCATTGTCACTCATGACGATCTCCTATCGGAACAGCAGGTTGAGGATGATGACCAGCACGAGCCCGATGCCGGCCAGCTTCGTCGGCGACTGGTACCACGGGAGCGCCGCGCTGTCGGGGTCCACCAGCGACTCCTTGGGTGTCAGGGAGTACACGAGGCCCTTCAGCTCCTTCTCGTCGCGAGGTCTGGTCATCGTGGTGACGATGATGCTGACCAGGATGTCGACGATGAACGCCGCGCCGGCCGCCGCGAAGCTCGCGCCCTGTCCGCTCAGCTCGAGGGTCCCGGTGCTGGCGCTGCCGAAGGCGTCCTCGCTGAGGAACGCGACCGTGACGGCCGCGGCCGTGCCGGCGACCAGGCCGGTCCAACCGGCGGTGGCCGTCATCCGCTTCCAGAACATGCCGAGGATGAACGTCGCGAACAGCGGGGCGTTGAAGAAGCCGAACAGCGTCTGCAGGTAGTTCATCAGGTTGTCGTAGTTGGACGCGAACCACGCGGTGCCGATCGCGATCACGGTGGCGGCGACCGTCGCGATCCGCCCGACCCCGGTGTAGTAGCTGTCGTTCCGGTCCTTCTTCACGTACTGCTGCCACAGGTCGTACGAGAAGACCGTGTTGAACGCCGAGATGTTCGCCGCCATGCCGGCCATGAACGAGGCCAGCAGGCCGGCGATCGCGATGCCGAGCATGCCGTTGGGCAACAGGTCACGCATGAGCAGCAGGATCGCGTCGTTGTACGTCGCACCACCGGTGTCGCCCTGCCCCGACTTCAGGTTCGAGATCTCCGGGATGATGATCGCGGCGATCATGCCGGGGATGATCACGATGAACGGGATGAACATCTTCGGGAACGCGCCCAGGATCGGCGCGCGGCGGGCGGACGACAGCGAGTCCGAGGCCATGGCCCGCTGCACCTCGACGAAGTTCGTCGTCCAGTAGCCGAAGGACAGCACGAAGCCGAGGCCGAAGACGATGCCGACCGTGGACCAGAACGGGTCGGCGATGCCGGTCAGGTCGGTTCCCGGCCAGGACGAGAGCTGCTCGTTGTTCGGCTGCACCTTGTCCTTGATGCCCTGCCAGCCGCCGACCTTGTGCAGCGCGATGACCGTCAGCGGGGTGAGCGCGGCGACGATCACGAAGAACTGCAGCACCTCGTTGTAGATGGCCGCCGAGAGGCCACCGAGGGTGATGTAGCTGAGCACCACGATCGCCGCGACGATGAGCGAGACCCACAACGGCCAGCCGAGCAGCCGGTTCACGATCGTGGCGAGCAGGTAGAGGTTGATGCCGGCGATCAGGAGCTGCGCGATCGAGAAGCTGAGGGCGTTGACGAGGTGCGCACCGGTGCCGAACCGGCGGCGCATGAACTCGGGCACGCTGCGCACGCCGGAGCCGTAGTAGAACGGCATCATGACGACGCCGAGGAACAGCATCGCCGGGACCGCGCCGATCCAGAAGTAGTGGAACGTCGCGACGCCGAACTGGGCGCCGTTGGCCGACATGCCCATGATCTCGACGGCGCCGAGGTTGGCCGAGATGAACGCCAGGCCGGTCACCCACGCGGGCAGCGAGCGTCCGGACAAGAAGAAGTCGAGGCTCGAGGAGATCTGTCTGCGGGCCAGGACGCCGATCCCGATCACCACCACGAAGTACAGCGCGATGATCGTGTAGTCGAAGAAGTCGGCGTCGAGCCGGAACGTCTCGTCAGCTGCGCGGAGCATGCAGATCCCCCTGGTCGAGATGGAGGCACGACCCCTCGGCCGGCTCTGAGGGGACGTTACCCCCGCCCGCGCGCGGATGCATACGCTGGGACTCGTCGGGTGTGTCACAGGTGTCGGTGGACACATCTACCGTGGAGACATGCGCCACAGCATCGTCCCGCCCTATCTCCTCCAGCACCTGTCCCGCCTGGAACGCGAGGACCTCCGCGCTGCCGCCGAGGCCGCCCGCCGCGCCCTGGCCAGCGAGCTGCGACCCCGCCCCGGCGGTCCCACGACGGCCTTCCCGGAGGGGCCCGTCACCCCCACCACGCCGACCGGCCCCGAGCGCACGATCGCCGACGCCGGCGGCCGCGAGACGCTCCCGGGCCGGACGGTCCGGCGCGAGGGTGACGGCCCGACCGGCGACGTCGCCACCGACGAGGCGTACGACGGCCTCGGCGCCACGTACGCCCTGTTCGCCGACGCCTACGGGCGCGACTCGATCGACGCGGCGGGTCTGCCGCTGCTCGCGACGGTCCACTACGGCACCGACTACGACAACGCCTTCTGGGACGGGCGGCAGATGGTGTTCGGCGACGGCGACGGCCAGGTGTTCGGCCGGTTCACCGCGTCCTTGTCGGTGATCGGCCACGAGCTGTCCCACGGGGTGACCCAGTTCACCGCCGACCTCGTCTACGCGGGCCAGTCCGGCGCGATCAACGAGTCCGTCTCCGACGTGTTCGGCGCCCTGGTGGAGCAGCACGCCCGCGGGCAGAGCGCGGCCGAGGCCAGCTGGCTCATCGGCGAGGGCCTGTTCACCGACCAGGTCGAGGGCAGCGCACTGCGCTCGATGAAGGCGCCGGGCACCGCGTACGACGACGACGTGCTCGGCAAGGACCCGCAGCCCGCCACGATGGCCGACTACGTCGACACCAGCGACGACAACGGCGGGGTGCACCTCAACTCCGGCATCCCCAACCACGCCTTCTACCTGGCCGCCACCGCACTGGGCGGCAACGCGTGGGACCGCGCCGGGCAGATCTGGTACGACACGATCTGCGGCGACCTGAGCCCGACCGCGACCTTCACCGACTTCGCTGTGGCGACCGCTGCCGCTGCCGCGGCCCGGTACGGCGGACAGTCCGACGAGCACACCGCCGTGGTGGAGGCGTGGTCGACGGTCGGGCTGCCGATCAGGGACACTGGCGCCACAGGCTAGTTCCGAGGAGGTGCCGGGTGGACGAGCTGCCCTTCGTCATCACCGTCGTGCGCACCGGTGGCCTCGCCGGCCTGCGGCGCGAGTGGTCCGTCGAGGTCGACGCCCCGCAGGACGCCGACCACTGGCGGCCGATCGTCGAGGCGTGCCCGTGGGACGAGGCGCCGCACGACCCGGTGCCGGACGGCTTCGTCTACGACTTCCGGGTGGCCGATCTCGAGGCGGTCGTCACCGAGCGGGAGCTCGACGGGCCGTGGCGCCAGCTCGCCGAGGAGGTCAAGCGGTCGACGTCGCCGCACGAATGAGCCGCCCGGCGGACCTCACGACTGCGCGCAGAACGCCTCGACCTTCCTGGTCGGACCCGAGACGATGAGCTCGTCCCCATCGTGGACGGGAGTCGTCGCCTGCGCGTAGACGAAGTCCTCGCCGCGAGACTTGATCGCCACGATCGTCACGCCGAAGTCCCGCCGCAGCCCGGCCTCCAGCAACGTCTTGCCCGTGGCGCGGGACGGCGACCGCGTGCGGGCGATCGCGAAGTTGCCCTCGAACTCGATGAAGTCCGTCATGGTGCCGGTGACCATGTGCGCGACCCGCTTGCCCATCTGCGACTCGGGCCGGATCACGTGGGTGGCCCCGACCCGCTCCAGGATCGCGGCGTGCTTGCCGCTGATGGCCTTGGCCCAGACCTCCTTGACGCCCAGGTCGAGCAGCCCGAGGACGGTCAGCACGCTGGCCTCGATGTCGGTGCCGATGCCCACCACGGCGACCTGGAACTGCTCGGCGCCGATCTGGCGCAGTGCCTCGGTGTCGGTGGTGTCGGCGGCGACGACGTGGGTGAAGTCGCTGGCGAACTTCTGCACGATGTCGGCGCGCTCGTCGACCGCCAGCACGTCGTGGCCCAGCTGCACGAGGGAGCGGGCGACGGCCGCGCCGAAGCGACCCAGGCCCAGCACGATGACGGGTCTGGTCGGAGAGGTCATGGGGTCCTTAGCCAATGATCGGTTGTTCCTCGGGAAGGTGGTATCGCGGCATCCTACGCCGCAGGACGAGCGCGCCGGCCGCAGCGATCGTGCCGACGCGCCCAACGAACATGAGCCCGATGATGACGCACTGCGCGTTCACGGGCAGGTCGGGGGTGATCCCGGTGCTCAGGCCGACCGTCGCGAACGCCGACGTGCACTCGAACAGCACCTGGTCGAACTCGAAGTCCGTCATGAGCATCACGAGGAACGTCGTGGTGACCACCAGCATCACCGCGAGGAGCGCGATCGTGATGGCCGTGCGCGCGACGCGGGGACCGATCGACCGGGCGCCGACGGTGATCTCGGGATCGCCGCGCAGCTCGGCCCACATGACGTACGCCAGGAGGAGGAACGTCGTGATCTTGATGCCGCCGGCGGTGCTCGCGCTGCCGCCTCCGATGAACATCAAGATCGTGCCCATGTTGAGGGTCTCGGGCCGCACGGACCCCCAGTCGAAGCTGTTGAGGCCACCGGACCTGGGCATGATGCCGCCCTCGATGCCGGTCACCAGCTTGTGCCAGAAGCCCTCGCCGCCCAGCGTGGCGGGGTTGCTCCACTCCAACGCCAGGAACGCGACCGCGCCGACGACGAGCAGGCCGATGGAGCCCCAGATCGTGAGCCGGGTGTGGATCGTCCACCGCGACGGGGTGCGCCACCCGCTGAACAGCTCGGCGAGCACCGGGAAGCCGATCGCGCCGACGAACACCGCGAACGCGATGGGGATGATGATGAGCCCGTCGCCCGCGTACCCGACGAGGCTGTCGCGGTTGAGCGAGAAACCGGCGTTGTTGAACGCCATGATCGCGTCGAACACGCCGTGCCACAGCGCCGTGGGCAGGTCGTCGAAGTAGGACCCGCGGTAGCGCAGGGTCAGCACCACGGCGGTGACCGTCTGGAAGAACACCATCGTCACCGCGACGCGACGAAACAGCGGCTTGACCTCGCCGATGTTGACCACGTGCATGTCCGCCTGGGCGACCAGGCGCGTCCGCAGCCCGAGCCGGCCGCCGATGAACAGGCCGAGCACGGTGGCCAGGGCGACGATGCCGAGACCGCCGATCTCGACCAGCCCCAGGATGATCCCCTGCCCGGCCGGCGACCAGTACGTGGAGGTGTCGACCGTCGCGAGGCCGGTGACCGTGACCGCCGAGGTGGAGGTGAAGAACGCGGGCATGAATCCCGGGGAGGCGTCGCCCGAGCGCGCGAACGGCATGAGCAGCAGCAGCGTCCCCACCAGGATGAGGGCGAAGAACGTCAGCGGAAGCAGGCGGACCGGATGCGCGATCGAGGCAGGAATCCGTAGCCTCAGAGGGCGGGGCACGGCACGACGTTACCGCAGCGGCGTCCCGGCGCACGCGTGATAATTTCCTCGACATGCTCTCGCCCGTTCGTGCCGCCCAGGCCGTGTTCTCCCGGATGGGTCGGAGCAACGAGCTGCCGGGCACCGCCGCCACCGTCGGCGGTCTCGCTCTCGCGGCCGTCAGCGCCGCGGTGGGGCTCGACACCGTGGCCCTGGTCCTGCTGCTCATCTCGGTGGTTGGCGAGATGTTCTCCGAGCGTCCGGGGTCGAGCACGTCCCAGCTGCTGCGGCAGGCGGCGCTGGGCATCCCGATGCGCTTCGCGCTGCGCGTCATCGTGTGCCTGGTCGCCGCGCGCCACCACGTCGACGGCGGTGGGTCGCTGCGCACGCTGCTGGTGGTCAGCATGGCGTTCACCCTCGTCCTGTGCGGCCGGGCGCTGCACGAGGAGTACCGCCGCGTCGGTCCGCTGAAGCCCATGACGACCCGCAACATCCCGGGCTCCCCGCGCATCCACGAGGCGCCCCCGCGGCGCCTTCCGGTCGTCGTCGCGGCGCAGCTGCTGGTCCTCGTCCCGGCGGCGGTCGGCGCCCCGTGGTGGCTCGTGCTCGCCCTCGGCACCCTCGGCACGCTGGCCCTGGCCTGGGTCACCCTGCCGGACGTCCGCGCGTCCTGGGGCATGCGCCAGGCCAAGCGGGCGACCGGGTTCACCGGCCCGCTGCGGCAGATCCAGGACTTCCTCGACGACTACCGGCCCGAGGTCGTGGTGCACCTCAGCGGCCCCGAGACCGCGGCGTACCAGATCAACACCTGGCTGGAGAGCCTCGAGGCGCTCGACCGTCGCGTGTTCATCGTCATCCGTGACCAGCCCCTGTTCGGCAAGGTCGCGTCCACCTCGATCCCGGTGCTGGGGCTGAAGGACGCGGGCGAGCTCCTGATGCTCGACTTCTCGGCGGCGCGCATCGCCCTCTACCCCTCGAACACCGGCAACAACATCCACCTGCTCCGGCTGCCGACGATGATGAGTGCGTTCATCGGGCACGGCGACAGCGACAAGAGCGCCTCGAACAACCCGTTCTCCCGCGCGTACGACGAGCTGTGGGTCGCGGGAGAGGCCGGCGCCGACCGCTACCGCCGCTCCGGGCTGGGCATCCACGAGGACCAGTACCGGTTCGTCGGCCGGCCCCAGGTGCACGCGATCAGGCGGGAGCCGCTGCTGGGCGACGAAGAGGTCCCGACCGTCCTCTACGCGCCGACGTGGGAGGGCGTCAACCACGAGCAGGAGTACTCCTCGGTGTCCGCGGTGGGCGTGCGGGTCGTGCAGGCCCTCCTCGCGGCCGATCCGCCGGTGCGTGTCGTGTTCAAGGCGCACCCGTTCACCGGCCAGCGCGACGCGAAGTACCGCGCGGTCCTCGGTCGGATCGCCGCCCTCCTCGACGATGCGGCCGCCGCCACCGGCATCGACCACCGGGTCGTCAAGGGCGGCTCCATCAACGAGTGGTTCAACCGAGCCTCCGCCATGGTCACGGACATCTCCAGCGTCGTCAGCGACTTCCTGGCCAGCGAGAAGCCGTACGCGGTCTTCAACCACACCGATCTCGACGACGCGACGTTCCGCGCGGAGTACCCGTCGACGGGTGCCGGGACGACGATCGGCCGGGACGGCCGCGGGATCGCCGAGTTCATCGACGTCGTCACGCGCAAGGCGCCCGACGTCCAGGCGCCTGCCCGGGCGCGCCTCGCGACGTACCTCCTGGGCCCGCAGGAGCAGCGGACCCTTGAGGCGTTCCAGGCCGCGATCGACGCCATGATCGCCCGCTCGGAGATCGATCGTGCCGCGTACCACGACGGCACCTCGACCAGCGAGATCCCGGTGACGGACACCCCCGGGATCTGAGCGGCCCACCGGAGCCGGTCGCGAGATCCTCCTCACCCGCGCCGCGCGCTGGCGCAGGCGGGCTCGCGGCTCACGATAGGGTTGCGGGGTGAATTCGGCTGCCGGGAACATCGCCATCGCGATCGTGACGTTCAACCGATCGACGTTCCTCGTGGAGCTGCTCGCGAGCGCGGCGGTCATGCAGACGCAGCCGTTCCGGATCGTCGTCGTCGACAACGCGAGCACCGACGACACCCAGGACGTCATCGCCGCCGCGGCGCAGGACTTCCCCGAGGGCGTGCTGGTCAACCACCGCCTCGCCACCAACACCGGCGGCTCCGGCGGCTTCAGCGAGGGCACCCGCGTCGCCCTCGAGCTGGGCGCCGACTGGGTCTGGCTGATGGACGACGACGTCGAGATCCTGCCGGACGCGATCGAGCAGTTCAGCCCGTGGATGGAGCGGTTCAAGGTCATCCACGGACGTCGCTACGACTTCGACGGCTCCCCGTTCTACTGGCAGGCCAAGTTCAACGAGTTCCTCGGCGTCCCCCTGCCGTACAGCGGCAAGCAGTTCGGCCGCGAGGGCTACGCGATCACGAACTCCGGCACGTTCGAGGGCATGCTCATCCACGCCGACGTCGTGCGCCGGATCGGCCTGCCCGACCCCCGCTTCTTCATCTCCTGGGACGACGCCACGTACGCCTGGCTCGCCGCCCAGCACACCGACGTCGCGTACGTCGACGCGTTCGTGCTCAAGCGCAAGCGGGAGCAGAAGCAGGTCAACCTCGGCATCCGGCACCTCAACGACGGCAGCGCGCTGTTCCGCTTCCACGTCATCCGCAACCGGGCGTACGTCGGCAAGTACTTCCGCGAGTACGGCAAGCTCCACCGGGTCGGCTTCGGCCTGGGCACCGCGCTGACGCTGGCCAAGGAGGTCTTCCGCCTCGTGGTCGTGCAGCACACCCTCAAGGGGATCGGCGACCTGGTCCGCGGCTTCCGCGCCAACCGCGCCCTGTGGCACGACAGCTCGTGGCGTCCCATGGATCCTGCGGACGTACCGGCACCATTGAGCCATGACCGCTGACCTCCTGATCGTCGGCTCCGGCTTCTTCGGGCTGACGATCGCCGACCGCTGCGCCCGCGAGCTGGGCCTGAAGGTCCAGATCATCGACCGTCGCGACCACCTGGGCGGCAACGCCTACAGCGAGATCGAGCCCGAGACCGGCATCGAGGTGCACCGTTACGGCGCGCACCTGTTCCACACCTCCAACCAGCGGGTGTGGGAGTACGTCAACCGGTTCACGACCTTCACGTCGTACCAGCACCGCGTCTACACGACGTACCGCGGCGAGGTCTTCCCGATGCCGATCAACCTCGGCACGATCAACCAGTTCCAGCGCGCCGCCTACTCCCCCGACGAGGCGCGCGCCTGGGTCGCCGAGCAGGCCGCGATGATCACCCACGAGCCGGCCAACCTCGAGGAGAAGGCGATCTCGCTGATCGGCGAGCCGCTCTACGAGGCGTTCATCAAGGGCTACACCGCCAAGCAGTGGCAGACCGATCCGCGCGAGCTCGGCGCCGACATCATCAGCCGCCTGCCGGTCCGCTACACGTACGACAACCGCTACTTCTCCGACACGTACGAGGGGCTGCCCACCGACGGCTACACCGCGTGGCTCGAGCGGATGGCCGACCACGAGAACATCACGGTCACGCTCGAGGCCGACTTCTTCGACGAGTCCCAGCCGTGGCACAAGGCGGCGACCGTTGGCCGGGTGCCGATCGTCTACACGGGGCCGGTCGACCGCTACTTCGACTTCGCCCACGGCGACCTGTCGTGGCGCACCCTCGACTTCGAGACCGAGATCCTGCCGACCGGCGACTTCCAGGGCACCACCGTGATGAACTACGCCGACACCGACATCGCGTACACCCGCATCCACGAGTTCCGGCACTTCCACCCCGAGCGGGACTACCCCAGCGACAAGACCGTCATCATGCGCGAGTTCAGCCGGTTCGCCGGCACCGCGGACGAGCCGTACTACCCGGTCAACACGCCCCAGGACCGTGAGCGGCTGCTGGCCTACCGCCAGCTGGCCAGGAACGAGAAGGACGTGCTGTTCGGCGGACGCCTCGGGACCTACCAGTACCTCGACATGCACATGGCGATCGGCGCGGCGCTCAGCATGTACGACAACAAGCTCGCCCCCCACTTCCGCGACGGCGCGGCGCTCGACGACCATGGCCTCTGACGCCGGCGCGCGGGTGGGTCTGGTCCACCGCCTGCGCCTGTGGGCGATCGGCCGGTTGCGGCGCTCCCGGTTCCTGCCTGCAGGGATGCCGGACAAGCTGACCGACGAGGACCGTCTCGGCCGTCCCTTCGAGCAGCACGTCATGCTCTACTTCCCGACGGCGCGCGACAGCCTCTACCAGCTGCGTCCCTGGTACCACGCGCTCACGGCACTCGACAGCGCCCACCGGCTGGTCTGCGTCTTCAAGGACTCGCGCACCGCACGGATCGTCCGCGACGAGACGGGCCTGGACTGCGTGACCCTGGCCCGCTACGGGCAGCTCGACGAGATCCTGGCGCTGTCGGAGGTCAAGCTCGCGCTGTACGTCAACCACGACCCGATCAACTTCGAGAGCCTGCGCTTCTCCTCGCTCGTGCACGTCTACATCGGGCACGGCGACAGCGACAAGGGCGTCTCGGTGTCCAACCAGGTCAAGGCGTACGACCTGTGCTTCCTGGCCGGGCAGGCAGCGGTGGACCGCACGGCGTCGGCCGTGATGCTCTACGACGCGGAGGCACGCAGCGTCCTGATCGGCCAGCCGCAGCTCGACGGCGTCGCCCCGGTCCTGCCCTCCCCGTCGCTGGACGGTCGTCGGACCGTCCTGTACGCCCCGACCTGGGAGGCGTCGCAGCCCTCGGTGTCGTACGGCTCCCTTGAGACCCATGGCGTGGCGCTCGTGCGCGCGCTCTCCGGCACGTACCGCGTCGTCTACCGTCCGCACCCGCTCAACGGCGTGATCCGGCCGTCGTACGCCGCGGCCGACGCGGCCGTGCGCGAGCTGGCCGACCGCGTCGACACGGCCGTCCCGCTCGAGCAGTCCTTCGCGGACGCCGACCTGCTCGTGACCGACGTGTCGGCGGTGACGCTGAACTGGCTGCCCACCGGCAAGCCCATGCTGGTCACCGCCCCCGCGGTCCCCTACCCGCCGAGCGCCCTCATGGACGTCGTGCCGCAGCTCGCGCCCGACGACGACATCGCCGCGATCGTCGCCGAGCACCTGACCGACGACCCGACGAAGGCAGCCCGGGACGCTCTGGTCGAGTACTACCTCGGCGACCCGAGCCCCGGCGTCGCGACCACCCGCTTCATCTCCGCGTGCGAGGACGCCATGGCGCTGCGCGACCGGGAGTGGGCCTCACGCCAGGCCGCCGGCGCGACCGGACCGTAGGGCGCACGGGTGACGACGAAGGACCTGGCTCGTTCCGCCGCGCGCCTCCCGGTGTACCTGGCCCTGACCATCGGGGCCATGGTGGCGGTCCGCCTGTGCTTCCTGGGCCTGCCCGCAGGACGTGACGAGTCCGGCTACCTGATCGTCGGCAACGCCTGGGGTGACGGCGACTCGCTGTACGGCCCGTACTGGGTCGACCGGCCGCCCCTGCTGATGTGGATCATGGACCTCGCCGGCAACCTCACCGCGCTGCGCCTGATCGGGCTGCTGTCCTGCGTGCTGATGGTGCTGGGTGTCGCTCGCGCCGCGTACGTCGTGCGGGGCGCGCAGGCAGCGAGGTGGGCCGCCGCCGCAGCCGCCCTGTTCAGCACGGCCCACTGGTTCGGCGTGCCGCGCACGAACGGCGAGATGCTGTGCGCGGGGTTCGTGGCGTGGGGAATCGCGCTCGCCGCCCAGGCGATGGTCGGCCAGCAGCGTCGCGCGTGGCTGCCTGCCCTCGGCGCCGGTGTCCTGGCCGGGTGCGCGGGCCTGGTCAAGCAGACCATCGGGGACGGCGTGGTCTTCGCCATCGTGCTGGCGTTCGCGGTCGGGTGGCAGCAGCCGGCCGCCCGACGCCGTGCCGCGACGGTGCTGGCCGCTGGCGCCGTGGGCGTCGTCGTCACCCTCGCGGTGGGGCTCACCGCGGCGGCGGCGCGGGGCACGAGCCTCGCCGAGCTGTTCGACGCGCTCGTGACGTTCCGCGCCGAGGCCGGCGAGGTCATCCGCAGGTCTGCCAGCGGCGCGACGACCGACCGCCTGCTCACCCTCCTGGCCACCTGGGTGGGCAGCGGCCTCGCGTTCATCGCGATCCTGACGGCCTGGCACGTGGCCCGTCGCCGCGACCCGGTCCTCCTGGCGGTGCTCGCGGTGATCGCCTTCGTGTCCGGCACCGCGATCCTGGGCGGCAGCTACTGGGGGCACTACCTGTTCCAGCTCGTCCCGGCCTCGGCGCTCGCGGTGGGGCTGCTGGCCGACCAGGTACGTCCTCGCCTGCGGACCGCGCTCGCGGCGTTCACGGTCGTCGCCCTCCTCGGCAATCTCGTCTACACGATTGCCGTCCCGCCGCAGGACGGGGCCACGGCCGAGGTCGTCGGGACCTGGTTGAGAGAATCGGGCGAACCCTCCGACACCGCCGTCGTCGCCTACGGTCAGCCGAACGTCCTGGGCAACGCGGGGATGTCGAGCCCGTACCCGTACCTCTGGAGCCTGCCCGTGCGCACCCTCGATCCCGAGCTCACCACGCTCTCCGCGGTGCTGACCGGGCCTGACCGGCCCACTTGGTTCGTCGACTGGTCCGGGGTGGACTCCTGGGGCATCACCCACGCGGACCGCGTGCAGGGCGACCTCCGCGACCACTACCGCAAGGTCGCGACGATGTGCGGTCGCACGATCTGGCTGGAGCGCGGCGAGAACCGGACCCTGGCCACTCCCGGGACGTGCCCATGACCACCGAGCTCGAGGCGTCGCGGACGACGCCGTGGACCTGGCGGGGTCCCGCCCTCCTCACGTACGCGATCGCGTTCGCCGTGTGCGTCGTACTCATCGGTGTGCCGACCGATCCGTTCCAGCTGTTCGCGTGGCTCTGGCTCGCGACCGTGGCCTTCAACGTCCGCGCGCCCTGGCGCAGCCACCTCGCGTTCCCGCGGGACTGGTGGCCGGCGTTCGCGCTGCTCGTGCTCTATCTCTACAGCCGGGGACTGTCCGACGAGATCGTCGCGATGCCGGTCCACTGGACGATGCCGATCCGGTTCGACGAGTGGATCGGGGGCGGGACGCTGCCGACCCAGCACCTGCAGGACGCCCTGTGCGCCTCGCCGTGCAGCGGCAGCACCCCGCCGCGGTGGTACGACGAGGTGCTCACGACGATCTACTTCACCCACTTCGTCGCCGGGCTCACGCTCGCGGTCGTCCTGTGGCTGCGTGACCGCGCGATGTGGGTCCCGTGGATGCGGCGGTACGTCGTGATCAACTTCGCCGCCCTCGTGATCTACGTCCTGTACCCCATGGCGCCGCCGTGGCTGGCGTCCAAGGAGGGCTACGTCGGGGAGCGCCTGCCCCGCCTGACCGGGCGCGGGTGGGACGACCTCGGGCTCGGCGGCTTCCACGTCGCCCTGGCGAAGGTCGGCAACCCGGTCGCCGCGATGCCCTCGCTGCACGGCGGACTGGCGATGCTGATCGCCCTCTACGGCATCGTCCGGTTGCGCAGCGCGTGGCGCTGGATCCTGCTGCTCTACCCGCTGCTGATGGCCACCGCCCTCATCTACTACGCCGAGCACTACGTCATCGACATCCTGGCCGGCTGGGCCCTCGCCGGCCTCGTGATGATCGGGTGCATGCTCTGGGAGACCCGCCGCGCCGCACCGCCGAGACAGCCTGACGTGCCGACAGCCCCGTCAGGCCGATAATCTTCACGCAGCTCGTCAGATGACGGGGCACCGTTCGGGGAAGGAACCCAATTCATGGCATCCGAAGATCTGGTCCGCGAGGCGCAGGACCCGTCCACCACGCCTGCGCGTCTGGCCGAGCTCGCCCAGGCCGATCGCGCCCTGTGGCCGGCCATCGCGGTCCACCCGCAGGCCTACCCCGGACTCCTGGAGTGGCTCGGCCAGCAGGGTGATGCGACCGTGAGCGCAGTGCTCGCGCTGCGCTCCAGCTCCTCCGCCGCGACACCGACCCCCACCGAGGTCATCCCGAGCGTGCAGCCCAGTGCCCAGCAGCCCAGCGCCGAGCAGCCCACGTCCCCGGTCGCCGAGCCGGTCGTGCCGTCGCAGCCGACGTCCCCCGTCGCCGAGCCGGTCGTGCCCTCGCAGCCCGCCGAGCAGGCCTACCAGCCCGCCGAGCCGACCCAGTCGTTCCAGCCGGCCGAGCCGACCCAGTCGTACCAGCCCACCCAGACGTGGCAGCCGGCCCAGCCCGGCGCCGTGTACGCCGCACCCAACGACGGATCGTACGGATCGGTCCCCCCAGGTGGTGCCGCTCCGCTCGCGTCCCAGGACGGTGACGGCAACGACGGCAGCAAGAAGAAGTTCTGGCTGCTGGCCGGCATGGTCGCGGTCGTCATCCTGCTGATCGGCGGCGCCGCGTTCGGTGCGACGAAGGTCTTCGGCGGCGATGACGACGACGACAAGGACGAGGCGTCGTCCTCGCAGACCAAGGACGCCGACGAGACGCCGGAGCCCGAGCCGACCGAGGTCCCCACGGCCGACGCGCCCACCGCGACCGTGCCGACCTTCGGCTCGGACAGCGGCAGCTCCGACCCGTTCTGCACCCGGTTCAAGGACCTGCAGCAGGAGACGCTCGACTCGATGGGCAGCACGTCCGGCGGCGGCACGGACCTCAACAAGCTGACCGACTCGCTCAGCAAGCTCGCGGTCTCCTACGCCGAGCTGGAGGACGTGGCGCCCAGCCAGGTCAAGTCCGAGGTCGCCGTGATGGCCGACTACTTCGACACGTTCAAGGACCCGACCAAGGTCGACCCGTCGAAGATCAACGGCAAGATCACCGAGTTCACCGAGGCGGCCCAGAAGGTCTCGCAGTACTACTACCAGAGCTGCGTCTAGCCCTGAAGCGTCGAGGTCCCCGCGCCGACAGCCACGTCGACGCGGGGACCTTGTGCGTCCGGGGCCCGGCGACGGGCTAGCGACCGCCGCCGATCGCGGCCGGGCCGTCCTCGCGCCGGATGTCGATGATGTGGCCGGTCTGCTGCGACAGCAGGACGTCCAGCGACTGGCGCGCGACCTCCATCGAGCTCAGCAGGGTGCCCTCGGGCTCCTCGCCGAACGCCTTGGTGCGCATCGGGGTCCCGGTGCGCTCGGGGTTCACGCAGTTCACCCGGACCTCACCGGCCCACTCGTCGGCCAGTGCCTGGGTCAGGTTGACCACGGCGGCCTTCGCGGAGGAGTACAGCGAGTAGCCGCCGCGGCCCCGCGTGTAGGACGACGAGGTGAACAGCAGCAGCGAGCCCGACGCGGACGCCAGGTGCGGGTAGAACTCCTGCGCGATGAAGATCGGCGCGAGGTAGTTGATCTCGGTCGCGGCGAAGATCGTCTCCTCCGACGTGTCCGCGAGGTCCTCGATGACCAGGACGCCCGCGGTGTTGACGACGAAGTCGATCGTGTCGGTCTCCTTGAGCACCGCGGCGGCCGCGGCGGCGATGTCCTCGCGACGGTCGACGTGCGTGTTGGTCGAGGAGCGGGAGAACGTGTGCACGTTCGCACCGAAGCCGCGCGCCAGGTCGGCGATGTCGCCGCCGATGCCGTACGAGCCGCCGAACACGACCATGGTCTTGCCCGCCAGCGCTGCGCGGTACTGCTCGTCGGTCAGTGCGTCCGGGGTGTCCGCGGAGTGCAGCTGGAAGAGCTTGTCGGCGATGTAGACGTCGATCGGCTCGGTGACCTTCATGTTGCGCTCGTGGCCGAGCACGACGGCGATGGGCACGTCGGGCAGGTAGCGCAGCACCACGGTGCAGTCGTCGGTCGCGGTGAAGTGGGGGTCCTGCCACGCGAGCTCGTACGCCCGGCGGATGACCGACAGCCGGAACGCCTGCGGGGTCTGCCCGCGGCGCAGCAGGTGGCGCTGCAGGACGTCCTCGATGGTCTCGGTCGTCTGCGGCGCGGTGTCGTGGACCTGCACGATCGTGTCCGCCGAGGGGATCGCGGTGTCGACGGCCTCGTGGGTCGCGAGCGCGGCGACGACCTCGCTGATGATCGTCTGCGACACGAGCGGACGCACGGCGTCGTGGAACAGGACGTTGCACTCGTCGGTGCCCAGGGCCTCCAGCGCGCGGCTCGTCGACTCGTTGCGGGTCTGCCCGCCCTCGACGATCTGGGTGACCTTGCCGTACCCGCCGTTCTGCACGATCGCCCGGACCGGGTCCAGGTGGCCGGGGGTCATGAGGATGACGATCTCGTCGATCAGCGGCGACGCCTCGAAGGCGGCGATCGTGTGCTCGATGATCGTCTTGCCGGCGATCTTGATGAGCTGCTTGGGGATCGACAGGCCCACCCTCGTACCGGTTCCACCTGCGAGGATCACGGCCACGTTGCGCAGTTGAGTCACGCGACGAGGTTACCGTCCGCGAGGGGCTACGACGCCGCCGGTCGCATGACCGCCTCGGTCTGCTGCGACTTCCACACCCGGAAGCCCTCCTCGGTGCTGCCCCGGCGCCAGTAGGCCGACACGGACACGTCCGCCCGGGCGACGCCCCGCTCGTTCAGCACGTGCGGCCGGACGCTCTTCAGCAGGGCGGACTCGCCGTGGATGAACGCCTGGACCCGCCCGGCGGGCCAGTCGAACGCGCGCACCGCGTCGTCCAGCAGCGTCGTCGTGCCCGGTGCGGCGCTCCCCCGGTGCAGCCACCGGACGTCGACGTCGGCGTCCGTGCGCAGCGGGAGCTCGTCGGACTCCCCCTGCACCTCGATGAACGCGACGGCCCGCACGCCCGCGGGCAGGCTCAGCAGCGAGGCCGTGATGGCGGGGAGACCTGCCTCGTCGCCCACGAACAGCAGCCAGTCGGCCGTGGGGTCGGGGGTGTAGCCGCCGTTGGGGCCGCGCACGTGGATCACGTCGCCGGGCTGGGCCCGGGCCGCCCACGGCCCCGCGACCCCCACGTCGCCGTGGACGACGAAATCGATCGCGAGCTGCTCCTGGTCGCGGTCGACCCAGCGGACCGTGTACGTCCGCAGCACGGGCCATGCCTCCTGCGGCATGGACTCCTTGACCAGGTCCAGGTCCAGCGGCTGCGGGTAGTCGTGGCCGGCCGCGAGGAAGACGAGCTTGACGTACTCGTCGGTGTACGGCGCAGGCATCGCGTCGTGGCGGGCGAGGAACTCTGCGAAACCCTGTCCGCCGAGCACGACCCGCACCATCGAGGGAGCCACCGTCTCGGTCCGGACCACGGTCAGCGGGACAGGAAAACTCTTGCTCACGTGTGTAGCCTATCGGCGTGAACCCCGGCATCGACACGACGCAGCTCGACCCCTCCGTCCGCGTGCAGGACGACCTGTTCCGACACGTCAACGGGCCGTGGCTCGCGACGGCCGAGATCAAGCCCGACCGCGCGACCGCCGGCTCGTTCGTGGCGCTGGTGGACGAGGCCGAGGCGAAGGTCCGCGAGATCATCGAGACCGCGAGCCAGGCCCCCCAGGACGACGAGCAGCGCAAGATCGGCGACCTCTACGCCAGCTTCATGGACGAGGAGCGGGTCGAGGCCCTCGGTGCCACCCCGCTCACGGCCGAGCTCGCGCAGGTCGACGCCATCACGGACATCCCCTCGTTCGTCCGCGTCCTCGGCGTCCTCGACCGGCAGGGCGTCGGCAGCGTCCTGGGCATGTACATCGCCCCCGACCGCGGCAACCCCGACCGCTACATCACCCACCTGGGCCAGGGCGGCATCGGCCTGCCCGACGAGTCGTACTACCGCGACGAGGAGTCCGCGCAGATCCGCGAGGCGTACGTCGCGCACCTGACCACCATGCTGGGCCTGGCCGGGCTCGACGACGCCGCCGGCCGGGCCGCACGCATCATGGACCTGGAGACCAGGCTCGCCTCGTTCCACTGGGACCGGGTCGCCAACCGCGACGCCCAGAAGACGTACAACCACTTCGCCGGCGAGGGCCTGCAGCAGCTCGCCCCGAGCTTCGACTGGACGAGCTGGTCCGCCGGCGCCCAGGTGCCCGCCCCCGTGCTCGCCGAGGTCGTGGTGTCCCAGCCGTCGTTCCTCGAGGGTCTCGAGACCCTCCTGGTCGAGGACGAGCTGGACGCCTGGAAGGACTGGCTGCGCTGGCAGGTCGTCCACAGCGCCTCCCCCTACCTGTCGTCCGCGTTCGTCGACGCCAACTTCGAGTTCTACGGTCGAACCCTCAGCGGCACCGACGAGCTGCGTCCCCGCTGGAAGCGCGGCGTCGGCTTCGTCGAGGGCGCGATGGGCGAGGCCGTCGGCAAGATCTACGTCCGCACCGAGTTCCCGCCCGCCTCCAAGGAGCGGATGACCGAGCTCATCGCCAACCTCCTCGAGGCGTACCGCCAGAGCATCGCCCGCCTGACCTGGATGAGCGACGAGACCAAGAAGCGCGCCCAGGACAAGCTGGACTCCTTCAACCCCAAGATCGGGCACCCCGACCAGTTCAAGGACTACTCGGCGCTCGAGACCGCGCCGGACGACCTGCTCGGCAACGTCCGCCGCGCCATCGCCGTCGCGACCGACCGCGAGCTGGCCAAGATCGGCTCCCCGATCGACCGCGACGAGTGGTACATGACGCCGCAGACCGTCAACGCGTACTACAACCCCACGATGAACGAGATCGTGTTCCCCGCCGCGATCCTGCAGCCGCCGTTCTTCCACGCCGACGCCGATGACGCCGTCAACTACGGTGCGATCGGCGCGGTCATCGGCCACGAGATCGGCCACGGCTTCGACGACCAGGGATCGCAGTACGACGGCACCGGCGCGCTGCGCAACTGGTGGACCGACGAGGATCGGGCATCGTTCGAGAAGCTGACCTCCGCGCTCATCGCCCAGTACGACGTGCTGTCCCCCGTCGGCGCCGACGGACGCACCGTCAACGGCTCCCTCACGATCGGCGAGAACATCGGCGACCTCGGTGGTCTCGGCATCGCGTACCAGGCCTTCCGCCTGACCGACCCGGCCGACGAGCCCATCGACGGGCTCAGCCCCGACCAGCGGTTCTTCATCTCCTGGGCACAGGCCTGGCAGGCCAAGGTCCGACCCGCCGAGACCGTACGCCGGCTCACCGTCGACCCGCACTCCCCGCCGGAGTTCCGCTGCAACCAGACCGTGCGCAACATCGACGCCTTCTACGCGGCCTTCGACGTCAGCCCCGACGACCGGCTCTGGCTGGACGAGGAGGAGCGGGTCCGTATCTGGTGAGCCGCACGACTTCGTCGTTCCCGCGACTTCGTCGCGGCCGGGCTTCGCCCGGGCGGCTGCCTTCCCTCGCTGGCGCTCGCTCGGCCTGTGGTTACTGAGGTGGCGCTCGCTCGGCCTGTGGTCACTGACGTGTCGTCGCCTCTTCGATAGATTGCTTCGGTGAGTGAACCCGAAGCTGTAGACAGCGTCCAGCGGCGGGTGGTTTCGGTGCTGGTGCTCGTGCAGGTCGTGGGCGGGGTCGGCAACGGGGCCGGGCTCGCCGTCGGCGGGCTGCTGCTCAAGGACATCACCGGCTCCTCCGTGTGGTCCGGGATGGCCGTCGTGATGCTGACGCTCGGCGCTGCCGCGTTCACGATCCCGCTGTCCTCGCTGGCCGCCCGGACCGGCCGACGTCCCGCCCTCACGCTCGGCTGGTGCGCCGGGGCGCTCGGAGCCGGGATCGTCGTCGCCGGCTCGACGCTGGACTCCCTGCCCGTCGCCCTCCTCGGGCTCGCGCTGTTCGGCGGCAGCACCGCGGCCAACCTGCAGTCCCGCTTCGCGGCGGTCGACCGGGCCGAGCCCAGCCAGATCGGTCGATCCCTCTCGCTCGTGGTGTGGTCGACCACCGTCGGCGCGGTCATCGGCCCCAACCTCACCGGTCCCGGCGCCTCGTTCGCCGACGCCGTCGGGGTGCCCGACATCGCCGGTCCCATGCTCTTCTCCGCCGCCGCGTTCGCTGTCGCCGGCCTCCTGACGTTCGGCCTCCTGCGCCCCGATCCCCTGGTGCACGCAGCGGGAGCGGCACCGGTTCCCCGCGGCCTCCGCGCGGCTCTCCCCCACGTCCGCGGCCGCACCCTCACCGCGATGTGGGCCATCGCCTCGTCGCACGCCGTCATGGTCGCCGTCATGGCACTGACACCCGTGCACATGGAGGACCACGGTGCCGCGCTCGAGGTCATCGGGCTGACGATCAGCCTCCACATCGCCGGGATGTACGCATTGTCGCCCCTCATGGGCTGGCTGAGCGACGCCTGGGGCCCTGACCGCACGATCCTGCTGGGCCAGTCGGTCCTCGTGCTGGCCGCCTGCGTGGCGGGCACCTCCGGCGGCTCACAGGCCCAGATCACGATCGGGCTCACGCTGCTGGGCATCGGCTGGTCGGCCTCGGTCATCGCCGGGGCGGCGAAGCTCACCGAGTCGCTCGAGGTGTCGACGCGCCCCGTCGTCCAGGGACTGTCCGACCTCACGATGAATCTCGCGGGGGCGCTCGGCGGCCTGCTGGCGGGGGTCGTGGTGGCGCTGAGCGGCTTCGGCACGCTGAACGCCGCGGCGGCGGTGCTGACCGTCCCGGTGGTCGTGCTCGTGCTGTCGGGGCGCCGCGTCGCCGCTCACACCGCCTGAGAGCTACGCGGCGGGGTCCTCCGACGCCTTCGGGGTCGGCACGGGCGTCGACGTCCACCCGAACTGCCCGCCGGCTCCACGAATCCTGACCTTCGCGATCGCGATTCGGTCCTCACCGCCCTCACGGCGGACGCTGCACCGGAACGTGGTGCCGATGGACTGGTCGACCTTCTTCGGGCACCTGACCGTCAACGGGAAGCCCGTCTTGGCCTCGAGCCGTCGCTCGATGTTGGCGACGACACCGCCCGTGGACATGTGGACCACCTTCTCCACGCGAGGCGGAGCCGCGTCCTCCTCCTTCTCGTTCGCACGGGTCGTGAAGAACAGCACGATCGCAGCGACGACCCCGACCAGCAGCAGGCCGAGCAGGATGTTGATGAGTGCCTTCACGGAGGGAAGCCTTTCGGGAGGGATCAGCGGCGCAGGACGGAGGCGCGGAACCAGTCGGCCACCGGCCACCACGTGCGGTCCAGCACGGCCGCACCGGCGTCCTGGACGTCGTACCAGCGCAGCACCAGCCAGTCCCCGACCGGTGCCAGGCGGTCGCGCAGCCACTCGTCCAGCCGCTCGTACGTCTCGGTGGACACGAACAACGCCGCGAGGGCCAGGAACGCGAGCGAGCTCCACGGCAGCGCCAGGAGCACCGCGAGCACGACGTTGACCAGGACCGTCGCCGTGATGACGACCCGGCGGGTCACCCGGTGGAGCAGGAGCGGTCCGAAGAACAGCTGGGTGAGCAGCACGGTGTACGTCAGGACCGCGAGCGCCACGGTGCTGGTGGAGACCGCGTCGGAGAGCCGGGGGTACGGCCGGAACTCCGGCAGCTGCATCGTGGAGTACAGCGCCGTTCCGCGCTGCCAGATGTCCTGCGAGATCTTGTCGAGGCCGCCGGCCATGAACAGCAGCACCGTCTGCGTGCCGAGGCCGATGAGACCCACGTGGTGCAGGCCCGCGGACAACCACGGCGGCAGCACCTTCTCGCCGTCCCAGGCCTCGCGCATCGCGCTCGCCGAGCCGTCGGCGCGAGCCGCCCGTCGCTCCCGCCGGCGTGCGTCGAGCGACCAGCGCTCGGCCGTCTGCATGAGCAGGAGCCACATCAGCGTGATCCGGACGAGGTTGTCCCCCTCGTCACCGACGACCGGGTTCTGCGAGACGACGGCGATGAAGCCGACGAGCGTCACGACGTTGGCCGCCTTGGTGTGCCAGCCCACCACCATCGCGACCGCAGCGGCCATCGTGATGACGTAGAACAGCGTCAGGACGTCCCCGCTGACCCCGTCGAGCAGGGCGAGCTCGGGGAACTGGCTCAGGGCGCGCGCCGGCTCCGCCCAGATCGAGCCCTGGCCGACCCACACGTCGCGGCTGGAGAAGTTCGTCGCCAGCAGGCCGAGCACCGACAGGGCCGTGCCCATCCGGCACGCGGCCGCACCGTAGAGCGCCCGCGGAGCCGCCAGCAGCCAGCTCGCAGCCGCGTCGCCCGCGCGCAGAGGAGCCTGCACCGCCCGTTGTCCCAGCTCGAGCACCTGCTCACGCCCCCACGTAGTCGTCGAATGCCGTCTGCGCCTCGAAGGAGGCCGCGAAACCACGGCGGAAGCCGAACTCGAACCAGTGGAAGTCCCGACCCTGCAACGCGTCCGCCGCGCGGGTTGCGCCCGACGGCACCGTGCGTCGTCCGATGCGGTACTGCACCTTCAGGATCCTTCCGTCGAACCGTGCCCGGGCGTACATCGAGGCGAAGCGCGTCGCCATGGTGTCGTATGCGACGTAGCTCTGGACCGCGGCGCGCCGATCCGTCCCCGCCGAGTACAGGCGGTCGCCCAGCCGCTCGATCGGCTCCTTCGTGTACGACTCACGGACCAGCACCCGCTGACGTGGGTTGAGCCCGAACATCGCCCCGTTCAGGTTCGTCGCGAGCCTTCGCGCGATGGCGTGGACCCGCGCCGGGTCGACGTCGCGCCGCAGTGCCCGGTCCTCGGCGGCGGTGACGTCGATCCACTCGCTCATCGTGATCGTGCCGGTGGCGTCGTCCTTCACCTGGGCGCGGAGCGTGAACGACTCGTCCGCGAACTGGGCGTTGGGCGCGAGTGCGCTCCAGGACTGCTCGAAGTAGGGGTTGACGTACGTCGCCAGGGTCCGGTCGCCGACCGCGTCACGCAGGGGGCTGCGGGGGGCCAACCAGAACGCCAGCACGACCGAGTGCGCGACTGCCACGACGGCCAGCGCGACCACGAGGGTGCGCTGCCACGGACGAGCGTGCGGCGACTGCGTCCCGGTCACCGACATGCTCGCCATCCTAGGGTTCGTCTCTTCGCCGGCCGACGTGTCTCGTCGGCCTCGACGCACCGCTGCCGGTGACCTGGTCGGTCACCGGCAGCGATGGGTGGTGCTGGGTCGATCAGGCCGTCAGCTGGCGACGCTTCTCGTTGAGGAGAACCGCACCACCGAACAGGATCAGGGCCAGGCCCAGGAACATGAACGGCAGCAGGTTGCGCGGCGCACCGGCGGCGGGCAGCGACTGCGTCACGTCCGCGTCGGACTGGGCGTCGGCGTCGGCCACCGCGTCAGCGTTCGCATCCGCGTCGGCGTTGGCGTCAGCAGCCGCATCCGCGTCAGCAGCGGAATCCGAGTCGGAGTCCGCGTCCGCGTCCGAGTCGGCGTCCACGTCGAGATCGGCCGCGGCGTCCGCGTCCGTGTCGGCGTCGTCAGCCGCGGTCGCGGTGCCGTTCGGGACCACCACGGCGTTGCCGAGGCGGAGATCGGCGAGCTGTCCACCCAGCAGGGTGATGCGCAGCGCCGTCTGTGAGACCGGCTTGTTCGAGCTCGAGGCCGCCGTGTCACCCGTGACCAGGTCCTGGCCGTACAGGTCGTGGTTGTTGACCTTCAGCTGGGCGACGTTCGCCAGGGCGTCGGGGCCCAGTGCCGCCTTCAGGCCGCTGGCCAGTGCTGCACCGGCGGGCTTGAGGACCTGCGTCAGTCCCTCCTTCAGGGGGTCGAGGAGGATCCCGAGCTGCGAAGCGCTCAGCGTGATCGGCGGCAGACCCGCGCTGCCGGCGATGGGCAGCAGGGTCAACGTGACGCCGGTCTTGCTGACGATCTCGTCGATGACCGTGTCGAACAGGTGGGTGACGACGTCGTCGAGGCCGTCGGCGATCGCAGGCAGGACGTAGCGCAGCAGGTCCGTGCCCGGGGGCAGGTTGTTGATGTCCAGGTTGAGCGACTTGAGCAGCGCGACGAGGTCGACCTTGACCGTTCCGGCCGAGACGTCGATCTGCACGCCGTTGCCGCTGAAGTCAGCCAGGGAGCCCGTGATGGCGTTGAGGCTCGGGAACGTCACCTTGAGGTCGACCAGGTTGTCGGTGACCGGGATGAGCAGGGCGTCGAGCAGGTCGAGGATCGGCTGGAGCGGCCCGCCCGGCAGCAGCTTGGTGAGCTTGCTCAACGTGATCTCGTCCGTGCCGGCCAGCGTCCCGAGCAGGTCGTAGCCGTTCAGCGCGCCGGCGATCTGGTCGTTCAGGGTGCTCAGGATCTTCAGGTCGGCGGTGACGCCGGCGCTGGCGATGTTGTAGCGACGGGTCGCGCTGCCCTTGACGGCCTTGGCCTCGGCGCTGACCGCACCGATCTGCGCCTGCACGTTGGCGAGGTTGTCGCCGATGGGGCCGGTCAGCGACCCGTTCGCGAGGTCGAGCGTGATCGAGCCCTTCGGACCGGCGTAGGCGGTGTCGATGAAGCCGTTGTCACCCACGACGCCGCTGGACGCGAGCGAGTTGGGCGCGGTGGCGCTCGAGGACGCCGAGCTGTCGACGCCCGCGTAGTTGTCGATCGCACCGAGCGTCAGCGAGGCGAGGCCGCCGAGCGGGATCGAGATGTCGCTGTTCTCCTCGACCTTCTTGCAGGCCGACTTCTTGACCTCGGCGGTGGAGCAGTCAGCCGACTCGCCCTCGATCGCGTTCGAGATCGCGTTCGTGATCTCGGCGATGCCGGAGGTGCCTGCCAGGAAGCGTGCCTCCGCGTGGCCGGT
The DNA here is from genome assembly GCF_003065605.1 of Aeromicrobium chenweiae. Lineage (GTDB taxonomy): Bacteria > Actinomycetota > Actinomycetes > Propionibacteriales > Nocardioidaceae > Aeromicrobium > Aeromicrobium chenweiae. Next base: position 1,179,860 of record NZ_CP026952.1, on the reverse strand, counting down.
GTACCGAGTGGTCGTCGCGCCGTTGGCCGAGAATGACAGTCCGGCGCTGACGACGAGTGTCGCGAGTCCGACTGCCACACAGTTCTTGGCAAGCTTGTTCTTCATCCGGGAGTTCCCCTTGACTTCTTTTTCATGGTCCAGCCACGCGACGATGCACGGACGGCCGATGTAAACGGGAGTTTCGGCGTCAGTCTAGCCACACGACCGGGTCGTCCGATACAACCTGTCCAAGACGGCAACTTGAAGTCACCGTGTTCTGCATCACACGCGCGACGGGGCCCGTTCCCGCTCGCGGCCTCGACGATCGCGCAGCCAGGCCGCCGCACGGACCCACGAAGCGTCGCTCACCAGGATCATGTCGACCGCGATCATCACGAGCGAGAAGTACAGGATGCCCATGAAGATGCCGATGCCGAGGTGCATCCCGGTGATCAGCACCAGGGCTGCCAGACGGGTCGGCCGGTAGATCAGCAGGACCGGGAAGAACAGCTGCACGACGATCGCCAGGTAGGTCGCGCTGCCGATCACCAGCCCGTTCGCGTACAGCGGCTGCAGCCAGTCGTGCCACGGGGAGTACGCATCCGTCTGGAGCGGGTAGTAGACGGCCGTGCCGTCGGTCCAGCGGTCGCTCTGCAGCTTCCAGAACGCCGACGCCACGTAGACCATGACGACCTGGTGGATGATCAGGATCGTCGCGAGGTTGTGCAGCGTCGCGGAGACCCACACCGGCGCGTACGGCCGGATCTCGCCCCGGCGGGCGCCCAGCCTCGCGTCGACGGACCATCGCAGCCCCGAGTCGGTGAAGCACAGGTAGAGCAGCACCATGCGCAGCACGGAGTCGCCGCCGGAGCCCACGAACGGGTTCGCGACGTACAGCGACATCCACAGGAACAGCGTCACCAGGGCGGACGCCCGGGTGCGGTAGCCGACCATCAGCAGGACACCGAACCCGATCGTCACGAGGTAGGCGGCGTCGAAGGCCAGGCCGTCGAGCTGCCCGAACAGCCCGAGGAAGGACGGCCACGACTTCGCGTCGCGGACGGGCTCGGTCCACCCGGCCCCATCGCCCCACGTGTAGTGGCGGTCACCCCAGTTCACGATCAGCTGGCTGGCGACGATGAAGCCGAGGATCATCCGGGTCACGGCCAGGCCGTACGTCGAGTGCTTCTCCAGGCTCAGCCAGCCCACCGCGCGGTCGATCATCGATGCCTCCGGTCGAACGAGGCCACGGACGCGCGCTCACGGTCGCTGCCTGTCGTGGGCGCACGCCAGCCGCCCTCGCGAACCGTGGGGACGGGCCGGGCCGCCGTCCGCTCGGCGCCGGCCAGCCCACGCTGCTCGTAGGGCACGACCGGCTGCGCCCGCAGGCGGTAGCGGACAGCGGTGAGCTCGTGACCGGGCCAGCGCGACTCGAGCACCTCGGTGGCCAGGCGCGCGGTGGCCTTCTCGTACAGGAGGTAGGTCCCCACGCGCGTGGGGTCCGCTCCCCCGCCAAGCAGGCGCGACCTCAGCTCGGCCCAGGTCGGTGGCGTCGTCTCGTCCGTGCCGTCCGCGATCGCACGCTGCGCCCGTCCGAGGCCGAGGTAGCGCTGCCCGAGGGGCCCGTAGAGCTTGTTCGTCACGTAACCGGCCCGGCCACCCACCAGCCGGTGACGCACCAGGTCGAGCTCGACGTCGGTCCAGGCGACCCACGAAGTGCGCCTGGGCGTCCCGTCCGCGGCGACGTACGACCCCTGGAACAGCACCTCGCGGTCCTCGGCGACGGGCGACGGTGCGAACAGCCGCCAGTTCTGCGCGAAGTACGGCTCGAGGTAGGCGGTCTGCGACGCGGTCGCGTCGCTGTAGCGGTTCGGCGGCAGGGCCGCCAGGGTGACGGCGACCAGGTGCAGCCCGACGATCGTCACGGCCGCCGCGATGAACGCCGATCGCATCGTCACCCGGGGCACGCCGACACCGTACCAACCCGGTGACGCTCCTCACCCCCGTCCCGGGGAGCCGACCCGGCCGGAACGACGAACGCCCCTCCCGGTCCGGGAGGGGCGTTCATCGTGCTGCGGTGTGGAGCATAGGAGATTCGAACTCCTGACCTCTTCCATGCCATGGAAGCGCGCTACCAACTGCGCCAATGCCCCGCGGTGTGCCCCTCAGCAGGGCCTCGCCAATATTAACCGGTCAGCTCCGAAAGACCCAATCCGGGGTCACTCTTCGTCCGACATCACTGGAACCGGAAGGGTTCCGGCGTTCCACTCGGTGAGCCGCCAGCTGGTGTCGGGACGCCACGGCGTTTCCTCGATGACCGACCACGCGCAGTTGTTGAGCGCGCCGAACGTCCCCCAGTGCGCACGGGGGATGCCCAGGAAGCTGCAGATGCCCGTACGCAGCACCGCACCGTGCGCGACGACCACGAGGACACCGTCGGCCGGCAAGGACGCCAGAGCGGCCTCCAGGCCGCCTGCGAACCGCTCCCCTGCCTCCAGGTGGGTCTCGCTGCCGGGGATCTGCGTCTCGTCACCGTCGACCCAGGCCTGCATGCCCTCAGGCATCTGGTCCCACGCCTCGCGCCAGGTCAGACCCTCGCGGGCGCCGAAGTTCAGCTCGCGGAAGCGCTGGTCGAGCTCGACCTCGAGACCCGTGAAGGCTCCGAGGTACGCCGCGGTGTCCCGGGCCCGCTGCAGGTCCGAGCTGACGATGCGGTGCGGCTTCAGGGTCGCCAGACGGCTCGCCGCCTCACGAGCCTGGGCGTGGCCGACCTCGTCCAGCGGGATGTCGCTCTGCCCCTGGACCCGTCCGGCGACGTTCCACTCCGTGCGCCCGTGGCGCCACAGGACGACCTGGCGGCTCATGCCAGGGCGACGACGGGGCAGTCGCTCCAGAGACGCTCGAGCGCGTAGAAGACGCGCTCCTCCTGGTGCTGGACGTGCACGACGATGTCCTGGAAGTCGAGCAGGACCCAGCGGCCCTCTCGCTCGCCCTCGCGACGCACGGCCTTGACCCCGAGCTCGATCATCTTCTCCTCGATCGCGTCCTGGATGGCCTTGACCTGGCGAGAGTTCGCGGCCGAGCACAGCAGGAAGACGTCGGTGAGCGCGAGCTGTTCGGACACGTCGTACGCGATGACGTCCTGCGCCAGCTTGTCCTCGGCGGCTGCGGCCGCAGCCCGGGTCAGCTCGACGGCGCGGTCAGTGGCGGTCATGAGGGGTGCTTTCGGTCGATGGATGTTCGCGGTACAGCTCGTGCTTGCCGATGTACTGGACGACGCCGTCCGGCACGAGGTACCAGACCGGTTCGTCCCGCTCGACACGGTGCCGGCAGTCGGTGGACGAGATGGCCAGGGCCGGGATCTCGACCAGGGTGACGCGCTCACGGGGCAGGCCCTCGAGCGTCGTGTCGTCCATCTCGTGCCCGGGACGGGTGCAGCCCACGAACTGCGCGAGCTCGAAGAGCTCCTCGTGGTCACGCCAGGTCAGCAGCGCCGCCATGGCGTCGGCGCCGGTGATGAAGTACAGGTCGGCGTCCGGGTGCAGCGCCGAGAGGTCGCGCAGGGTGTCGATCGTGTACGTGGGGCCCTGCCGGTCGATGTCGACCCGGCTCACCCTGAACCGCGGGTTGGCCGCCGTCGCGATGACGGTCATGAGGTAGCGGTCCTCGGCCGGCGAGACCGTCCGGTCCGCCTTCTGCCACGGCTGTCCCGTCGGGACGAAGATGACCTCGTCGAGGTCGAACCACGACTGCACCTCGCTCGCAGCCACGAGGTGCCCGTGGTGGATGGGGTCGAAGGTGCCACCCATGACGCCGACGCGTCGGCGTCCGGTGCTCATCGGGGTCAGGAGTGCTCGCGGCCCTTGCCGAAGGACAGCAGGGCGAGCAGCAGGACCATGAGGATGGACAGGGCCACCAGGCCGACCACCCACGGCTCGACACCGATGTCGCGCAGGTGCTCGGTCTCTTCGGCAGCGGCGATGAACGAAAGCATGAGCACAATCTATCCCAGTGCTCTAGCGCACGTGACCGTCGCCCGTCACGACGAACGTCGTGGTGGTCATCTCGGTCAGCCCCATGGGCCCGCGGGCGTGCAGCTTCTGCGTCGAGATGCCGATCTCCGCACCGAATCCGAGCTCGCCGCCGTCGGTGAACCGGGTCGACGCGTTGATCATGATCGCCGCCGAGTCGACCCCGGTCGTGAACTGCGTCGACGCGGCGAGCGAGCCCGTGACGATGGCCTCGGTGTGCCCGGAGGAGAACTGGCGGATGTGGGCGAGGGCCTCGTCGATCGAGTCGACCACCTTCGCCGAGATGTCGAGCGACAGGTACTCCTGCGCGTAGTCCTCGTCCGTCGCGGGCACGACGGCCCCGTCAGCCGCGCAGAACGTGGCGTCGCCGTGGATCGTCACCCCGGCCTCCTGGAGGGCCGCGACGACCCGCGGGACGAAGACGTCGGCGACCTCCTGGTGCACGAGCAGCGACTCCGCGGCGTTGCAGACGCTGGTGCGGTGTGTCTTGGCGTTGAGCACGATGTCGAGGGCCATGTCGAGGTCGGCGGCGGCGTCCACGTACACGTGGCAGTTGCCGACGCCGGTCTCGATGACCGGGACGGTCGACTGCTCGACGACGGCCTGGATGAGCCCCGCTCCCCCGCGCGGGATGACCAGGTCGACCAGCCCGCGCGCTTGCATGAGGTGCGTCGCCGACGAACGGTCGTCGGCGGAGATCTGCTGGATCGCGTCGGCGGGCAGCCCGGTGGCCGTCAACGCGTCACGCATGATCGCGATGATGGCGGCATTCGACCGGGCCGCGGAGGACGATCCACGCAGGAGCACGGCGCTGCCGGCCTTGAGGCAGATGGCGGCGGCGTCGGCGGTGACGTTGGGACGCCCCTCGTAGATCATCCCGATGACGCCCATCGGCACCCGGACCTGGCGCATGCGCAGCCCGTTGGGCAGGGTCGACCCCCGGACGACCTCGCCGACCGGGTCGGGCAGGCCGGCCACCGACCGGACGCCGTCGGCGAACGCGGCCACGCGGTCGTCGTCGAGCCGCAGCCGGTCGAGGACGTTCTCCGGGGTACCGGCAGCGCGGGCGGCGTCCACGTCAGCGCCGTTGGCCGCCAGGATCGTCTGCGTACCGGCCACGAGGGCGTCCGCGATCGCGTGGAGGGCGGCGTCCTTCGTGGCGCGGTTCGTGACCGCGAGGGTCCCGGCTGCGACGCGGGCTCGTCGGGCGGCGTCGTGCACCTGCTGCTTCATGCCGCCGATCTTAGTGCCGGGTGCCAGACCGGTCAGACCAGCATGAGGTCGTCGCGATGGACGACCTCCCGCTCGTAGCTGGCGCCGAGGGTGGCCGCGAGCTCGTGCGTCGAGCGGCCCATGAGCCGCGGCAGCTCCTCGGAGTCGTAGTTGACGATGCCGCGCGCGATGACGACCCCGTCGGGTCCGACGAGGTCGATCGGGTCGCCGGCCGTGAATGGGCCGGTGACGTCCGTGATGCCGGCCGGCAGCAGCGAGGCCTTGCGCAGCGTGAGGGCGCGGACGGCCCCCGCGTCGAGCTGGACGCTGCCCTCGGTGTGGCTCGCGTGCGCGAGCCACAGCAGGCGGGTGGGCCGGCGCCGACCGGTCGCGTGGAAGCGGGTGCCGACGGTCGCGCCGGACAGGGCCTGGTCGGCCTGGGCGGCGGACGTCAGCAGCACCGGGATGCCCGCTCCGGTGGCGATGCGTGCCGCCTCGACCTTGGTCACCATGCCGCCGGTGCCGATCGCGGAGGCGCTGGGGCGCACGATGTCGAGCGCCTCGAGGTCCTGCTCGCCGTGGACGTCCGGGACGAGGTGCGTGCCCTCCTTGGACGGGTCGCCGTCGTACAGGCCGTCGACGTCCGACAGGAGGACCAGCTGGTCTGCGTGCACGAGGTGCGAGACCAGCGCTGCCAGGCGGTCGTTGTCGCCGAAGCGGATCTCGCTCGTCGCCACGGTGTCGTTCTCGTTGACGATGGGGAGCACGCCGAGCTCGAGCAGCCGAGCGAACGTCTGGAACGCGTTGCGGTAGTGGCTGCGCCGGGTGACGTCGTCCGCCGTCAGGAGCACCTGCCCGACGACGACACCGTGGCGTGCGAAGCGGTCGGCGTAGCGGGCGATCAGCGCCCCCTGGCCGACGCTGGCCGCGGCCTGCTGGGTGGCCAGGTCACGGGGCCGGCGGTGCAGGCCGAGCGGCGCGAGTCCTGCGGCGATCGCGCCGGAGCTGACCAGCACGATCTCGTCGCCGCGCGCCCGCGCGGCGGCCAGGGCGTCGACCAGCGCGTCCACGCGCTCGCCGTCAAGGCCGCCGGCCGCCGAGCTCAGCGACGACGAGCCCACCTTGACGACGATGCGCACTAGAGCCGGTCCTCGTCGGACACGTCTCCGTCCAGGTCCGGATCGTCCTCGGGGAAGGTCCAGTCCGGGGTCGCCGGCGACGTCTCGGGGCGTCCGCTCTCGCGCGCCTCGCGGATCTCCGCCTCGTGCGCACGGCGAGCAGCCAGCTCCTCGCGTCGCTGCACGTTCGTGCGACGGTCGGACTGGTCGATGCGCAGGTCCTCGCCACGGCGGCCGAGCACCTCGGCGCCGGCGGGGATCTGCGGGTCGAAGTCGAACACCACGGCGTTGTCCTCGTCGCCGATGACGACGTCGTCGCCGGCGCGCGCACCGAGCTTGAGCAGCTCGTCCTCGACGCCCAGCCGGTTGAGCCGGTCGGCGAGGAAGCCGACGGCCTCGTCGTTCGCGAAGTCGGTCTGACGGACCCAGCGCTTGGGCTTCTCGCCGCGGACGACCCACTGCCCGTTGACCTGGTCGATCGTGAACTCACGGCCCACCCCGGCCTCGGCCTTGGGCCGCAGGACGATGCGCGTGACCTCGGCGACGGGCGTCTCGGCCCGGCGCGACGCGACGATCTCGGCCATCGCGAACGACAGCTCGCGCAGTCCCGCGTGGCTCGCGGCGGAGACCTCGTACACGTCCAGTCCCCGCGCCTCGAGCTCGTCGCGCACGAAGCCGGCGATCTCCTTGGCGTCGGGCACGTCGGTCTTGTTGAGCGCCACCAGACGGGGACGGTCCAGCAGGTCGCTGCCGTTGGCGTCGGCGTACGCCGCGAGCTCGCGCTCGATGACGTCGAGGTCGGTCAGCGGGTCACGACCGGGGTCGACGGTCGCGCAGTCGATCACGTGCACCAGTGCCGCGCAGCGCTCGACGTGGCGCAGGAAGTCGTGGCCGAGGCCGCGTCCCTCGCTCGCGCCCTCGATGAGGCCGGGGACGTCGGCGACCGTGAAGGTCGTGGAGCCGGCGGTGACGACGCCCAGGTTCGGCACGAGCGTCGTGAACGGGTAGTCCGCGATCTTCGGCCGGGCGCGCGAGAGGGCTGCGATGAGGCTGGACTTGCCCGCGCTCGGGAAGCCGATGAGGCCGACGTCGGCCACGACCTTGAGCTCGAGGGTGATCGTGCGCTCGTCGCCCGGCTCGCCCTTGAGCGCGAAGCCGGGGGCCTTGCGCTTGGAGGAGGCCAGCGCAGCGTTGCCCAGGCCGCCACGGCCACCGGCCGCGATGACCATCTCGGTGCCGGGACCGATCAGGTCCGCCAGCACCTCGCCCGAGGCGTCCTTGACGACCGTGCCGTCCGGCACCCGCAGGACCAGGTCCTGGCCGTTGCTGCCGCTGCGGTTGCTGCCCGCGCCGGGAGCACCGTTGGTGCCGCGGCGGTGCGGCTCGTGGTGGTAGTCGATCAGCGTCGTGACGTCGGCCCCGACCTGCAGGATGACGTCACCGCCGTTGCCGCCGTTGCCCCCGTCGGGACCTCCGAGGGGCTTGAACTTCTCGCGGTGGACCGAGGCGACACCGTCGCCACCGGACCCGCCGGCGACGTGGAGCGTCACCTTGTCGACGAAGCTGGGGACAGCCACAGGCCGCTCCTCCGTACTGCCCCGCATGAGGGGGCGTTAAATGGGACGAAGGGACCAGTCCGCGTCGGCGGACGGCCCCTTCGTTGTCTGCGATGGGACGCAGACGGGTGTTCGCGTTACTACTCGGCCGGGACACCCGGGACGATGTTGACGACCTTGCGTCCACGACGGCGACCGAACTCGACCGCTCCTGCCGAGAGGGCGAAGAGGGTGTCGTCACCGCCACGGCCGACGTTGGTGCCGGGGTGGAAGTGGGTGCCACGCTGACGGACGATGATCTCGCCGGCGTTGACGAGCTGACCGCCGAAGCGCTTCACACCCAGTCGCTGGGCGTTGGAATCGCGGCCGTTCTTGGTGGAGGCTGCGCCCTTTTTGTGTGCCATCTGTCCAGTCCTCTACTTGATCCCGGTGATCTTCACCTGGGTGTACTTCTGACGGTGACCCTGACGCTTCTTGTAGCCGGTCTTGTTCTTGTACTTCTGGATGACGATCTTGGGGCCCTTCGCGTCGCCGACGACCTCGGCGGTCACGGTGATCTTGGCCAGCGAGTCGGCGTCAGCCGTCACCTGGTCGCCATCGACGAACAGCACGGCGGGCAGCGAGAAGCTCTCGCCGTCGGCCTGCAGGACCTTGTCGATCTGGATGACGTCGCCCACAGCAACCTTCTGCTGCTTGCCGCCACTGCGCACGATTGCGTACACCACGGAATCCTCACTCATTTCAGCTCTGGGGCGCGCCCCGCACGGAAGCGGGAGACACGCGAGAACGGCGCGCAGAGCGCACCGAAGGACTAGTTTACGGAGCCTGACCCTCGCTGGTCAAAACGGGGTCCTCTCCGGAGTCGCCATCCGCGGGTGCGGACGCCGATCGAGGCGCTGCCGGAGGCCCGGCAGGCTTCGATGCCGACCCGCGCTTGCGGGTCGACCTCTTGACCGGAGCAGCGTCCTCGACAGGCGCCGGAGCGTCCGTCGAGGCTGCAGCACCGGCAACAGCTGGGGGTGCTTCCACCGCGGGCGGCGGCGGAGGCGGGGGCGGCGGCCCGGCAGAGGCCGGGACGTCGACGGGTCGGGGGGCGGCCGGCTGGACCGGCTCGGACGTGACGGGTGTCTCGACGGACGCCGGCTGATCCGGGGTGCGGTCGCGGTGCTCGTCACGGCGGCCGCCGCGCTGGTGGCCGTCCTTGCCCTGGTTGCCCGAGCTGTCCTTGCCCTGGTGGCCCTGGTGGTCCTTGTTGCCGTCCTTGTTGCCGTCCTTGGCCTGGTTGCCGTCCTGGTGGCCCTGGTTGCCGCTGCCGCGGCCTCCCCCACGGCCACCGCGGCTGCCACGGCGCTGCTCGTCCTTGCGGGGCTCCACCGGAGCGTCCTGGATCATCACACCGCGACCGTGGCAGTGCTCGCACTCGTGGCTGAACGACTCGAGCAGGCCGGTACCGATGCGCTTGCGCGTCATCTGGACCAGCCCGAGCGAGGTGACCTCGGCGACCTGGTGGCGCGTGCGGTCACGGCCCAGGCACTCCACGAGACGTCGCAGGACCAGGTCGCGGTTGCTCTCCAGCACCATGTCAATGAAGTCGACGACGATGATGCCGCCGATGTCGCGCAGCCTCAGCTGGCGCACGACCTCCTCGGCCGCCTCCAGGTTGTTCTTGGTGACCGTCTCCTCGAGGTTGCCCCCCGAACCGGTGTACTTGCCGGTGTTGACGTCGACGACCGTCATGGCCTCGGTGCGGTCGATGACCAGCGAGCCACCCGACGGCAGGAACACCTTGCGGTCCAGCGCCTTGTGGATCTGCTCGTCGAGGCGGTACGCCGCGAACGCGTCGGTCTCGCCGTCCCAGCGCGTGAGGCGCTCGGCGAGGTCGGGCGCCACGTGGTCGACGTAGCCCTTGATCATGTCCCAGGCGTCGTCACCCTCGACGACGAGCTTGTGGAAGTCCTCGTTGAACAGGTCGCGGACGACCTTGATCATCAGGTCGGGCTCGGAGTACAGCAGCTCGGGCGCCTTGCCGGCGGCCACCTTGGCCTCGATGACCTCCCAGCGGGCGGTCAGGGCGGTGACGTCGCGGGTCAGCTGCTCCTCGGTCGCCCCCTCGGCGGCGGTGCGCACGATGACGCCGGTGTTGTCCGGCAGCACCTCCTTGAGCAGGGCCTTCAGACGGGCCCGCTCGTTCTCGGGCAGCTTGCGCGAGATGCCGCTGGTCTGTCCGCCGGGCACCAGGACGAGGAACCGGCCGGGGAGGCTGATCTGGCTCGTCAGGCGGGCGCCCTTCTGGCCGATGGGGTCCTTGGAGACCTGCACCAGGATCGTCTGGCCGGGCGACAGCGCGTCCTCGATCTTGCGGGCCTTGCCGTTGCCGAGCGTGGTCCAGTCGACCTCGCCGGCGTAGAGCACGGCGTTGCGCCCCGCACCGATGTCGACGAACGCGGCCTCCATGCTGGGCAGGACGTTCTGGACCTTGCCGAGGTAGACGTTGCCGATGATCGACGTCTGCGACTCGCGGGCCACGTAGTGCTCGACGAGGACCTTGTCCTCGATCACGGCGATCTGCGTGTAGTCGTCACGCTGGCGCACGACCATCTCGCGGTTGACCGACTCGCGACGGGCCAGGAACTCGGCCTCCGACACGATCGGGGCGCGGCGGCGTCCGGCCTCGCGGCCCTCGCGGCGGCGCTGCTTCTTGGCCTCGAGGCGGGTCGAGCCGGCGACGCCGGTGATCTCGTCCTCGGCGCTGCGTCCGCTGCGGACGCGGACGACGGTGTTCTCCGGGTCGTCGGGCTGCACGTCGGCGCCCTCGCCGGCACGGGCACGGCGGCGACGGCGACGCGTGCCCCCGTTGCCGTCGTCCTCGGTCTCCTCCTCGGAGTCGCTCTCGCTCGACTCGTCGGTGTCCGACTCGCCCTTGCGACGGCGGCGGCCGCCGCGGCTGCGACGACGGCGACGCGGCGCGTCCGGGTCGTCGTCGTCCTCGGAGTCGTCCTCGCTCTCCGCGGGGGCGCTGCTCTCGTCCGGCTGGACCGTCTTCGGGCGCGCGGGCGCGGCGACCGGCTCGGGTGCCTGGAACATCGCGGCCACGGGCGACACGGGGGCCGTCGCGGGCTCCTCGGCGGCCGGCTGGTCGTCGGAGGACTCGTCCTCGACGGGCGCCGCCGCCTTGCGGGGGGCACGCCGGGACGTCGACCGCTTGGCCGGCCGCTCGACGGGGGCCTCGTCCTGCTCGACGGGCTCGATGTCCTCGTCCTCGGCCTCGACGGGATCGGGCTCGGGCTTGCGGGGCGGGGCCACCGGCGCCGAGAAGCTCACCGCGGCGGGCGGGCCTGCCGGTCGACCTGCGGCACGACGCCGGGTGGTCGGTGCCGAGCTGGTGGATTCTGCTGGGTTCTCGTTGTCGTCGAGCATGCGCTCTCCTTCGCCCTGGTCCGATCGGGATCGGCCCGGGGCACGTATGCGGTCCGGCACTGCGGACCTGAAGCTTCGGTCAACCCCTGCGCCACGCGCCGGGGAGTGACGGCGAACGTACGGTCTGTCACATCGACTTCCCCACCTGCCGCCGCGGTCGTCACCCGGTCAGGATGCGTCGCGGTCGTAGGCAAGTGGATCGCCTACCGTGCCATCCTCCGTGATGAGAGGACCCTGGGCCAAGCGAGTCGCGATGGGCGTCTGCTCGAGCTCGAGGCCCCCGCTGGAACGGAGTCCGGCAAGAACGTCGTCTGGTCGTATCGACGGTGTGTCGTGTCGCACGACCACCTCCAGTATCGCACATGGGGGAACCAGGGTCTCGTCAGAACGCGCGGACAGGTGGAGGACCGCCGCGCGGCAGTCGAGCGTGCGGAGGCCCCGCTTCATCATCCGCTCGATCAGCACCTCGTCCGCCGCGATGAATCCCTCGACCGCAGCGCTGGCGTGCTCGGGCGTCACACCGGGCAGCGCGATCTGCCAGGCACTGGCCTCGAGCCGATCGGCCAGGGCACCGGGGCGGGCGACCACGACGTCGACGATGTCGAGCCCGGCCGGGAGCGCCGAGTCCAGCAGCTCGCGCACCTCGTCGGCGTCACAGGGACGCGTCATGCCGATCTCCAGGTACTCCGCCTCGCTGGCCGCACCGGTCGGCGACGCGTTCGCGTACGAGATCTTGGGGTGCGGGGTGAACCCGGACGAGAAGCCGATCGGGATGCCCGCACGGCGGACCGCCCGCTCGAACGCCCGGGCGAAGTCGCGGTGGCTCGTGAACCGCAGGCGGCCGCGCTTGGCGTAGCGGATGCGCAGCTTCTGCACGATCGGCAGCTGCGGGTTCGGGGCTTCGGGATTGGGTGTTCCCTCGAGGGTCGTCACCCGACGAGGTTACCCGCGCGGCAATCGGGACAATGGATCGGTGACGACGCCCTCCCCCACGCCCACGACCGGAGGCAGGTGGCTCGTCGGAGCCGCGATCGTCCTGCTGGCGGTCAACCTGCGAGTGGCCGTCGGCAGCGTCGGCGTCGTGCTCGACCAGGTCCGCGGCGATCTGGGCATGACCGCGACGGTCGCCGGCGTCCTGACCACGCTGCCGGTCGTGTGCTTCGCCGTGTTCGGCGTGGGATCGGCCGGATCGGTGCGCCGGCTGGGCCTGCACCGCGCCGCCGCGCTGGTGCTGGCACTGCTCACCCTCGGGCTCGTGCTGCGGTCCGTCGTGGACGACGGCACGGTCTTCCTGCTGTGCAGCGTGATCGCGCTGGCCGGCGCCGCGGTCGGGAACGTCATCCTCCCGCCGCTGGTCAAGGCCCACTTCCCCGACCGGATCCCGCTGATGAGCTCGCTCTACGGCGCGGCGCTGATGGGCGGCGCCGCTGCGGCGTCGGTCACCACCGTGCCGCTGTCCGACGCGTTCGGCGGGTGGCGGTCCGGGATCGGGCTCTGGGCGGTGCTGAGCGGTCTCGCGCTCGTCCCGTGGCTTTTGATGCTGCGGCGGGACGTCCACGCGCCGCAGGTCCACGAGGACCGGCTGTCCATGCGCGCGGTCTCCCGCTCCCCCCTCGCCTGGGCGATGCTCCTGATCTTCGCCGCGCAGTCCGCGGGCGCCTACGCCCAGTTCGGCTGGTTCCCCCAGATGCTGGGCGACGCGGGGGTGTCCAGCGGGTACGCCGGCGCACTGCTGGGCCTGCTCAGCGCGGTGGGCCTGCCGCTCACGCTCGGACTCCCCTGGCTGATCGAGCGGGTCGGCGACCGGCCCTACCTGCCGTGGGCGTTCGCTGCCGTCACCGCAGCCGGCTGGCTCGGCGTGCTGCTCGCCCCGGCGACCGTCCCGTGGCTCTGGGCGGTCCTGCTCGGCCTCGGCGGCGGGGCGTTCACGTGGACGCTGACGATGATCGCCCGCCGGACGAGGACCACGGCGGGGACGGCGACCCTCTCGGTCACGACGCAGGGGCTCGGCTACCTCCTCGCCGGCATCGGACCGTTCGGCGTCGGTGCGCTCCACGACGCCACCGGGTCGTGGGACGCGCCGATCATCGCGCTGATCGCCCTGTCGGGGCTCATCGCGGTGTTCGGCACGATCGTCGCGCGGCCGGTGATGCTCGAGGACACCCTCGACCGCCGACCGCGCGGCTGACCGTCCCTCAGTGGGCGGCGTGCGGGTTGCCTGCCGCGGCGCGCGTGGCGCGGGCCTGACGGGCCAGGTGGGCGATGACGGCGAGGCGCTCGCCCCCGTGCTCGACGACGGCACGTTCTGCCGCGACCCGGCGACGTTCGAGTCGTTCGGTGAGCTCGTTCTCGTGCTGCTGGATGGCGACCTGGGCGATGAAGTCCGTGTACATGATGTCGGTCCTTTCGAGGAGTTCCTTCGACATCACCCACGTTCGTCGCTGAGGCACCGGTGCCACATCGGACGAACGCCGTAACTCCTGCCTGAGGCGCTACCTCAGACCCACCGCGGCTACCTCAGGTCAGACCACGCTCAGAGGCAGCAGGTTGCGACCCGTGGGGCCGATCTGGATCTCGGTGTCCATCTGCGGGCAGACGCCGCAGTCGAAGCACGGGGTCCAGCGGCAGTCCTCGACCTCCACCGCGCCGGCGGGGTCGAGCGCGTCCTGCCAGTCCTCCCACAGCCAGTCGCGGTCCAGGCCCGCGTCCAGGTGGTCCCACGGCAGCACCTCGGCGTACTCGCGCTCCCGGGTCGTGAACCAGTCGAGGTCGACCGGCTCGTCGGCCAGCGACTCCTCCGTCATCCGCGCCCAGCGCTCGTACGAGAAGTGCTCGCTCCAGCCGTCGAACCGTCCACCGTCACGCCACACGGCCTCGATGACCCGGCCGACGCGTCGGTCGCCGCGTGAGAGGAGTCCTTCGATGATCCCGGGCTTGCCGTCGTGGTAGCGGAAGCCGATCGACTTGCCGAACTTCTTGTCCGCCCGCACGAAGTCGCGCAGCTTCTGCAGCCGGGCGTCCGTGGTCTCGTGGTCGAGCTGCGAGGCCCACTGGAACGGGGTGTGCGGCTTGGGCACGAACCCGCCGATCGACACCGTGCAGCGGATGTCATGACGTCCGGACACCTCGCGGCCGGTCTGGATGACCCGCTTCGCGAGCTCGCCGATCTGCATCACGTCCTCGTCGGTCTCGGTGGGCAGACCGCACATGAAGTACAGCTTCACCTGGCGCCAGCCGTGCGAGTACGCCGCGGCGACGGTCTGGATGAGGTCGTCCTCGGAGACCATCTTGTTGATGACCTTGCGCAGCCGGTCGCTGCCGCCCTCGGGCGCGAACGTCAGGCCCGAGCGCCGGCCGTTGCGGCTGAACTCGTTGGCCAGCGTGATGTTGAAGGCGTCGACGCGTGTGGACGGCAGCGACAGGGACGTGTTGGTGCCCTCGTAGCGGTCGCCGAGCTGCTTGGCCACCTCGCCGATCTCGGTGTGGTCGGCGCTGGAGAGGCTCAGCAGCCCGACCTCCTCGAAGCCGGTCTTGTCCAGGCCGTTCTGCACCATCTGGCCGATGCCCTCGATCGAGCGCTCACGGACCGGGCGGGTGATCATGCCGGCCTGGCAGAAGCGGCAGCCCCGCGTGCAGCCGCGGAAGATCTCGACGCTGAAGCGCTCGTGGACGGTCTCGGCGAGCGGGACGAGCGGGTTCTTGGGGTACGGCCACGCGTCGAGGTCCATCAACGTGTGCTTCGCGATGCGCCACGGGACGCCGGGACGGTTGGGCACGACCCGCTGGATGCGCCCGTCAGGCAGGTACGTCACGTCGTAGAACTTCGGGACGTAGACGCCACCGGACTTCGCCAGGCGCAGCAGCACCTCGTCACGGCCGCCGGGGCAGCCCTCGGCCTTCCACTCACGGACGACGGCGCTGATCGCCAGGACGATCTCCTCGCCGTCGCCGAGGACCGCCGCGTCGATGAAGTCCGCGATCGGCTCGGGGTTGAACGCCGAGTGGCCTCCCGCGATGACGATGGGGTCCTCGCCGCCGCGGTCGACCGCGTGCAGCGGCATGCCGGCCAGGTCGATCGCGGTCAGGAAGTTGGTGTAGCCCAGCTCGGTCGAGAACGAGATGCCCATGAGGTCGAACGCCCGCACGGGGCGGTGCGCGTCGACCGTGAACTGCGGGATGTCGTTGTCGCGCATGACCTTCTCCATGTCGGAAAAGACCGCATACGTCCGCTCGGCCAGGATCCAGTCGCGCTCGTTGAGGACCTCGTACAGGATCTGCACGCCCTGGTTGGGCAGGCCGACCTCGTACGCGTCGGGGTACATCAGGGCCCAGCGGACCTCAGCGGAGTCCCACTCCTTGCTCGTCGCGTTGAGCTCCCCACCGACGTACTGGATGGGCTTGCCGATCGACGGCAGCAGGGGCTCCAGGCGGGGAAACACAGACTCGACGGACATGCGTCAAGGGTAGGCGCTCGGTGCGCGGGGGCGAAAACCGTGGGTCGCCCCCGCCTAGGACCGCTGCTCGTCGAGGTAGAGCCCCTTCACCCGCTGCACGACCCGCCACGACGCCTGGTCGTCGAGGTGGTCGAAGAAGATGCGACGTTTCCAGTCGTACTCCTCGGCCTGCTCGGGGGTGAGGGGGTCGAAGACCGTGTCGAGCGCCGCCGCGAGGTCCTCGAACGACCGGCACACGGGACCCGGGAGCACCCGGTCGAGCTGATAGAACAGCCCGCGCTCGGCGTTGCTGTACCGCTCGTAGTCGTACGCGAAGCTCATGACGGGCTTGCCGGTCAGCAGGAAGTCGACGAGGCAGCTGGAGTAGTCGCTGATCAGCGCATCCGCCTCCCGGTAGAGGATCTCCAGGTCCGGGTAGCGGTGGGCGGACAGGTCGATCGCGCCGAGCGGCATGAGCGCGCGGGAGTAGGTGCGCCCGCGGTCGGCCATGTGCTCGCGGACGCCGATCACGGCGTTGTGCCGCTCGGCCCACTTCGCCAGCCGGGCGAGCTCGGACTCGTCGAACTGGTACTGCGACTCGCCCTGGCCGTCACGGAACGTGGGCAGGAACATGACGAGGCGACGGCCCGCGACCTCGTCGCGCAGGCGCTGCGCCATCGCGCGGAAGTCGTCGGGGAGCTGCTCCTCCGGCCGGGTGACGAAGTCGTTGCGCGGCAGCCCCGTGGGCCACATGTCGGGGTACGACACGGGAAAGAACGCCGCAGACATCGCCAGGGCGTCCATGCGGCTGGACACGATGACCGCGCGCGAGTAGCCGTGCTTGGTCATCAGGGTCTGCCGGGTCTCCTCGTCGAGCCCGGCCGACGCCATGCCGAACCGCTTGAGCGGGATGCCGTGCCACAGGTTGATGACGTCGTGCGTGATCGCCGACATCGGCCACGGCACGTTGCCCGTGAGGGTGTGCTTGACGAACACGAACCGCGACCGCGCCAGGTAGTACTGCGCCTCGGGGCTCTCGATCGGCACGATGACGACGTTCTCGCCCGTCACGTCGATCCGGCGGGACTTGGTCAGGATGATCTTCTTGATCGACGGGTCGTCGCGGATCTCGTCGAAGACCGCGCGCTCGTTGCCGGCAAAGGTGTGGTCGTAGGCGCAGACCGGGAACGCCCACCAGTGGTCGTACTTCGGGACGGTCTCGTCGACGACCTGGAACTCCTCTGGCGTCATGGGGTCGTGGAAGTCGACCGTCCCATCCTCTCGGGTGACGATCGCGAAGCTGCGCTGCAGGCTCGCGTCGGACGAGACACGCACCAGGTGCGCCTCGATCTCGTCCAGGACGTCGCCGGGCACCCAGGCGCCGAGGCGGACGCGCCACCGGGCGAAGTCGGGGATGCGGTCGGGGTTGTTGACGAGGTAGCTGCGCGACAGCAGCGGGTAGCGTCCGGACTCGACGAGCTCGAACCCCGTGGGCCCGAACGGCTGGTCGTTGGGCCGGAGCACGTCGTCGTGGACACCGAGCTCGTAGCCGCGGGCGGCGAGGTACCGCGTGAGGCCGAGATCGTGACGGCGGGTCATCCGGGTGCTGCCCGTCCGCGGGATCATCCGCTCCATGACGCGTCGGAAACCCGGGTCAGCGACGACCGGCGCACGGAAGGCGGTGATCGCCATGTCGCGGGTGAGCGTCTCGTTGGCGCGGATGCTCGAGGGCTTGAGGTAGCGGCGCTTCGCCTCGTCGACGCCGATCGGCTCACGATCTGGTCCTTCACCGAGGAACCGTGGTGAGGTCACCCGCAGCGCCCACCAGTCGCATGCGCGCTCGTCCATCGTCGCGAACACCTCGTCGAGAGGACGCACCAGATAGTGGTCGTCGTCGACGATCACGACCTCGTCGTACTGCTCGAGCGTGTCCCATCCCACCAGGTCGCGCGCGAGGATCGCGCCCTTGGCGGTGGCGCTGTCGTCGACCCGTTGCTCCCACGACTCGACGACCAGGCCGTCCAGCTTCTCCAGCTCGCCGTCCAGCAAAGGTTGGCGACCGAGGTAGAACACGTCGCCGAACCGGCCGAGCTCGCGCACGAAGCGCACGACGTGTGGGGCGACCAGCCCGTCGGGGTCCGCACCGACGACCAGGCAGGCGCGCCGCACCGCGCCGGACGCCCCGAGGGGGGCCGGGACGTTCTCGGTCAGCGGCTCGGGGCGCGTGGGAAGTCCCACGAAGCGGCCGACGAGCACGTGGTGCAGCAGGGGGTTGATGCCGTCGACGTCGCCGTCGAGGTGCTCACCGAGGTACCACCAGAGGTCGAAGTCCAGGCTCGGGTTGCGCAGCAACGTGCGTCCGCGCTGGCAGAAGTGCCGGACGGCGTCGCCATCACGTGGCTTCAGCGGCGGGTCGGTGCCGAGGTACGCCGCGACGTCCACGGCACCGCTGCGCCGGACCACCTCGATCTCGCACGCCATGAGATCCGTCTCCGACGGTGCGGTCGTCGGCGCCTCACCGTCCTGGTGGGCGAGCCCGTGCTCAAGCAGACCGTCGATGAGGTGCGCACCGGACCCCTTCTCGGTGCGTTCGGCATCGGCCCAGCGAGCCACGAAGGACTGCCACTGCTGGAGGAAGACCTCGGGACTCATACGGCGTCACTCCTCGGGCTCGACGCCATCGCGCCCTCCTCGACGAGGTGCGCCATGACCCGGTCGACGTTGCCGTGACCGGGGTGGTCGACCAGCATCTCGCGCACGCGCTGCTCGCGGCGGGACAGCGGGCGGTCCAGCACGGTCTCCAGCTCGGCCTCGAGCGAGTCGAAGTCGCGGCAGACCGGACCGGGAAAGAAGTGCTCGAGGTCGTACAGGAGCCGGCCGGCGGCGACGTCGAGGTCGTGGGCGAAGGCGATGACCGGACGTCCGGTCGTGGCATGGTCGAGGGCGAGGCCCGAGTAGTCGGTCAGCACGGCGTGGGTCGCACGCAGCACCGCGTGGTCGGACGCGTAGCGGGTGCGCGACAGGTCGAGGGCGAGGTCGCCGAGCTGCTGCGCGTACGGGCGGACGAGGTCGCCGGCCGCCTCCCGCAGGCCGATCACCGCGTCGTGCCGCTCGCACCAGGCCCGCAACCGGTCGATCTCGGCGTCGGTGAACCGGTACGCCGCACGCTCCCCCGCCAGCGTGCGCTGGGTCGGAGCGAACAGCAGCAGGCGGCGGCCCCGCACCTCTGCCTCGACTGCGGCGACCTGGGCGGCCAGGTCGTCGGGGAGGGCGTCCGTGTCCGCCCACAGGAAGTCGTGTGCGGGGATGCCGGTGGACCAGGTGTCCTCGAACCGGGCCGGCCAGTGCGTGGCCAGGGTCGCGAGGCGGTCCACGTCGGAGGCGACGAGGATGCCGGCCAGCGGGTGCCCGGGAATGGGGTGGACGAGCCGCTCACCGCGGTCGGCTCCAGGCCGACCCTCCGGCGGCGCGGGTGCCTCCGCGGCACGTCCCGCCCGCTCGAGCTGCAGCCCGTCGCGGACCATGACGACGGCCCGTTGGTCGGTCTGCACGGGGGCGGCGAGCGTGTTGCGCATGCTCGCGCGCACGAACACCGTCCCGGCCCGCAGCAGGTGGTCGCGGCCGGCCGGGCTGAGCAGCGGCTCGACGACGACGTTCGCGCCGGCCAGCTCGACCCGGCGGCTGCGGGTCAGGACGACCTTGGTGATCGTCGGGTCGTCGCGGACGGCCTCGAGGATCGCCCTGCTGTTGTCGGGCAGCCGGTGGGTCCCGCCGTCCACGGCGAACACCCAGAGATCGGGCCGTTTGACGGTGCTCTTGTCGACACGCCTGAACTGGGGCCCGCGGAGGACCTCCGGCACCACGACGTCGCCGGCGGCGTCGGTCGTGATCGCGAAGCTGCGCTTCAGGCGGTCGTCCGGCGCGGTCCGGACCAAGGTGCGTTCGAACTGCTCGACGTCGGCTCCCGGCGCCACCTCGAGGAGCCGTTCCTTCCAGCGCACGAGTCCGGGGACGTTGTAGTGGTTCTGGTAGATGAAGTACCGCTTGAGCAGCGGGAAGCCTCGTCCGATCATCACGAACGCCCAGTCGCTGAACAGCGGGTGGTACGGATACAGGTCCGCCATGAACGTGTCGAGGGCGTGTCCGCGGCCGAGCAGCAGGTGCGTCAGCCCGATCTCGTACTTGTGGACGACCAGCCGCTTGCCGGCCTGTGGCGCGACCGAGTCCATCAGCCGCCGGAACAGCGGATCGTCCAGGACAGGACGCCGGAACGCCAAGAAGTACGAGCCGACGTGGAAGTTGTAGATCGACTCGCGCTCGAAGTCCTCCGCGTGCTCGCGCAGCGCGGTCGCGAGCGCCACGGGCTCGGAGAGGCTGCGGAACGGGTCGTCGCGGACGTCGATGATGCCCTTGGTGGCCTGCAGGCCCCACCAGTCGCAGTCCCGGGCGTCCATCTCGGCGAACAGCTCGTCCAGCGGCCGGACCGCGAAGCAGCTGTCGTTGACGAAGAGCACCTCGTCGTACCCGGCCAGGCGGTCCCAGCCGACCAGCTCGCGGGCCAGCATCGCGTACGAGCCGAAGTCGTACGCGCCGTGGCGGATCCCCCACGCACCGACGGTGATGTCCCGGATCTTGTCCAGCTCGCGGGGCGCGAGGTAGCCGTCGAACAGGTAGAAGACGTCGCCGTGGCGCGAGAGGTCCCGCAGCAGGGCGACGACCGACTCGTCCACCTCGCCGTCGACGTCGAACCCGGCGAACAGCACCGCCCGTCGTACCGGCCGATCGCGAGGCAGGGAGGTGCCGCTGCCCACCGGACGGACGTCGGCGCCCGTCGGACGCGTGCTCAGCCCGGCCTCGCGGCCCTCGCTCGCCCAGTGGACCAGCGGGTTGACCGCGTCGTCGGCCGGGTCCAGGTGCACGGACCAGTACCACCACACGTCGAAGTCGGGGTTGGGCTTGCGCAGCTCGCGCCAGCCGATGCGGCAGAAGTGCTCGAGCGCACTGAGGCCGGTGGCCTCGACCGAGGGGTTGCCCCGGAGGTAGAACGTCTCGTCGACGAGGTCGGTCACGAGGGCCATCTCGCGCCGCAGGCGTTCTTCGTCGACCTCGTGGGTCGTCACCGCGCAGGCTCCGACGCCAGACGCAGGAAGTGCACCAGCGGGTTCACTCCGTCCGCGATCTCGGGGTGCTGCTCACGGTAGGTGGCCGTCACGAACTCCGGACCGGGGTCCTTGCCCTGACCCGCCCCGTGGCGCAGGTAGTGCAGTGACGCGCTCAGACCGGTCGAGGCAACCTCGGGGTACTGCTGGAAGTACCACGGCCCGTCCATCAACGCCGAGGACCGGAGGACAGCCAGATCGTCATCCTCGTCCGGACTCGGCATGGTCGAGAGGACGCGGCGCTTGAGCCAGCCACGCGGTCCAGTGACCGACTCTCCTTGCACGAGGCGCCCGTCGAGTCGACGAGTCAGATCGACGAGGCGCTGTTCCGTCTCGTCGTGCGAGAGACTCGCCTCGGCGAGCTCCTCCTGCTGACGACGAGCCTTGGCGAGCTCGAGCTGGCACAGGCGCAGCTTCTCTCGGAGCTTGGCGACCTCCACGTCCGGATCCACGACCACTCGGACTTGCCTCCATCATCGCCGCCACGTCGAGGTCCACCCAGCTGGCCGCCCCCGACTCGAACAGATTCACCTTACAAGGCCATAGCACGTCTTTCCGTGAGGGTCCGTGGCGTCGGCGACCACGGGCGGTGCCGACCCGCCCCCCGCGACCGGCGCTAGGCTCGGGGCCGTGAAGCGACGTCCCCGCACCCCGCCTCCGTTCTCGGTCACCTACGTGGCGATCTCGACCGACGGGTCGCCCGACCAGATGCTGACGATCCGCAACAACACCGAGGTGTCCGTCGTCCCCACGCTGCGCTTCGTCGCGTACGACGTCTACGGCCGCGAGCTCCCCCACGTCGTCACGCAGGGGGTGAACGGCTCACACCGCGGCGGCCCGCTCCTTCCCGCCGCCGGAGTCCTCACGGACGTCCTGCGGTTCGACGGGCAGGGCTCCCACCTCGTGCGCGGGGTGCGCGTCGAGCTCGCCGCGGCCGAGGAGGTGGACCATCCCGCCCTGGAGAAGGACGTCACGTCGGTCATGATCGACCTGGAGCAGAAGGCGACGGCGGACCCCGGCGAGTTCTGGGGCATCGGCCTGGTCAACCCCAACCCGTTCGGGATCACGATGCGCATCTCCCTGCTGGAGTTCGAGGAACCCCAGCGCGACCAGCCGCGTCAGGTCAGTGACGTCGTCACCCTGCAGGAGGACGTCGACATGGCCTCGGCCTCCAACCACGTGATCTGGTTGCCCGAGGACGTCCGCGGACAGTTCCACGAGGTCATCCACCACCTGCGGATGCCGACCTACGCCTGACTCCTCGCCAGTGGGGCCGGCTGCGGCGCCTTGGACGCTGCCAGCACGACCGACGACCCGAACGGCAGGTTCGTGCGGCGCAGCAGCCGCTGATCGAGCCGGCACAGCCCCATGAGCAGCCCGGACACGCCGGGTGACACCGGCGGCAGGTCGACGATGTCGGACGGCGCCGCGGCGCCGCGGCGTTGGAGCCGCTCGACGGCTCTCTTCAGCACCCGCTGCGCCGCGAACAACGGGAAGACCGCGGCGAAGGCGTACGTCGCCCGGTCCACCTGCAGACCCGCGAGCTCGACCGCGCGGACCGCGCGCCCGCGCGTGTACCGACGGTGATGACCGTTCGCGTCGTCGAAGCTGGACCAGGCCCACTGGTAGGCCGGGACCGAGAGCATGAGCGTCCCGCCCGGCTTGAGCACCCGCTGCAGCTCGGCCAGCGCGACGGACTCGGGCTCGCAGTGCTCGACGACGTCGAACGCGCCGACCACGTCGAAGCTGTCGTCGCCGAAGGGCAGCAGGAGGGCCGAGCCGCACACGCCTCCGGCGGACAGGCCGCGGGGATCGATGTCGACGGAGACGTGCAGCCCGTCGTGGTCGTGCAGCCAGCCCACGCTCGGACCGTCCGCACTGCCGACGTCCAGGACCCGCTGCGGAGCCCCGACACGGTGAGCCAGGATCGTCCCGAGCAGCGCGGTCCGCGCTCGGTACCACCAGTAGTCCGTGGCCGCGAGAGAGGCGGAACCTCCCCGCCCGGTTGATGTCATGGGGACAGGCTAGTGCGCCGGCACGTGGCCGCAAGGTCAGTTTCGCCCCGCGGCGACAGGATTCGCCGGTGGGCGCGGCCGCTGAGAACACGACGCGCGCCACCTGCGCGCTCGGCACGCGTTTCTGCGATCCCGTGCTTATAGTTTCGTGACGACCCTCGACCGGAGGCCATGCTGTGACTTCGCCTCACACGATCTCCATCGTGATCCCCGTGTACCGCGGCGGGACGCACCTGCCCGACCTCCTCCAGGAGCTCGAGCCACTCACCGAGCCGCACACCACGGCCGCCGGTCACACCATGCGGGTCACCGAGGTGATCCTGGTCCACGACTGCGGCCCGGACGACTCGGACCACGTGCTGCGCGAGGCCAGCGAGAAGCACGAGTGGATCCTGCCGGTCTGGCTCAGTCGCAACTTCGGCCAGCACCCGGCCACGATCGCCGGGATGGCCAGCTCGTCGGGTGACTGGATCGTCACGATGGACGAGGACGGTCAGCACGACCCGGCCGACATCGACAGCCTGCTGGACACCGCGATGGCGAAACAGGCCCGGCTCGTCTACGCCGCGCCGGTCAACCCGGCCCCCCACTCGGCGTTCCGCAACGTCACGTCCCGCACGTCGAAGCGGGTCATCAACCTGATCGCCGGCGGCACCGACGCCGCAGCGTTCCACTCGTTCCGCCTCGTGCTCGGCGAGGTCGGGCGCAGCGTGGCGGCGTACGCAGGCCACGGCGTCTACCTCGACGTCGCGCTGACGTGGGTCACCGATGCGCCCGCGACGGCACCCGTCACCCTGCGTGCCGAGGGCGATCGCCAGTCGGGCTACTCGACGCTCAAGCTCCTGTCCCACTTCTGGAGGATGGTCCTGACCAGCGGCACCCGTGGGCTGCGGGCGGTGAGCCTCCTCGGGGTCGTCCTGGCCGTGCTGGGCGCGGCCGTCGCCTGCTACTTCGTGATCGCCCGGCTCAACGGCGACGAACCACCCCAGGGCTGGACGTCCCTGGTGGTCCTGCTGCTGCTGATGGGCGGCGTCATCCTGTTCTCCCTGGGCGTGATCGCCGAGTACGTCGGGGTCGCCGTGAGCATGGCGATGGGCAAGCCGCCGTACCTGATCACGAGCGACCCCCAGCTCGGCCCGCTCGGACGCGCTCCCGATGGCGTCGCCCAGAGCTGACTCCCCGGCGGACTGGATCGTCGGGGCCCACGGCATGCTCGGCAGCGCCGTCACGCGTGCCGCCGAGATCGCCGGCCACACCGTGCACCTCAGCCACGTGCCGTGGGGTGATCCGGCCCGCGCCGTCGAGGTCCTCGCCGCCGACGCCCAGCGGATCCTGACGCTGCACGACGACGTCACCCTCCTGTGGTGCGCGGGCGCGGGGGTGGTCGCCACCACCCCCGAGATGCTGGCGGTCGAGGTCGAGACGTTCCGATCGTTCATGACCGAACTGGACGAGGCCCACCTCCGGCACCGCGAGTCGCGGGTGCGGGTCTTCCTCGCGTCGTCCGCCGGCGGCGTCTATGCCGGGTCGGCCGCTCCCCCGTTCACCGAGTCGACGGCGCCGATCGCGCTGGCCCCCTACGGCGAGGCCAAGCTCGCGAACGAAGAGGCCGTTCGACGACTCGCCGACCACGGTGTCTCGGTGCTGATCGGCCGGCTGTCCAACCTCTACGGCCCGGGCCAGGACCTGAGCAAGCCGCAGGGCGTCATCTCCCAGCTGTGCCGCGCGCAGTGGCAGCGCTCCCCGATGACCATGTACGTGTCGCTGGACACCACCCGCGACTACCTGTTCGTCGGCGACGCGGCGCAGATGGTGCTGGCCGGGAGCCACCTGCTGTCGGCCGAGCCCGACGGCACCGTCGTCGTCAAGATCCTCGCGTCCCAGGCGCCGGCCTCCCTCGCGCTGATCATCGGTGAGCTCAGACGGGTCAGCCGCCGACGCGCCCCGATCGTCGTCGGCACCTCGCCGAACGCCCGGTTCCAGGCCAAGGACCTGCGTTTTCGCTCCGAGGTGTGGCCGTCGCTCGACCACCTCGCGTCCACCCCGCTGCCCGCGGGGATCCACGCGACCCTCCAGAACGTGTCGGAGGGCCTTCGCCGATGACCGTCCCCACCTCGGTGCGGCCGCGACTCGCGGCCGCGGCGCGTTCGGTCACGCCCGTCCGCCTCGTGGCGGGGCTCCTGGCGCTCCACGTCGTCCTCAAGGTGGCCCTGCTCCCCATCGCGGTGCGCACTCCGCTGCTGGGCGACGAGAAGGCCTACTCCGCCGGAGGCCAGGCGATGGCCCGGGCGCTCCGCTCCTTCTTCTCCGGGCAGGGGGTGCCGATCAGCGACCTGCAGGAGCACGTCATCGGCAACGGGTGGTTCATGCCGGGCATGTCGACCCTCCTGACCCCGCTGTACCTGGTCGCGCCCGGTGCCAGCGTGCCCGCGGCACGGATCTACGTGGGCGTCCTGACCCTCGTGCTGTTCCTCGGCGCGGTCGCGATCGTCTTCCGTGTCGTCGCCTGGCAGCTGGCGGCAGCCCTGGCGGTCGTCCCGGCGCTCGTGCCGATGTGGGTGCTGTACTCCTACACGATGTGGGGTGACCTCTCGGCCGGCCTCGTCCTCGTCGTGGTCGTCGCCCAGCTCGTCCGCATGTGGCGCAGCCTGGCCGCGGGCCGGGCTCCGCGGTGGCGCGACGCCGCGCTCCTCGGCGTCCTCCTCGGCGCGGCGCTCTACCTGCGCTCGAGCACCCTGCCGCTCGTCGCCGGTCTCCTCGTCCTGTCGGCCATCGCGGTGCTGTGCTGGACGCGCGGGAGCCAGCGCACCCGGGCGCTGCTGGGCTGCGGCCTCGCCGCAGCCGTCCTGGCCGTCATGATGCTGCCGTGGTCGTACACCGTCAGCCGGACCTTCGACGCCCGGGTGACGACGACGACCACCCTCCCCCTGTCCATCGGCTACGCCTTCGGCAACCAGGACGAGATGTGCTTCGGTCCCTGCCCGCCCGGCAACACCTGGTACGTCATGGCCGACTTCGCCCGGGACGTCGCCGCGCGCACGGGAGAGAACCAGCTCGACGTCCAGCGCCGGATGGCGGACCACGCGTTGGAGGGCGTCACGCCGTCGTCCTACGCGACCGACGTGCTGGACAACGTCGGGCGCTACGTGTTCGAGCCCACCGGCTTCGAGAACGCCTTCCGGGCCAAGGACGCCGGTGGCGAACCGCCTCGCCTGGAGATCACGGATCCCGACGTCGTCTCGCGCCTGGACGTGCACGTGACCAAGACGCTCTACTTCGCGACCCTGGTGCTGGCCGCGGCCAGCGTCCTGCTCGTCCGGCGGACGCCCGCCCGGATCCAGGTCGTGACGATCCTGGCGTCCCTGGTCACCGCCGCCCTCATGACCCAGCCGTTCGTCCACATCGCGTCGCCCCGCTACTGGCCGGTGTTCCTGCCGATGCTGGCCCTGATGGCCGGCAGCCTGCTGATCAGACGGGACGACGAGCTCTCGAGCCGCTCCCTGCGCCGGGTCCACATCGTCCTCGCGATCGGCTGGGTGACGGTGCCGGTCGTGCTCGTGGGGCTGTCACGCCTGGCGACGTAGGCTCGTCCCGTGTCCGAGAACGCCGTCCCGCGCCGAGCCGTGGCGGCCGTCGTGGAGAGACGCGAGCTGCGCTACCTGGTGGTGGGCGGGCTCAACACGGCGTTCTGCCTCGCGGCCTTCATCGTGCTCGACCGGCTGCTCGGCGACGCCATCCACTACATGGGCACCCTGGTCCTGGCGTACGCCGTCGGGATCCTGACCGGGTTCGCGGCGCACCGCCGGTTCGTCTTCGGGGTGCACGGTCGTCTCCTGGGCGACTTCCTGCGGTTCACGGTCGTGAACCTCGGCGGGTTCGCGGTCAACGCCGCGCTGCTCCCACTGCTCGTCGAGGTGGTCGGCATCCCGCCCATCCCGGCGCAGGTGCTGGCGATCGGGTGCACCGTCGTGGTCACCTACTTCGGCCACGCGCTCTTCTCGTTCAAGCGCGACTGACCGCGGCGGGCGTCACAGAGCGGGGAACCAGAGCCCGATCTCGCGGGTCGCCGACTCCTCGGAGTCCGACGCGTGCACGAGGTTCTCGCGGTTGGACAGCGACAGGTCGCCGCGGATCGTGCCCGGGGCGGCCTGGCGGCCGTCGGTGGCACCGTTGAGCTGGCGCACGACCGAGATGGCCTCGTCGCCCTCGAGCACCAGCGCCACGAGCGGGCCGGAGGTCGCGAACTCGCGCAGCGGCGGGTACCAGGGCTTCTCGACGTGCTCGGCGTAGTGGGCGTCGGCCATGGCGGCGTCGATCGTGCGCTGCTCCATCGCGACGAGGGACAGCCCCTTGAACTCGAACCGGGACAGGATCTGTCCGACCAGGCCGCGGCGGACCGCGTCGGGCTTGATCAGGACGAGTGTGCGTTGGGCCATGGATCAAATCTACCGTGCGGATGCCGTGGCCACTCGTGGACGCCCGCCCGGGGCCTGCGTACGTTGGTGGTGAGGGCGCGCCGGCGCCCGCGAGGGGGGCGACGTGTCGGGTCCTGGACGGCAGTGGTGGCGCGACGCGGTGATCTACCAGGTCTATCCCCGGTCGTGGGCGGACTCCGACGGCGACGGCATCGGCGACCTGCCCGGCATCACCGAGCGGCTCCCCCACCTGGCCGAGCTCGGCGTCGACGCGGTCTGGCTCTCGCCGTTCTACACCTCGCCGCAGCGCGACGGCGGGTACGACGTCGCCGACTACCGGGACGTCGACCCCGTGTTCGGCGACCTGGGTGCGTTCGACGCACTCCTCGAGCGGGCCCACGACCTCGGCCTGCGGGTCATCGTCGACGTGGTCCCCAACCACTCCTCCGATCAGCACCCGTGGTTCCAGGCGGCGCTCGCGTCCCCACCGGGCAGCCGCGAGCGGGCGCGCTACCTGTTCCGCGACGGCCGTGACGGTGGCCGGCTGCCGCCGAACAACTGGACCAGCATGTTCGGCGGCCCCGCATGGGCACGGGTGACCGAGCCGGACGGCACGCCGGGCCAGTGGTACCTGCACATGTTCGACCGCTCGCAGCCCGACTTCGACTGGACCAACCCCGAGGTGCGCGACGAGCTCGAGGACGTCCTGCACTTCTGGCTCGAGCGCGGCGTCGACGGCTTCCGCATCGACGTCGCCCACGGCCTGGTCAAGTTCGAGGACCTCCCCGACACCGATCTCACCCTCGACGCGAACGTCGACGCGACGGCCCTCGCCCCCATGTGGGACCAGCCCGGTGTCCACGAGATCTATCGCAGCTGGCGCCGGCTCGCCGACTCGTACGCGGTCGAGGGCGAGGACGCCGACCGGATCCTGTGCGCCGAGGCGTGGGTGCTGCCGGCCCAGGCCCTGGCGCGGTACGTCCGAGCGGACGAGCTTCACCAGTCGTTCAACTTCGAGTACCTCATGACCCCGTGGCTGCCCGCCGAGCAGCGCGCGGCCATCGCCCACTCGCTCGCCCAGGCCGAGGCGGTCGGCGCGCCGCAGACCTGGGTGCTCTCCAACCACGACGTGGTGCGGCACCCCACCCGCCTGGGCTACCCGCAGCGGCCCGGCCTGCAGCGGATCGCCGGCATCGGTCCGGACGACCCGCAGCCCGACCCCGTCCTCGGCCTGCGTCGGGCACGCGCGGCCACGGCCGTGATGCTGGCCCTCCCGGGCTCGGCGTACCTGTTCCAGGGCGAGGAGCTCGGGCTGCCCGAGGCGACCCGGCTGCCGGACGAGGCACGCCAGGACCCGACCTGGGAGCGGTCCGGTCACACCCAGCGGGGCCGCGACGGGTGCCGGGTGCCGGTCCCGTGGGAGGAGCACGCACCCTCGTACGGTTTCGGGCCGGGTAACCGGTCCTGGCTGCCGCAGCCCGCCGAGTTCGGCGCGCTGGCGGTGGACCGTCAGCGCGACGACCCCTGGTCGACGCTGAGCCTCTACCGGGCGCTGCTGGCGGTCCGCCGCAGCCACCGGCTCGGGCTGGGCCGCCTGACCTGGCTCGACGGCCACCCCGAGGACGTCCTCGCCTTCCAGGTCACGTCCGACGGTCCACCGGTGACGGTCCTGGCGAACCTCGGCACCGAGCCGTTGCCCCTCCCCAGCGGCGCCGAGGTGCTCGTGACCAGCGCTTTTCCCGGCACCGCAGGGCACGTGGGGCCCGACGAGACAGTGTGGCTCCGCGGCTGACGCACGTCGTGTTGCACTCCGTTGTCCACAGGACTAGGTTCGTCTCGATCCTGTGATCCGCATCACTCGGCGGGCTCGGGGTTCGTCGTGAGGGGAGCACATGACCGTTCGACCGATTCGCAGACTCGCCACTTCCGTGGCCGTGGCAGCGTTGTCCATGAGCGTGCTGGCCGCCTGCGGTGGCGACAGCGGCAAGCCGAAGCTGAACTGGTACATCAACCCCGACGGCCAGGACACGCTGACGTCGGTGGCCAAGCGGTGCAGCACGGACGACTACGACATCCAGATCCAGCTCCTGCCGTCCAGCGCGACCGACCAGCGCACCCAGCTGGCCCGTCGCCTCGCGGCCGAGGACAGCTCGACCGACCTGATGAGCCTGGACCCGGTGTTCATCCCGGAGTTCGCCAACGCCAAGTGGCTCGCCCCGTTCACGGGCGATCTCGCGGCGAAGGTGCTCGACGACGACGTCCTCAAGGGCCCGTCCGAGATCGTCCAGTGGGAGGACCAGGTCGTCGCGGCTCCGCAGTGGTCCAACACGCAGGTGCTCTGGTACCGCAAGTCGCTCGCCGAGGCCGCCGGTCTCGACATGAACAAGCCGGTGACCTGGAACCAGGTCATCGACGCCGCGGCCGACCACGACGGCACGGTCGGCGTCCAGGCCAACAAGTACGAGGCGTACGTCGTGTGGATCAACTCGCTCATCCAGGGCGCGGGCGGCGACATCCTGGACCCCGCGACGGTCGAGGACGGTCGCGACGCGAAGGTCACGATCGACTCCGCCGCCGGCGAGGACGCCGCGAAGGTGATCGAGAAGCTGGCCAAGTCCAAGGCCAAGCAGCCCGACTTCACGACGTCCAACGAGGGCACGAGCCTCGGCCTGATGTTCCCGGACAAGGGCGCCGGCGAGTTCATGACCAACTGGACCTTCGTCTACAAGAACTACGAGGGCCTGATCGGCAAGCCCGGCGGCCCCAAGGACAAGGCGCAGTTCGAGGACCTCGGCTGGGCCCGCTACCCCGAGACGGTCGAGGGCAAGGAGTCCAAGCCCCCGCTCGGCGGCATCGCGATCGGCGTCGGCGCCTTCTCCAAGCACCGCGACTTCGCCCAGCAGGCGGCGGCGTGCGTGACCGACCCCGAGGCCCAGGCGGCACTCGCGGTCAGCGACGGACTCATGCCGTCACGGCAGTCGGTGTACGACTCCGAGGAGCTCAAGAAGGCGTACCCGCCGGACCTGCTCACGTTGTTCAGCCAGAGCATCGACTCGGCCGGGGCCCGGCCCAAGAGCGCGTTCTACAGCCAGATCTCCAGCGCCCTGCAGTCGCGCTGGCACTCGCCGAACTCGGTCAACGCGGGGACGCCGAAGAAGTCCGCGGACTTCCTGAACCAGATCCTCGAGGGGAAGGCACTGCTGTGAGCACCACCTATGTGCAGACCGCGGTCGACCCGGCCGACGAGGCCGACAGGCCGGACTCGGACCGGTCCCGGGCCGAGAACTCCTTGGCCCGCAAGCTGGTGGCACCCGCCCTCGTGCTGATGCTGCTCGTCACCGCGTTCCCGATGCTGCGGGCGCTCTACCTGTCGCTGTTCAACTACTCGCTGACCGACCCCGACGCCCGCGAGTTCGTGGGCCTCGCCAACTACGCCACGGCGCTGAGCGACTCGTTGTTCTGGCGCGATACCTTCAACACCGTCGGGATCATGATCATCACGGTGGCCGTCGAGCTGGTGATCGGCTTCGCGTTCGCGATGGTCATGCACAAGGTGATCTTCGCGCGCGGCGTCATCCGCACCTCGATCCTGATCCCCTACGGCGTCATCACGGTCGTCTCGGGCTTCGCGTGGCAGTTCGCGTTCTCCAACACCAACGGATTCGTCAACAGCTGGCTGCCGTTCACCCCGGACGACTTCAACTGGTTCGGCCAGTACTGGTCGTCGATGCTCGCGATCATGGCGTCGGAGATCTGGAAGACCACGCCGTTCATGTCGCTGCTGCTGCTGGCGGGCCTGGCCCAGGTGTCCGAGGACATGCTGGAGGCGGCCAAGGTCGACGGTGCCACGTGGTGGCAGCGCCTCTACAAGGTCATCCTGCCCAACATGCGGGCCGCGATCATGGTGGCCGTGCTGTTCCGGGCCCTCGACGCGTACCGCATCTTCGACAACATCTTCGTCATGACGGCCGGGGCCAACAACACCGAGTCGATCTCGTTCCTCACCTATCGGCAGGTGATCGAGCAGTTCCAGCTCGGCATCGGATCAGCGCTGTCCGTGCTGCTGTTCCTGTCCGTGCTGGTGGTCGCGTTCGTGATCGTCAAGCTGTTCCGGGTCAACCTCGCCGACGCACGGCAGGAGAGCTGACATGGGCAAGAGCCTCAAGGGCAACATCGGCACGCTCCTCGGGTGCGCACTGATCTTGATCTGGTGCCTGCTCCCGGTCGTGTGGATCATCTCGCTGTCGTTCAAGTCCCAGCAGGCCGTCACCAACGGCAGCCCCGGCTTCTTCCCGTCCTCGGGCGGCGGCGCGGGCTGGTCGAACTACTCCGACGTCCTGCAGGACGAGCAGTTCCGGCGGGCGATCATCAACTCGATCGGCATCTCGCTCATCGCGACGGCGCTCTCGGTCATCATCGCGACCCTCGCGGCGTACGCGATCGCGCGCCTGGAGTTCAAGGGCAAGAAGTTCGTGCTCACCACGGCCCTGGTCATCGCGATGTTCCCCGTCGTGTCGCTGGTCGGCCCGCTGTTCGACATGTGGCGCACGTTCGGCATCTACGACACCTGGCTCGGCCTGATCATCCCGTACATGTCGTTCACGCTGCCGCTGGCGATCTGGACCCTCTCCGCGTTCTTCCGCGAGATCCCGTGGGAGATGGAGCAGGCCGCACAGGTCGACGGCGCCACGTCGTGGCAGGCGTTCCGCAAGGTCATCGTCCCGCTGGCAGCGCCCGGTGTGTTCACCGCCGCGATCCTGACGTTCTTCTTCGCGTGGAACGACTTCGTGTTCGGCATCTCCTTGACGTCGACCGAACGCGCCCGCCCCATCCCCGCCGCCCTGTCGTTCTTCGTCGGGGCCGATCCGTTCAACCGGCCGGCATCGCTGCTGGCCGCGGGTGCCGTGGTCGCCACGGTCCCCATCGTCGTCCTCGTCCTGTTCTTCCAGCGCAAGATCGTCGCCGGCCTGACCGCCGGCGCAGTGAAGGGTTGATCTCTCATGGCAGCCATCGAGATGAAGCACATCGTCAAGAAGTACGGGGACGGATTCCCGGCGGTCAACGACGTCAGCATCGACGTCGCCGACGGCGAGTTCATGATCCTCGTCGGGCCCTCCGGCTGCGGCAAGTCCACGCTGCTGCGGATGATCGTCGGCCTGGAGGACATCACGTCCGGTGACATGATCATCGGCGGCGAACGGGTCAACGACCTCGCGCCCCGCGACCGCAACCTGTCGATGGTGTTCCAGAACTACGCGCTCTACCCGCACCTGACGGTCTACGAGAACATCGCCTTCCCGCTGCGCCTGGCCAAGGTCCCGGACAAGGAAGTCGACGAGAAGGTCCGCGCGGCCAGCAAGACCCTCGACCTCGACGAGCACCTCCAGCGCAAGCCCGCGAACCTGTCCGGTGGTCAGCGCCAGCGCGTCGCGATGGGCCGCGCGATCGTGCGTGACGCGAAGGCGTTCCTGTTCGACGAGCCGCTGTCGAACCTCGACGCCAAGCTGCGCGGCCAGATGCGCACCGAGATCGCACGCCTGCAGAAGCAGCTGGGCATCACCACGGTCTACGTGACCCACGACCAGACCGAGGCCATGACGCTCGGCGACCGGGTCGCGGTCATGAAGCGGGGCGTCCTGCAGCAGCTGGCGACGCCGCGCGAGCTCTACGAGCAGCCGGTCAACCTGTTCGTCGCGGGCTTCATCGGCTCGCCGCCGATGAACTTCCTGCCCGCGACGGTGGAGGGCGGCGAGGTCAAGCTCCCGTTCGGCACGTTCCCGCTGCCGGCCGCGAAGGCCGAGCGCACCGCCGGCAAGGGACTGCTGATGGCCGGCATCCGTCCCGAGCACTTCGAGGACGTCTCGGTGCTGCACCACGACGAGGTCGACACCACCCGCACGTTCAAGGCACACATCGACGTCCGTGAGTGGCTCGGCGACCAGCAGTACGCCTACGTCCCGTACGAGGCCGAGCCCAAGGTCCAGGACCAGCTCAAGGAGCTGGCCCGCGAGTCCGACAGCGACTCCCTGCGCACCCAGCTCGTGGTCTCGCTGGACGCCTCCAGCACCGTCCAGGAGGACGACGACACCACGCTGCTCATCGACACCGACAAGATGCACCTGTTCGATCCGTCGTCCGGCGAGAACCTGACCGTCGGCCTCTGACCGGGGGCCCGATTCCCAGGAGAACCCCGGAACCTGTCGCCTCTACCCGCTCGCAACAGGGGTGAGGTGCAGGTTCCCGGGGTGACCCGAAGGTTTCGGGGAGAGGCGCAGCTTTTCGGTGGGAGCCCCCGCGAGGATCCCGGGGTTCTCCTGGGAATCAGCGCTCGGCGTCGGCGCGCCGGCGCTTGCGGCGGCCCTTGTGCTTGACGGCGGCCATCACCTCGGCGTTCCACTCGTGCTCGCGGATGAGGCGGTAGCGCTCCCCCGCGACCCGCAGGTACGCGGCTGCGGGACGCTCGTCGTCACCGCGGACGCCGGCCTCCTCGATCATCCGCACGACCGGCTCGAACTCCTCGGCGTACCACCGCTCGGCCATCGTCTTCTTGTCCATGTAGGCGCCCTCGCGGTGCATGGTCCGCGCGGCCCACGCCTCCACGGTCTCGGCGATGACGCCGTAGTCGGTCGGCTCGTCGACCGCCACGGCCGCGCGCGCCTCGCCGGTGAACGGCACCCGCTGCAGCATGAGACGTCGCCAGAACTTCAGCTCGAGGTCGGCCCGGGCGTCGATCCCGACCGGGGCCAGGAAGGTCTCGATCGCGGTGACCCGCGCCTCGATGAGGTCGACCCCGAGACTGCGGGCGACCGAGACGCGGTGGTGCCCGTCGCGGACGAAGTAGTAGTCGCCGATCTGGTAGACGTCGATCGGCGGGATGACCTCGCCCGTCCGACTGGCGCGCGCGAGGCGTTCCCAGCGCTGCCGGTTCACCGCCGACGTCGGACGGAAGCGCCGGTCGAAGTCGCGTGCCTTGTCCACGGACCCGACGATCGCGTCGAGCGGGATGACCTTGGTGCCTACGTAGTGCTCGGAGCGGCGGCCCAGCGCGTCGACGACCTCGTCGAAGGACATCGACTGCACGACGTCCTCGGTGTCGTTGCGCAGCCGTGCCGCCAGGCTCGACAGCAGCTGGTGGCGGCGGGCGCGCATGAAGTCGCTCTCGGCGTCGACACGTGGGGACCCCGAGCTGCTGACCATCAGGCGCTCCGGCGCGACCTGGCCGGGACGGGCACGACCGAGCGGGGCTCGATCTCCAGGACGTCCCACGGGATCACGTTGCGGATCGTGGTCGGCCCGACGGAGCGGTCGGGCTTGAGCATGCCGAAGGGATGGACGTGCCCGTGCAGGTGCCAGGTCGGCTGCAGCGCCTCCAGGACACCGTGGAGGGCGGAGATGCCCTGGTGGCTGGGGTCGGGCTCGTCGCCGAGGCCCAGCGGCGGTGCGTGGGTGAGGAGGACGTCGACAGCGCCCGCGCGACGAGCGCTCCGCAGCAGCTGCTTGGCGCGCGCGTCGTACTCCTTCTGGGTGTACTGGTGGGCGCCGGAGTTGTAGCGCACCGAGCCGCCCAGGCCGGCGATGCGCAGTCCCGCGACCTCGACGACCCGCCCGTCCGCGTTGACGTACCCGGCGGGGCCGGTGCGGCCCGGACCGGGGACCGGGTCGTGGTTGCCGGGCACGAACACGGCGGGGACGTCGAGTGCCGTCACGATGGACTCCAGGTAGTCCCACGGCAGGTCGCCGGCACCGATGACCAGGTCGACGTGGAGGTTCCGCAGACGGGATCGGGCGGCGGGGACCTCCTCGTCCGCCACTGCCAGCACCCGCACCATGCTCACGACAGTAGCGCGGCGATCACGCGATGACACCCCCCTCACTCGTCGCGTGCGGCCTCCTGCGCCCAGCGGGCCTTGTCGGCCTCGATGCGGCGGCCGAGGAAGAACGCCCCGAACCACAGGGCGGCGAACATCAGGCCGACGAAGAACATGATCGGCACGAGGAACCCCATCGCGATCGCGCCCACCTGGATCAGGTGCCCGACGACGTAGGCCTGCGGGCCGCGCAGCGAACCGGCCACGAGGATGCACAGCGCCG
Organism: Aeromicrobium chenweiae; assembly: GCF_003065605.1. GTDB lineage: Bacteria > Actinomycetota > Actinomycetes > Propionibacteriales > Nocardioidaceae > Aeromicrobium > Aeromicrobium chenweiae. The sequence goes on along the minus strand of NZ_CP026952.1, from coordinate 1,144,434 downwards.
CGAGGCCCAGACCGACGACCAGCGCCCAGACCTTGTCGACGTTCTCGACCGAGATCATGACCGGCACGCTGAGCGCCAGGATGATCGCCTCGAGCGTCAGCATCGCCGCGCACATGCCTCTCATGCGACGTGTCCGCCGAGCAGGACGCGCGCCTCACCGACCGTGACGACCGAACCGGTGACCAGCACGCCGCCGCTGCCGATCGCGTCGTCGTACCCCTCGGCGGCGTCGGCCTTCTGGATCGCCCGCTCGATCGCGTCGTCGAGCCGCGAGATCAGCGTGACCCGTTCCTCGCCGAAGATGTCCGCGGCGATCTCGGCCAGCTCGACCGCCGGCATCGACCGCGGCGTGCTGTTCTGGGTGCAGATGATCTCGGCCATGACGGGCTCGAACACCTGCAGCATCTCCTCGACGTCCTTGTCGGCCATGACGCCGACGACACCGATGAGGGGGCTGAACGAGAACGCGTCCTGGACGGCCTCGATCGTGGCGCGGGCGCCGTGCGGGTTGTGCGCCGCGTCGAGCAGCACCGTGGGGCTGCGACGCATCACCTCGAGGCGGCCCGGGGAGCTGACCTGGGCGAACGCGTCACGGACCAGGTCCGCGTCGAGCTGCTTGCTGCCCGTGAACGCCTCGACGGCGGCGAGGGCGTACGCCGCGTTGTGCGCCTGGTGGGCGCCGTGCAGCGGCAGGAAGATGTCGTCGTACGAGCCGGAGAGGCCACGCAGACCGATCTGCTGGCCACCGATCGCGGTGACCCGGCTCTCGACGCCGAAGTCGGTGCCCTCGTGCAGCGCGACCGAGCCGACGTCGAGCACCCGGCGCATGAGCACGTCCATGACCTCGGGCGACTGCTCGGCAAGGATCGCGTGCGAGCCGGGCTTGATGATGCCCGCCTTCTCGACCGCGATGATCTCGGGCCGGTCACCGAGATAGGCCGCGTGGTCGACGCCGATCGGAGTGACGACCGCGACCTGCCCGTTCGCGACGTTGGTCGCGTCCCACGAGCCGCCCATGCCGACCTCGATCACGGCGACGTCGACGGGCGCGTCGGCGAACGCTGCGAACGCCATCGCGACCATCATCTCGAAGTACGACAGGGGGTGGGCCGACGAGTCGTCCACGATCTGCGCGTACGCCGCGACGTCAGCGAAGGCCTCGACGAACAGGGCCTCCGACAGCGGGGCCCCGTCGAGGCTGATGCGCTCGGTCATCGACTGCAGGTGCGGGCTCGTGAAGCGTCCGGTGCGCAGGTCGAGCGCGCGCAGCAGCGTGTCGATCATGCGGCTCGTCGACGTCTTGCCGTTCGTGCCGGTCAGGTGGATCACCGGGTACGCCGCCTGCGGGTCGCCCAGGAGGCGGCACAGGGCGGCGATGCGATCGAGGGAGGGCTCGAGGCGGGTCTCGGGCCAACGGCCGAGGAGCGCGCGCTCGACCTCCGCGTACGTAGGTGTCATCCCGCCCAGTATCGCAGCACCTCAGGGACGCGTCAGGGTCACCACCGATGTTCAAATTGTCGGCACCCTCCGGCATAGTGAGGAAGATCACGTCGCACACCACTCGGGGCGCCCGAAGGAGGGCCACCATGCACCGCAGCATCGCCGGATGGGTCACGCACCACTGGGTCAAGTGGGTCGTGGCGGTCCTGGGACTCGTCACGATCATGGCGATGGGGTCCCTCGGCGCCAAGCTCACGAGCGTCCAGGACAACGACATCGCCTCCTGGCTGCCCGGGGACGCCGAGTCCACCAAGGTGATCCAGAGATCGCAGGCCTTCTCCAACCCCGACGACATCCCGGCGGTCGTGCTCTACGTGCGCGACTCGGGCATCACCCCGGCGGACGCCGCCAAGGCCACGGCGGACATCGCCCAGATCAAGGGCGTCGAGACGGTCACGAACGTGGTCGGACCCATCCCGTCCGAGGACGGCAAGGCGCTGGAGGTCCTGGCGACGATCCGCATGAGCGACGACGGCTGGGAGGACCTGCCCGACCGCGTCGACGACATCACCGCGATCGCCGACCGGGACGCGGACGGGCTGGACGTCCGTCTCGCCGGCCCCGCAGCGCTCGGCGCCGACCAGGCCGAGGCCTTCTCCGGCATCGACGGCATCCTGCTGCTCGCGGCCGTCGGGATCGTGTTCATCATCCTGCTCATCACCTATCGCAGCCTGCAGCTGGCGATCCTGTTCCTGCTCTGCGGTGTCGGCGCGGTCTTCATCGCCCAGGGCCTCGTCTACCTGCTGGCCAAGCACGCCGACCTGACCGTCAACGGCCAGAGCGCCGGCATCCTCAGCGTGCTGGTGCTCGGCGCAGGCGTCGACTACGCCCTCCTGCTCGTGGCCCGATATCGCGAGGAGCTGCACCACTTCGAGGACCGCCACGAGGCCATGGCGCACGCGCTGCACCGCGCCGCGCCGGCCGTCCTGGCCAGCGGCGCGACCGTCATCATCGGGCTGCTGTGCCTGATGTTCGCCCAGATGAACTCCACCAGCAGCCTCGGTCCGGTCGGCGCGGTCGGCATCGCCTGCGCCCTGCTGGTCATGATGGTCCTGCTGCCGGCGCTGCTGGTCATCGTCGGACGGTGGATCTTCTGGCCCTTCGTCCCCCGCTTCGGCGACCCGGTCAAGAGCGAGACCGGCCTCTGGGCCCGGGTCGGCCAGCGGATCGCGAAGGCGCCGCGCGCCGTGTGGGTCACGACCACCCTGATCCTCGTCGCGCTCTCGTTCGGCGTCCTCCAGCTCGACGCCGACGGCCTGACCAACGAGCAGAGCTTCACCAAGGAGCAGCCGTCGGTGCTCGCCGAGCAGGAGCTCGCGAAGCACTTCCCGGGCGGGGCCGGCTCCCCCGTGGCCGTCATCGCCGACGGCACCAGCGCGGACGCGGTCAAGGACGCCTTCGCCGGTGTCGACGGCATCGACCCGGCCTCGGTCGAGGTGAAGAGTCCTGAGGGCAGCCCGGTCGCGTACCTCGAGGGCACGCTCACGTCCGCCCCAGACTCCCGCGCGGCCTTCGACACGGTCGACCGGGTCCGCGACGCGGTGCACGACGTGCCCGGCGCCGACGCGCTGGTCGGCGGCAACACCGCGGTCAACAAGGACGTGCAGTCCGCCTCCAGCGCGGACAACCGGCTGATCATCCCGATCATCCTGGCGGTCGTCCTGCTGATCCTGGCCCTGCTGCTGCGGTCCGTCGCGGCACCGCTGATCCTGCTCGTCACGGTGGTGCTGTCGTTCGGCGCCGCGGTCGGCATCAGCGCCCTGACCTTCCGCCACGTGTTCGGCTTCGAGGGGGCCGACTCGTCCTTCCCGCTGTTCGCCTTCGTGTTCCTCGTGGCGCTGGGCATCGACTACAACATCTTCCTGATGACCCGCGTGCGGGAGGAGTCGCTCAAGCACGGCACCCGCAAGGGAGCCCTGCTCGGGCTCGCGGCGACGGGCGGCGTGATCACCTCGGCCGGATTCGTCCTCGCCGGCACGTTCACGGCACTGGCCACGCTGCCGATCGTCTTCCTCGCCGAGCTGGGCTTCGTCGTGGCTGTCGGCGTGCTGCTCGACACGATCGTCGTCCGCTCGGTGCTGGTGACGGCGCTCAACCTCGACATCGGACGACACATCTGGTGGCCGAGCGCACTGGCCCGGACCGACGGCCCGGTCGGCGCGTCGGACGCCACCAGGACGGCCGAGCCCGTCGGCGCGGCGGGAGGGGGCGACCGCCCGTCGTGACCGGGAGCCGCTGACACCTAGACTTGTCTGTCGTGACTAGCGAACTCGGCAAATCTGGCTCTGGGACCGGCGTCCCGGAGAAGCCCGTCCTCGAAGGACTCGAGGCGACCTGGTCGGCGCGGTGGGCCGAGCAGGGCACCTACGCCTTCGACCGCTCGAAGACCCGGGAGCAGATCTTCTCGATCGACACCCCTCCCCCCACGGTGTCCGGGTCGCTGCACGTCGGTCACGTGTTCTCCTACACGCACACCGACCTCGTCGCGCGCTATCAGCGCATGCGCGGCAAGGAGGTGTTCTACCCGATGGGCTGGGACGACAACGGCCTGCCCACCGAGCGTCGCGTGCAGAACTTCTTCGGCGTCCGCTGCGACCCGACCCTGCCCTACGAGGCGGACTTCACCCCTCCGGAGAAGCCCGACGCCAAGCGGCAGATCCCGATCAGCCGCCGCAACTTCATCGAGCTGTGCAACCAGCTGGTCGAGGAGGACGAGAAGGTCTTCGAGCAGCTGTGGCGGACGCTCGGCCTCAGCGTCGACTGGGACCAGAAGTACACGACGATCGGCGACGAGTCGCAGACGGTGTCGCAGCGCGCGTTCCTGCGCAACGTGGCCCGCGGCGAGGCGTACCAGCAGGACGCGCCCACGCTGTGGGACGTGACCTACCAGACCGCGGTCGCGCAGGCCGAGCTCGAGGCCCGCGAGTACCCGGGTGCCTATCACCGGGTCGCGTTCCACGGCGCCGACGGCCCCGTCCACATCGAGACGACCCGCCCCGAGCTGATCGGCGCGTGCGTCGCCCTGATCGCGCACCCCGACGACGAGCGCTACCAGCCGCTGTTCGGGTCGACCGTGACCTCTCCCCTGTTCGGCGTCGAGGTCCCGGTCGTCGCCCATGCCTCCGCCGAGCCCGACAAGGGCTCGGGCATCGTCATGTGCTGCACGTTCGGTGACCTCACCGACGTCATCTGGTGGCGCGAGCTGCAGCTGCCCAACCGCACGATCATCGGCCGCGACGGGCGCATCCTGCCTGACGTCCCGGAGTGGATCGCCACTCCCGCCGGCGTGAAGCTGTACGCCGAGCTGGCCGGCAAGACCACGTTCACCGCCCGTGAGCTCACCGTCGCGGCCCTCCGTGAGTCCGGCGACCTCGACGGCGACCCGAAGCCCACGCAGCGCATGGCGAACTTCTACGAGCGCGGCGACAAGCCGCTCGAGATCGTCTCCACCCGCCAGTGGTACATCGCCAACGGCGGCCGCTCGGCCGAGCTCCGCTCCGAGCTGATCGGGCGCGGCGACGAGATCGACTGGGTCCCGGCCTACATGCAGTCGCGCCTGACCAACTGGATCGAGGGGCTCAACGGCGACTGGCTCGTCTCGCGCCAGCGCTTCTTCGGCATCCCGTTCCCGGTCTGGTACCGCCTCGACGAGGCCGGCGAGCCGGTCTACGACGACCCGATCCTCGCCGACGAGGCCAGCCTGCCGGTCGACCCCGCGTCGCAGGCTCCCCCGGGCTACGAGGACTCGCAGCGCGGTGAGCCCGGCGGCTTCATGGCCGATCCCGACGTCCTCGACACGTGGGCCACCTCGTCGCTCACCCCCCAGATCGTGTGCGGCTGGGAACGGGACGCCGAGCTGTTCGCCAAGACGTTCCCGATGGACCTGCGCCCCCAGGGCCACGACATCATCCGGACCTGGCTGTTCTCGACGGTCGTCCGCTCGCACCTGGAGCACGGCTGCGTGCCCTGGACGCACACCGCGCTGTCGGGCTTCGTGGTCGACCCCGACCGCAAGAAGATGAGCAAGTCCAAGGGCAATGTCGTCGTTCCCGACGAGATCCTCGACAAGTACGGCGCGGACGCCGTCCGCTGGCGCGCTGCGGGCGCTCGCCCCGGGGCCGACTCGCCGTTCGACGAGGCCCAGATGAAGGTCGGTCGCCGTCTGGCCATGAAGGTGCTCAACGCGAGCAAGTTCGTGCTGGCCCCCGAGGAGCAGTACGGTCTCGGCGCCGACGCCTCGTACCTCGACCCGGCACAGGTCACCGAGCCGATCGACCTGGCCATGCTGAGCCGGCTTCGTGCCGTCGTCGACGAGGCGACCACCGCCTTCGAGGCGTACGACTACGCGACCGCCCTCGAGGTCACCGAGAAGTTCTTCTGGGACTTCTGCGACGACTACCTCGAGCTGGTCAAGGAGCGCTCGCGCCGGGACGACGCCGGTGGCGCGTCCGCCAAGAGCGCGTTCGTCCTCGCCCTGTCGGTGCAGCTGCGGCTCCTCGCGCCGTTCCTGCCCTACGTGACCGAGGAGGTCTGGTCGTGGTGGCAGGAGGGGTCGATCCACCGTGCGCCCTGGCCGGACACCACGACCGACCTGACCACCGCCGAGCAGGACCCCGCCGTCCTGACCGCCGCTGCCGCCGTCCTCGCGGACGTCCGTGGCGCGAAGTCGGTCGCGAAGGTCAGCCAGAAGACCGAGATCGCTGCGCTCACGGTGCGGGCGCCGGCAGCGGACCTCGAGCTGCTCCGCCTGGCCATCGCGGACGTCACGGCCGCCGGTCGCGTGAGCTCCGAGCCCACGCTGACCCCGGACGAGTCGGTCGCCGGCTACGCGGTCGACGCCACGCTCGCCGGCTAGCTCACCCGTCGACGGCGCGCCCCGAGGACGCGGGCGCGCCGTCGTCGGACGTGCTCCACGCCTCGGTCTGGGTGAGCCAGAACAGGTACACCAGGGCCGGCAGGACGATGACGGCCGCGAGGGCGACCACGACGAGCAGACCGATCAGGGTGGCCCGCGCCCCGGCCGCGTCCTCGATCGACACCTGGTCGACCAGGATCCACGGGTACTGCGCGACGCCCCAGCCGAGGATGACGGCGGCCACGCTGGCGACCGCGCCGATCCGGGCCCTGGAGTAGCGCCTGCGCCACAGCAGCACCAGTGCGGCGGTGCCCGCGATCCCGGACAGCACGATGAGCGGCGTCGCCACGCCGAGCAGACGGTCGCTGAGCGTCCGTGCGTCGTCCCGGATCGGCAGCAGCGCCGCGAACACGACCACCCCGGTCACCACGCCCACGCCCAGGGTCCGCACCCGCAGCTTCTCGGCCAGCGCATCGTGGCCCGACCGCTGCGCGTCGGCGGTCAGGAACGTCCCGGCCAGGAAGGCGCAGGCCCCGACCGCGATCGCGCCACCGAAGAGCGACGTGGGGTGCAGCCAGGACTCCAGCACCGGACCGTTGCCCTCCGCCGGCACCCGGCCGGAGGCCACCGCACCGGCGACGGCTCCGAGGAAGAACGGGGTGATCAGCGAGGATCCCGCGAACACCGCACCGAAGATCCGCGCCTGCGCGAGCGATCCGGCGTACTTGCGGAACGCGAAGCTGGCCCCGCGCAGGACGATCCCCAGCAGTGCCAGGGCGAGCGGCAGGATCAGGGTCGTGGTCGCGGCCGCGAACGTGCCGGGGAACGCGGTCCACCACATCACCAGGACGTAGATCAGCCAGACGTGGTTCGCCTCCCACACCGGCCCGATGCTGTGGTCGATCAGCAGCCGGAGCTCGGCGCCCTCCTCGGCACTGCCGGCGGTCAGGTCGAAGAACCCCGACCCGAAGTCCGCGCCACCGAACAGGGCGTACGCCAGCACGCCGACGAACAGCGCGATCGCGACCACCACGGCCAGGCTCATCGCGACGTCGTCTCCCCCGCCGGGGACCGCGCCGGGCCGTACGGCGCCGGGAGGTCCTCGTCCCCGGCACGCCAACGACGCGCCATCGAGCGCAGCACGATGAACGCTCCGATCGTCATGCCGACGTAGACCACGAAGGCCACGGCATAGCTCCACCACAGCCCGCTGCTCGTGCTGGCGGCGTCCTCGGTCCGCAGCACCTCCCACACGGTCCACGGCTGGCGTCCCACCTCGGTCGCGATCCACCCGCACTCCAGGGCGATCACGGCGAGCGGACCGGCGACGACCGCGAAGCGCAGGAACCAGCGACGGCCCAGGAGGTCGTGACCGCGCCACCGCGCGAGCCAGAACACCACGACGGCCAGGGCCAGCAGCGTGCCGATCCCCACCATCGACTGGAACGCCACGTGGGTGATGTTGACCGGTGGACGGTCCGCGGGCGGGATCGTGTCCAGTCCCTGCACGCCCTTGGTGAACGAGTTGCGGGCGATCAGGGAGCCGAGCCGAGGGATGTCCAGCGCCCAGCGGACCTCCCCGTCGACGAGCAGCCCCCCGATGCGCAGGGGCGAGGGACTCTCGGTCGTCGTCGCGAGCTCGAACGCCGCGAGCTTCGACGGCTGCGCCTTCCCGACCTGCAGGCCCAGGACGTGGCCGATGACCGGCTGGAGCAACGCGGCGATCGTCGCGAAGACGAACGGGACGCTGAACCCCAGGCGGTGGTGCGCGTCGCGTCGGCCCTTCAGCATCCCCGCGGCGTAGACGCCCGCGACGACGAAGCCGACCAGCATGAAGGCCCCGACCCACATGTGCGCGAACTGCAGCCACACCGCGTCGTTGAACATCGCGCGCCAGGGGTTGACGTCGGTGACCCGGGCGGGCGAGCCGTCCGTCGACGGGACGAGCGTGAAACCGGTCGGTTGATTCATCCAGGCGTTGACCGACACCACGCAGAACGTGCCGACGACCCCTGCCGTCGCCATCGGGATCAGCATCATGAGATGGCGTCGCGGCGGCATCCGGCCCCAGCCGTACAGATAGATCCCGAGGAAGATCGCCTCGATGAAGAACGAGAGCCCCTCGAACGCGAACGGCAGCCCCAGCACGTCACCGAACCGTCCCATCAGCCCGGGCCAGAGCAGTCCCATCTCGAAGCTGAGGACCGTGCCGGACACCGCGCCGATCGCGAACAGCACCGCCGAGACCTTCGCCCACTTCTTGGCCAGGCCCAGGGCGACGGGATCGTCCTTGACGATGCCGCGGCGGTGGACGACGTAGATCATCGTGGGGAACGCGACCCCGAAGCACGCGAGGATGATGTGCCAGCCGAGCGACATCGCCATCTGCTGCCTGGCCGGGAGCAGGCCAGGAGGCCCGTCGGCCGAGGACAGGACGTCGAGCACCGCGCTCACGTACATCGCTCCACGGTACGTCCGGCGCACCGGCAGCGCAGCGCGGCGAACCGCCCCCGTGCCGATGCCACACAAAACCGCACAGATCCTTGACAAATCCACAGACTCGGGCATTTCATGGTCCTCAGTGACGCACGTCACAGGGTCGCACCCCCCGCAGCGGCCCCGGTCGAGTCCAGGAGCCCTCATGACCCAATACACGCCACGACCCACGGGTGACGGAGCCCGTGCCCGGATCCACCGCTTCGGCGCCAAGCTGTCCGGCATGGTCATGCCGAACATCGGCGCCTTCATCGCCTGGGGGCTCGTCACCGCACTGTTCATCCCCGACGGCTGGATCCCCAACAAGGACATCGCCGAGCTCGTCGGTCCGATGATCACCTACCTGCTGCCCCTGCTGATCGGCTTCACCGGCGGCAAGCTGGTGCACGGGCACCGCGGCGGCGTGGTCGGCGCGATCGCGACCATGGGCGTCATCGTCGGCACCGAGGTGCCGATGTTCCTGGGCGCCATGATCATGGGCCCGCTGGGCGGCTGGATCATCAAGAAGTTCGACGAGTCCATCGAGGGCAAGGTCAAGCCCGGCTTCGAGATGCTCATCGACAACTTCTCGTCCGGCATCGTCGGCGGCGCGCTGGCCATCGTGGGCTTGAAGGGGGCCGGGCCGATCGTCGAGAAGCTCACCGAGTGGCTCGGTGACGGGGTCGACACCCTGGTCGACAACAACATCCTGCCGCTCGCCTCGATCATCATCGAGCCGGCCAAGATCCTGTTCCTCAACAACGCGATCAACCACGGCGTGCTGACCCCGATCGGCGCGGCAGAGGCCGCCGAAAAGGGCAAGTCGGTCCTGTTCATGCTCGAGTCCAACCCCGGTCCGGGCCTGGGCATCCTGCTCGCCTACTGGTTCTTCGGCCCCCGCTCGCTGCGGGCGTCCGCGCCGGCCGCGATCATCATCCAGTTCTTCGGCGGCATCCACGAGATCTACTTCCCGTACGTCCTGATGAAGCCCAAGCTGATCCTCGCCGCGATCCTCGGCGGCGCGGCCGGCATCGCGACCATGCAGATCACCAACGCCGGGCTCGTGGCGTCGCCGTCGCCCGGCAGCATCTTCGCCTACCTGGCGCAGACGCCCAAGGGATTCGGCAACTACGCCGGCATGCTGCTCGGCGTGACCATCGCAGCAGCCGTGTCGTTCATCGTCAGCGCGCTGCTCCTCGGCTTCGGCCGCGGGAGCGACGACGCCGACACCGAGGACACCGACGCACTCCAGGAGGCATGACATGACCACCACGATCAACGGCGCAGACGTCAAGAAGCTGGTCGTCGCGTGCGACGCCGGCATGGGCAGCAGCGTGATGCTCGCGAGCACCCTCAAGGGCCAGCTCAAGAAGACCGGCATCGCGGTCACCCACACACCCGTGGGGCAGATCCCGGCCGACGCCGACGTCGTCATCTGCCACCAGTCCCTCGCCGACCAGGCCCGCCACAGCGCACCCGACACGCCTGTCGTGACGTTCCAGGTGTTCCTCGGCGACCCGGCGGTCACCGCCCTGGTCAAGACCCTCAAGGACGGCGGGAACGTCAGTGGCTGACCTCCTGAGCGCCGACGCGATCCGCCTCGACGCGTCCGCGTCCTCGGCCGAGGACGCCATCCGGGCGACCGGCGGTCTCCTGGTCGACGTCGGCGCGGTCGGCGCGACGTACGTCGACGCGATGCTGTCGCGCGAGCAGTCCGTCTCGACGTACATGGGCGAGGGGTTCGCGATCCCCCACGGCACCGTCGAGAGCAAGGACACCGTCAAGCGCGACGCGCTCTCGTTCCTGCGGTTCCCCGACGGGGTCGACTGGAACGGCAACGACGTCCGGGTGGCGATCGGCATCGCCGCGGTGGGCGACAACCACGTGGGCATCTTGTCCCGCCTCGCCACGATCCTGGTCGATCCCGACCAGGCCAAGCAGCTGCGCGAGGCGTCCGACGTCGCGTCGGTCCTCGCGCTGCTCCAGCCCCCAGAAGGAGAGGACAGCTGATGAAGGTGGTGCGGTTCTACGCCCCCGGTGACCTCCGCTACGAGGACGCCGACGACCCCACACCCGGTCCCGACGAGGTCAAGATCAAGGTCTGGGCCACGTCGACGTGTGGCACGGACGTCAAGATCTTCGGCGCCGGGCACCAGAACCTCGATCCCCCACGCGTCATCGGGCACGAGATCGCGGGCGAGGTCGTCGAGGTCGGGACCGCGGTGGACGGCTGGCAGCCGGGTGACCGGGTGCAGGTCATCGCGGCCGTCCCGTGCGGCGAGTGCGAGGAGTGCACCCACGGGAAGATGTCGGTCTGCCCGAACCAGGTGTCGATGGGCTATCAGTTCGACGGCGGTTTCGCGGAGTACATGATCGTCCCCCGGGCGGTGCTGAAGGTCGACGGCCTCAACCGCATCCCCGAGGGGCTCTCGTACGCCGAGGCCTCGGTGGCCGAGCCGTTCGCCTGCGCGATCAACGCGCAGAGCCTCGCACGGGTCGGGGAGGGCGATGACGTCGTGGTGGTCGGCTCGGGCCCGATCGGCTGCCTGCACGTGCGGCTCGCACGGGCCAACGGCGCCCGCCGGGTGACCCTGGTGGAGCTGAACCGCCGCCGGCTCGACCAGGCCGCCGGTCTGGTCAAGCCCGACGAGACCATCTGCGCCGGTGAGGTCGACGTCGTGGAGGCGGTCATGGACCTGACGAACGGTCGCGGGGTGGACGTCACGATCACCGCGACGGCCGCCGGCGTCGCACAGGAGCAGGCGGTCCAGTACGCGGCGAGGCAGGGCCGCATCAGCTTCTTCGGTGGCCTGCCCAAGGACCGGCCGACCATCACGCTGGACTCCAACCTCGTGCACTACCGCGAGCTGACAATCGTCGGCGCGAACGGCTCCTCGCCGGCCAACAACAAGGACGCGCTGGAGCGCATCGGGTCCGGGGCCGTGCCGGTGCTCGACCTGATCACCCACCGGCTCCCCCTGGTCGACGTCCCTCGGGCGATCGAGATCGTCCGGTCCGGCGAGGGCATCAAGGTCACGATCGAGCCCCAGAGCTGACCGGCCGCCCCGGCGGGATCAGGTGAGCTGCTCGGCAGCGGCCCGCCTGGCCTCGTCGGGGCTCGCTGCGTCCAGCGCGGCCTGCGCCGCAGCCCGGCAGGCGTCGAGGGTGACGCCGGCGAGGGTCGCCCCGACCAAGGGAGCCGCGGTGGCGGCCGCGGACAGCGACGAGACGCCCAGGCCGACCAGCACGCAGCCCAGCTGGGGGTCTGCGGCCGCCTCGCCGCACACACCCACCGGCTTGCCAGCAGCCCGGCCGGCGTCGGCCACCCGCTGGATCAGCGCGAGGAGTGCCGGCTGCCAGGGATCGGTCAGGCGCGCCAGGGACGGCGCCATCCGGTCGGCCGCGAAGGCGTACTGGCTGAGGTCGTTGGTGCCGATCGAGACGAAGTCGACGTGGCGCAGGATCCGGTCGGCGAGCAGCGCCGCGCTGGGGATCTCGATCATCACGCCGGGCACCAGGTCACGCACGCGGACCTTCTCGGCGAACCACTGCGCCTCGTCCTCCGTGGCGACCATGGGTGCCATGACCCAGACCGGTCCAGACGCCTCCTTGGCGGCGAGGGCGATCGCGTCGAGCTGGCGGTCCATCAGGCCCTCGTCCCGCAGGCCCAGCCGCATGCCGCGGACGCCGAGCGCCGGGTTGGGCTCGTCCTTGATGGTGGCGAAGCTGACCGGCTTGTCCGAGCCGGCGTCGAGCGTCCGGACGACGACCTTGCGGTCCCCCATCGCGGCCAGGACCTCGGCGTAGATCGCCGCCTGCTGGTCCACGGTGGGCTCGACGTCGCGGTCGAGGAAGCACAGCTCGGTCCGGAACAGGCCGACGCCCTGCACGGGCGTCTCGGCGGCCCTCCGCGCCCCCGGCCCGTCCTGGACGTTCGCCAGGATGTCGACCCCGTGGCCGTCCCGGGTCGCGCCGGGGCCGAGCCAGGACGCCGCCGCCCGCCCCGCTGCGGTGGCCGCGGCCGTGCGCTCGGCCGCCATGGCCGGGTCGGGGTCCACGACCAGCTCACCACGCGAGCCGTCGACCAGCACCGCAGCGCCCTCGCGGACGTCGTCGAGGCCGTCGATGGCGACGACGCACGGGATGCCCAGCTGGCGCGCGATGATCGCGGTGTGGCTCGTCGCCCCGCCCAGGGAGGTCGCGATCGCGACGATGACGGCCGGGTCGAGCCCGGCGGTGTCGGCGGGTGCGAGGTCGTCGGCACAGAGGACGGCAGGACCGTCCGGCGTCGGGATGCCCGGCTCGGGCAGCCCCAGGAGCTCGGCGACGATCCGGTCGCGGACGTCGCGCAGGTCCGTCACGCGCTCGGCCATGAGCCCGCCGGCGGCGGCGAACATCGCGCTGAGCTCCTCGATCGCACCGGCGGTGGCCCCACTGGGTCCCTGCCCCGCGGTCAGCCGCTGCTGCACGAGCGCGGCGAGGCCCCGGTCGCGCGCGAGCGAGGACGTCGCCATCAGCACCTCGGCGGATGCGCCGCTGGCCCGCTGGGCCCGCGCGGCGAGCCGATCGGCGACGATGCCGGCAGCCGCCGAGAACTGCTCCGCACCGGCCTCGGGAGTGACGGGGTCCTCGTGCTCGGGAGGCGCGGTGCGGGCTCCGGGCCGGACGACCGGGCCGATCCCGATGCCCGGGACCACGCCGTTGCCGCGGAGAGTGGTGGACGACATGGTGGCCTCCTTGGACGCACGGGTGGTGTGACGCACCTCACGATCTGGCTTGACTTTACACGCAAACGGACGTAAAACAATACGTACTCGGGCCCAAACCCACACAAACCCACGCACCGCACGGGCCACCGCCATCACGACCGGAGGAGCCCTCGTGTACGCAGCAGAACGTCAGCAGCTGCTCGTGGAGCGGCTGCACCTCGACGGCCGACTCGTGGTGATCGACCTGGCCGACGAGCTCGGCGTCTCCAGCGAGACGATCCGCCGAGACCTCGCGGTGCTCGAGCGCGACGGGCTCGCCCAGCGGGTCCACGGCGGGGCGGTCGCCGCCCGGGCATTGACGATCCTCGAGCCGGGGCTCGCGCAGCGCACCAGCACGAACGCCGCCGAGAAGGAACGCATCGCCCGCGAGGCGGCCGTGTTCCTGCCCGAGCCCGGCGGCAGCATGGTGCTCGACGCGGGCACCACGATCAGCCACCTCGTCGACCTGATCCCGCTCGACCAGCCGTACACCGTCCTGACGCACGCGATCCCCACCGCGTCCAAGCTGACCGCGATCCCCTCGGTCAGCCTGCACCTGCTCGGCGGTCGCGTCCGCGGCGTCACCGCCGCCGCCGTGGGCCAGTCGACCGTCGACGCCCTCGCCGCCGTCCAGGTCGACGTGTGCTTCCTGGCCACCAACGCCGCGAGCCCCACGCACGGGCTCAGCACCCCTGACGTCGAGGAGGCGGCCGTGAAGCGGGCGCTGGCGCGGTCCGCCCGCCGTGTCGTCGCGGTGTTCGACTCGTCGAAGTTCTCCGTCGAGCACGTCTTCTCGTTCGCGTCGTACGACGACCTGGACGTCGTGGTGACGGACAAGAACGCCCGGGACGAGGACGTCCAGGCGATCCGGGCCCGAGGCGTCGAGGTCGTGCTGGCGTGATCGTCACCCTGACCCCGAACCCCAGCATCGACCGGACCATCCTGCTGTCCGAGCCGCTGGAGCGGGGTGCCGTGATGCGGTCGGTCAGCACGACCGACGACGCGGGCGGCAAGGGCGTCAACGTCGCGCAGGTGGTCCGCAACGCCGGTCAGCTGGCCGTCGCGGTCCTGCCGGGCGAGCACGACGACCCCCTCCTGCTGAAGCTCCGCGAATTGCGGGTCATCCACCGCCCGGTCTCGACGGGTCGCCCGTCGCGCATCAACCTGACCCTCGCCGAGCCGAACGGGGTCACGACGAAGATCAACGCCCCGGGCACGAGGCTCGACCCCGCCCACCTCGACCAGCTCCTCGACGAGACGGTGCGGGAGTCCGCCGGTGCGCGGTGGGCCGTGCTGTCCGGTTCCCTGCCGCCGGGCGCCGACCCGGGCTGGTACGCCGACGTGATCGGCGCGATCGCCGACGACGGCGTGTCGATCGCCCTCGACACCTCGGGGGACGCGCTGCGCCTCGCGGTGGAACGCGTCCCTCACCTCATCGGGCTGCTCAAGCCGAACGTCGAGGAGCTCGCCGAGCTCGTCGGGACCCCCGTCGACTCCCTGCACGAGACCGGGTCGCTCGTCGCCGCCGGACGGCCCCTGCTCGACGCAGGCGTGGGTGCCGTGCTGCTCACGTGCGGCAGCCGCGGCGCCGCCCTGATGACGACCGCGGGCACCTGGGTGGCCGACGCGCCGCCGGTCCGCGCGCGCAGCACCGTCGGTGCGGGCGACTCGGCGCTCGCCGGATACGTGCTCGGCGCGCTCGACGGCCTCGATCCCGGCAAGCGCCTCAGCCTCGCCGTCGCGTACGGCAGTGCGGCGGTCTCGCTGCCGGGCTCGACGATGCCCTCCCCCACCGACCTGCCACCCCTGACCGAAGCACGACCCTGGACCGAAGGATGAGCACATGGCCACCAAGACAGTGAACGTCGGCTCCGCGGTGGGGCTCCACGCCCGCCCCGCGGCCCTCATCGCCCAGGCAGCAACGGCTGCCGGCACCGCCGTGACGCTGGCGAAGCCGGACGGCACCCCCGTCGACGCCGGCTCGGCGCTGCTGATCATGACGCTGGGCGCGAAGCAGGGCGACGCGGTGGTCGTGGAGAGCGACGACGAGACGCTCGTCGACCAGATCGCGTCACTCATCGAGCAGGACCTGGACGCGCAGCAGCCCGCCTGAGGCCCGCGAGGCGCCTACAGCGTCCGGAAGGTGATGCCGGCCGCCTGCAGGCGGTCGATCAGCGCAGAGCCCATCGCGACGGCCGTCGTCGTCTGCCCGGCGACCTTCGGCACGTCGTCGAACGCGAGGCACAGCGCGGACTCGCTCAGCATCTTGGCCGTCTCGGTGTAGCCCGGGTCGCCTCCGCGGACCTCGGTCGTGACGGTCCTGCCGCCGCCCTCGGCGACCAGCCGCAGCGAGAACCACGACGCCGCGCGCTTCGCCTCGTCGGGACCGGCGCCCTGGTCGCGGAGCTTGAGCAGCAACGAGCGCGTGGGCTTGAGCTGGGCCCCCGCGACGAGCACCGCCGCGCCCGCCACGGTGACCACCATCATCGGCAGCTTCTTGAACTGGGCGAAGTGCGAGTAGGTGAACGCCGGCCCGTAGCGGTCCAGCGACCGGGCGGACCGCAGGACGATCTGCGGGTCGATGGTCGGCAGCGGCAGCGCCCAGCCCTTGCCCCCGGCGCCACGGCCGGGCTTGCCGTCACCGCCGCGGACCGTGCGGCCGGCGGGACGCGGCTCGCGCTTGCGGCGCTCGGCAGCCGTGGCCGCGGCCTGGCGGATGCGCGAGAACGCCCCGACCGCGGAGTGGTACGTGCCGCCCGACGCGGTGCCGCCCGCGCGGATGTAGCCCTTGACGTCGACCGGGACGTCCTCGGGCAGCTGCTCGACCGCGTAGAGCACGCCGAGGTCGTACGGGATCGAGTCGAAGCCGCACGCGTGCACCAGGCGAGCACCGGTCTCCTCGGCGAGCGCGTGGTACTTCAGCCACATACGGTCGACGAACTCCGGCTCACCGGTGAGGTCGACGTACGCGATGCCGGCCTCTGCCGCGGCCTTGACCGCCGGCTCGCCGTGCTGGACGTACGGGCCGACCGTCGTCACGAGCACACGCGTGCTGCGGGCCAGCGCGGACATCGAGTCGGCGTTGCCGATGTCGGCCGAGACGATCTCGGGCCGGACCCCGCCGAGGCTCTCGACGCGGTCGGCGACCTGCTCGAGCTTCGCCTGGTTGCGGCCGGCGATCGCCCACGTCCCGCCGGGCGGGAGATGGGTGCCGAGGTACTCGGCGGTCAGGGCACCGGTGAAGCCGGTGGCACCGAACAGGGCGATGTCGACGGAGGTCATGCGCCGAACCTACCGGCCAGGACGCTAGGACGCCTTCTTGGCGACCTCGTCGTGCGTCAGGATCTGCGGACCCTCGTCGCCGGAGACGGTTGCGGCGGTCACCACGACCTTCGCGACGTCCTCACGGCTCGGGATCTCGTACATCACCGGCTCCAGCACGGCCTCGATGATCGAGCGCAGGCCGCGGGCACCCGTGCCCCGCTCGAGCGCGAGCTCGGCCATGGCCTCGCTGGCCTCCTGGCTGAACTCCAGCTCGACGCCGTCGATCTCGAACAGGCGGACGTACTGCTTGGTCAGCGCGTTGCGCGGCTTGGTCAGGATCGCGACCAGCGCGTCCTTGTCGAGGTTGTCGACCGCCGCGATGACCGGCAGGCGACCGATGAACTCGGGGATCAGGCCGAACTTGAGCAGGTCCTCGGGCAGCACCTTGGAGTAGAGCTTGTGCGGCTCCACGGCCGCGCCGATGTCCTGCTTGGCGGTGTTGAAGCCCAGGCTCATCTTGCCGCTGCGACCCTCGATGATCTGGTCGAGCCCGGCGAACGCGCCACCGACGATGAACAGCACGTTGGTGGTGTCGATCTGGATGAACTCCTGGTGCGGGTGCTTGCGCCCGCCCTGCGGCGGCACCGAGGCGGTCGTGCCCTCGAGGATCTTCAGCAGCGCCTGCTGCACGCCCTCGCCGGACACGTCACGGGTGATCGAGGGGTTCTCGCTCTTGCGCGAGATCTTGTCGACCTCGTCGATGTAGATGATGCCCGTCTCGGCCTTCTTGACGTCGTAGTCGGCAGCCTGGATGAGCTTGAGGAGGATGTTCTCGACGTCCTCGCCGACGTAGCCGGCCTCGGTCAGCGCGGTGGCGTCGGCGATCGCGAACGGGACGTTCAGCATGCGCGCCAGGGTCTGCGCCAGATACGTCTTGCCGCAGCCCGTGGGGCCGACGAGCAGGATGTTGGACTTGGCCAGCTCGACCTGGTCGTCCTTGCTGCGAGCGCCCGAGGCCTGGGCCTGGACGCGCTTGTAGTGGTTGTAGACCGCGACAGCCAGCGACTTCTTCGCGCCGTCCTGTCCGATCACGTAGCCGTTGAGGAAGTCGAAGATCTCCTGGGGCTTGGGCAGCTCGCCCAGGCTGAGCTCAGCGCCCTCGGCGAGCTCCTCCTCGATGATCTCGTTGCACAGGTCGATGCACTCGTCGCAGATGTAGACACCCGGCCCGGCGATGAGCTTCTTGACCTGCTTTTGACTCTTTCCGCAAAAAGAGCACTTCAGCAGATCGGCGGTTTCACCAATGCGAGCCATGCGGGAAATCCCTTCGTACGGTTGCTGCCTGCGTCGCCCGGGTCGGGCCGGATGCGACCGAGACGACGTAGCCTCCACCGTAGCGGCGAATGCTCCCGTCGTCTCGGTCACCGCACCGGTAGTCGTGGTGCGTCTTGCCGAGGTGCTGCTAGACCGCCGGAACCTTCAGCGTGTCGAGCACCTCGTCGACGAGTCCGTACTCCACCGCCTGCTGGGCGGTCAGGATCTTGTCGCGGTCGACGTCCTTGCTGATCTCCTCGATCGGCTTGCCCGTCGCGTCGGCCAGCATCCGCTCCATCAGCTCGCGCATGCGGAAGATCTCGTTGGCCTGGATCTCCAGGTCGGAGATCTGGCCACCGGTGCCCTCGGTGTACGGCTGGTGGATCAGGATGCGGCTGTTGGGCAGCGCGAGCCGCTTGCCCGGCGTGCCGGCAGCCAGCAGGATCGCGGCGGCCGAGGCCGCCTGGCCCAGGCACAGCGTCTGCACGTCAGGCTTGATGTAGCGGATCGTGTCGTAGATCGCCGTCAGGGCCGTGAACGAGCCGCCCGGGCTGTTGATGTAGATGCTGATGTCCCGGTCGGGATCCATGGCCTGCAGCGACATGAGCTGCGCCATGACCGCGTTGGCGACGTCGTCGCTGATCGGGGTGCCCAGCATGATGATGCGGTCCTCGAACAGCTTCGTGTAGGGGTCGATGCGACGGAAGCCGTAGCTCGTGCGCTCTTCCCACTGCGGGATGTAGTAGCTCATGCGATGTCTCCTGCGCTCGAGACCACGTGGTCGATGAGGCCGTACTCCTTGGCCTGCTCCGGCGTGAACCACCGGTCGCGGTCGGAGTCGAGCTCGATCTGCTCGACGGACTGTCCGCTGTGCAGGGACTGCAGCTGGTTGAGCTGCTTCTTCAGCAGGACGCTCTGCTCGGCCTGGATCTTGATGTCCGACGCGGAGCCACCGATGCCGCCCGAGGGCTGGTGCATCATGATGCGCGCGTGCGGCAGGGCGTAGCGCTTGCCGGCCGTGCCCGCGGCGAGGAGGAACTGCCCCATCGACGCGGCCAGGCCCATGCCGAACGTCGCGACGTCGTTCGAGATGAACTGCATCGTGTCGTAGATCGCCATGCCCGAGTCGACGGAGCCGCCCGGGGAGTTGATGTAGAGGTAGATGTCCGCCTGCGGGTCCTCGGCGTTGAGCAGCAGCATCTGCGCGCAGATCGCGTTGGAGTTGGCGTCACGCACCTCCGAACCGAGGAACACGATGCGTTCCTTGAGGAGTCGCTGGTAGATGTGGCCGTCGAGATCCGAGGGGCCGGCCTCGCCGGCCATCCTCGGCGACAGTGGGCTGGAGCTGTCAGATGTGTTCACGTCCCCCAACCTAGACGGGTGCCGGGACGAACACACGCGAAAACACGGCTGTTCGCTGACAGCGTGACGACGTCTCGACGGGCGGTCAGTCGAGTCCACCGAGGACCTGCTGGTCCCAGTCGATGACCGAGCCGGTGACGACGCCGCTGCGGTCCGAGAGCAGCAGCACCACCAGCGCGGCCATGTCGTCGACCTGTCCGAGCCGCCCCATCGGCAGCGACGCGCCGGCCTTCTCGCGCCACGTGTCGTCGGCGTCGTGGAACTCGCGCTGCACGACGTCCTCCCCCTCGGTCTCGGTCCAGCCGATGTTCACGCCGTTGATGCGGATGCGGTCCCAGCGGTGTGCGTGGGCGGCGTTGCGCGTCAGCCCGGCCAGGCCCGCCTTGGTCGACGAGTACGCCGCCAGGTGGGGCTGGCCGCCGTGCGAGGACATCGTCAGGACGTTCACGATCGTGCCGGCCTCGCCGCGGCCGACCATGTCGGCGACGGCCGCCTGCATCAGGAAGAACGGCCCCTTGAGGTTGGTCGCGACGTGCTGGTCGAACAGCTCCGGCGTGGTGTCCAGCAGGGTGCCGCGGCTGGTCAGGCCGGCGGCGTTGACCAGCGAGTCGATGCGCCCGTGCCGGCGGATCGTCTCCGCGACGGCCGCCCGGGCCTGGTCGACGTCCGCGACGTCGCACCGGACGTACGAGACGTCTCCGCCGAGGTCCTCGACGAACGCCTCGCCGACGTCGGGGCGGCGCCCCGTCACCACGACGGTGGCTCCTTCCTGCAGCGCTGCACGGGCGATCCCGCCACCGACGCCCTGCGTCCCGCCGCTGACGAGCAGCACCCGGCCGGCAAGCAGCGGCTCAGCCATCGGTGCGGCGCCGGTCGGCATACGCGTCGAGGGCCTCGTCGACCCGGGAGGGGGGCCACCCCTCGTCCAGCGCCTGCTGCAGCAGCTCGGCCTGCGAGAGCGGCGTGAGTCCCCCGATCGGCTGGTCCCGGTCCAGGTTCGTCGGGAACGGATATCCCTCCGCCGTCGCGGCGATCGCGTGCGCCAGGTCCTCCGCGCTCGCGCCCGCCGCCCGCCGCGCCGCCAGCACCGGGTAGACCGCGGCGGACATGCGCCCGCGGTCGACGGACTCCATGGCCCGGCCGAAGCCGGACGACACCTGCAGGAGGTTGGCCATCCGCTGCACGTCGGCCGACACGTTCGTGCCGGCCCCGTGGAACAGGGCCGGGTTGAAGAAGGCGGCATCCCCCTTGGCCAGCGGCAGCTGCACGTGGTGCTCGGCGAAGTACTGCTTGAACTCGGGCAGCCGCCACGCCAGGTAGCCCGGCACGTACTTGTGCGAGTGCGGCAGGTACATGGTCGGCCCGCTCTCGACCGGCATGTCCGAGTGCGCGACCGCGCCCTGCAGCGTCAGCACCGGCGACAGGACGTGCACGTGTGCCGGGTAGCGCTCGACGACCTCGTTGGACAAGAACCCGAGGTGGTAGTCGCGGTGCGGCTCCTGGGCGACCCCGCCGGGACGGACGACGTTGACCTGCGACGTCACCTGGTAGCCGGGGCCCAGCCAGGCCGACGAGATCAGCGCGAGGACGTCGTTGGCGTAGTAGTCGACGAACGCGTCGGGGTCGCGGAGGGCGACCTTCTCGAGGGCGTTCCAGACGCGGCTGTTCGCGCCGGGCTTGGCGAAGTGGTCGCCGGGCGCGGTGCCGGCGGCGCGCTCGTCCTCGATGATCGCGTCGAACACGGCCGTGACCCGGTCGACGACTGACGCGTCGGGGAAGGCGCCCTTCAGCACCACGATGCCCGGACCGTCGCTGAGCGCGCGGGCGAGCTCACCCTCGACCTCCTCCGCACCGCCCGGGGTCGCGACGGCCGTGCGCAACGACGCGGAGTCGTAGACGAGCACCCCCTGCTCGACGTGGTCGGCGTGGGGGTAGCCCGCGAGGTCGGTGGTCACCGACACGATGGTGGCGAAGTCGTCGACGTCGCAGTCGGCCTCGCGCAGGCGGGTCGCGTGCGCGCCGTTCGTCATGGCGGTCATGGTGCTCCTCGGCTCGGTGGGTACCCCTCGACGCTATGGCTCGTCGTACGCTGCGGGGAGAGCCAGAACACCTCAAGAACACCTCACCCCGATGTGGAGCACCCGATGGCGCACCCGTACCGCCTGCGTGAGATCGCCCAGCAGTCCGGGCTGAGCCTCGCGACCGTCGACCGGGTCCTGAACCGTCGTCCCGGGGTGCGGCCCAGCACCGTCGCGGAGGTCGAGCAGGCGATCGCCGAGCTCGACCGGCAGGCGACCCAGCTCCGGATCGCGGGTCGCACGTTCATCGTGGACCTGGTCATGCAGACGCCGGCGCGATTCTCCTCCGCGGTGCGCGGCGCCCTCGAGGCCGAGCTCCCGCACCTGCGGCCCGCCGTGGTGCGGTCGCGGTTCCACCTGCAGGAGACGAGCTCACCGGCGGACGTCGTGCGCACCCTCGCCGACATCGCCCAGCGGGGGTCGCACGGCGTGATCCTCAAGGCGCCCGACGCCCCCGAGGTCGTCGCGGCCGTGGACCGGCTCGTCGCGAAGGGGATCCCCGTGGTGACGCTGGTGACGGACGTGCCGGCGAGCCGTCGCGTCGCCTACGTCGGCATCGACAACCACGCGGCCGGGGCCACCGCCGCGTACCTCGTGACGCAGTGGGGCTCCTCCGGGTCGGTGCTGATGACCTTGAGCAATGCGGACTTCCGCGGCGAGGACGACCGGGCGGCGGG
Source organism: Aeromicrobium chenweiae (assembly GCF_003065605.1). GTDB lineage: Bacteria > Actinomycetota > Actinomycetes > Propionibacteriales > Nocardioidaceae > Aeromicrobium > Aeromicrobium chenweiae. The sequence goes on along the minus strand of NZ_CP026952.1, from coordinate 1,122,161 downwards.
GTTCCGGCAGACGCTGGCCGAGCTCGCCCCCGGGCGCACGACCCGCGAGATCACCGGGACGGACGGCCTCGACGCCACGCTGCTCGACGCGGTCGCCACGGCCCTGCGCGAGGACCCGTCGATCGACGCGGTCTACTCGATCGGCGGCGGCAACGTCGCGACGCTCGAGGCGTTCCGGCGGGCCGGGCGGGAGTGCCGTGTGATCGTGGCGCACGACCTCGACGACGACAACGCGGTCCTGCTGCGGCAGCGCCGGCTCTCGGCGGTGCTGCACCACGACCTGCGCGAGGACATGCGCCGGGTCTGCCACGTCGTCATGCAGGCGGGCGGGGCGCTGCCCGGACCGATCCACTCGCTCCCGTCGCCCATCCAGGTCGTGACGCCGTTCAACACCCCCGCCGCCTTCCTCCCCCACCGCTGAGGGGAGCCTCCCGTCCGCTGAGGGGAGACCCCGGTGCGCCGAGGGGAGACTCCGGTACGCCGACCAGTGGACGGAACCCTCCGTCAGCGGCGACCTCCGTCAGCGGGTGGAACCCTCCCGTCAGCGGACGCAACCCTCCCGTCAGCGGACGGGAGTCTCCCCTCAGCGTTGGGTGGGGGCGTCAGAGGGTGAAGGCCTCGTGGAAGCGGGCGAGGGCCAGGTCGGAGCCCTCGGTGCCGGGCACCGAGGCGAAGGCCTCCATCGCGATGACCCCGTCGTAGCCGGCATCGGCGAGGATCCGGGCGATGAACGGCCACCGGACCTCACCGGTCCCCGGCTCGCACCGTCCCGGGACGTCCGCGACCTGCACCTCGCCGACGTGCGGCACAGCGCGGCGGATCAGCTCCGCAAGGTTCCCCTCGCCGATCTGCGCGTGGTAGAGGTCCAGGTTCATCTTGAGGTGCTCGCTGCCCACGGCGCTGACGAGCGCCAGCGTGTCCGCCGCCTTGGCGAACGGGGTCCCGGGGTGGTCGACCTCGGTGTTGAGGTTCTCCAGCACGAACGTCACGTCGTGCCTCTCCCCCAGCTCGGCGACGCGCGAGAGCGTCCGCACGGCGGCCAGCCACATGTCGCCGGTGACGACGTCCACCGGCCGGACCGGCATGCCCCCGTCGCCCAGGCCGGTCCCGTGCAGGTTGAGGGACGGGCACCCGATGGCCTGCGCGAACGGGATCGACTGCTCCGCGGTCCGCAGCAGGTCGTCCGCCCCGCCCGGGGTGATCAGGTCCCCGGTGACGTACCCGGTCATCGAGGTGAACTCGGCCCCCGTCGCGACGAGCGCATCGGCGTCCTTCTCGGTCCAATCCCAGATCTCGACCGCGAAGCCGGCGTCGTGGATGCGGGTGACCCGGTCCAGGTGGGGCAGCTCGGTGTAGACCATCTCCGAGCACACGGCGAGGCGGCTCATCGGGCCACCTCGACGCGGGTGCCGGACGTCATCGAGTCGATGCACGCCTGCGCGATCGCGAACGCCGCGTACGCGTCGTCCCCGGTCACGGACGGCTGCCGCCGCTCGGCAACGGCGTTCGCGAGCTCGGCGAGCTCGCCCGCGTAGGAGTCGGCCAGCAGCTCGGTGTCGCTGTGCGCGGTCGTGGCCAGGCGTCCGTTCGCGTCGTGCAGGCGCAGGGACGACTGCGCGCCCTCGCCCATCGTCACCATGCCCTCGGAGCCGAGCACCTCGCCGCGGACGTCGTAGCCGTACGCCGCGGCGAAGCTCGCCTCGGCCGTGGCCAGCGCGCCGTTGTCGTACCGGATCACGACCGTGGCGTGGTCCAGCAGCGTCGGGTGCCCCGGGGCGGTCAACGACCCGGCGGTCGCGACGACGTCCACCGCGCGGGCTCCGGGATTGAGCCAGTTCAGCGTGTCGAAGTCGTGGATGAGCGTCTGGGTGAAGATCGTCCACTCGGGCACCGCACTCGGGTCGGCCGGTCCGCTCCCGGGGTCGCGGGTCAGCGACCGGAGCTGGCGCACGGTCCCGAGCCGCCCGGACACGATGGCCTCACGGGCGGCGACGAACTCCCGTGCGAAGCGACGGTTGAAGCCGACCTGGAACGCCACCCCCGCCTGGGCGGTGGCCGTTCGCGCCGTGTCGATCTCGGCGAGGCTCATGCCCGCAGGCTTCTCGCTGAAGACGTGCTTGCCGGCCTCGGCTGCGGCCACGATGAGGTCCGAGTGGGCCACCGACGAGGCGGCGATGACGACCGCGTTGACGTCGTCCGCCTCGAGGATCGCCTGCACGGACGTCTCGCCGCGGGCGCCGAGCGGCTCGGCGACGCCGGCCGCGACGCCCGGACGGGGATCGGCCACGGCGACGAGCGTCGCCTCGGGGACACGGCGGGCGATCACGGACGCGTGCGAGGCGCCGATGCGCCCCGCACCGATGAGGCCGATGCGGACGGGGGTGACGGGCATGAGGATCCTTCGCGACTAGAACGTTCTAGACGAGCGACGATAGAGTGCGGGGAGCCGCGGGGTCAACTGCCCCGGGCCAACCACAGGGACCGGAGGGCAGTGCGTGTCAAAGCAGCCACCTCGACGTCCCTCGGGCGCCCGGCCGACCCTCGCGGACGTCGCGCGCGAGGCCGGGGTCTCCACCGCCCTGGTGTCGATCGTGATGCGCGGCGTGCCGGGTGCGAGCCAGGCGACCCGCCAGCGGGTCCGGCAGGTCGCGGACGACATGGGCTACGTCCGCGACGAGCGGGCCCGCAAGCTTCGCCAGTCCAGCTCCCGGCTGATCGGGGTGACCTTCGACCTGCAGCAGCCCTTCCACGGCGATCTCGTGGAGCACCTGTACACCGCCGCGGCCGCCCGGGGGTACGACCTCGCGATCAGCGCGGTGGCACCCTCCCGCGGGGAGGACGTCGCGATCCAGGCGCTCCTGCGGGAGCGGTGCGAGGTCGCGGTGCTGCTCGGCTCGATGCTCGACGACGACGCGGTGCGCCGGGTCTCGGCCGCGGTGCCGGTGCTGCTGGTCGCCCGCGACGGGGAGCCCGCCGGCGTCTCGTCGGTGCGCGGCGACGACGTCGAGGGCGTCGGCCTGGCCGTGGACCACCTCGTCGGGCTCGGTCACCGCCGGATCGCGCACGTGGACGGTGGCACCGCACCCGGCGCGACGGACCGCCGGGCCGGGTTCCTCTCCGCGGTGCGTCGCCACGGCGTCGCGGACACCGCAGAGGTCGTCGCGGGCGGCCTCACCGAGCGGGACGGCAGCCGCGCGATGAGCGAGCTGCTGGGCTCCCCCACGCCACCGACCGCGGTCGTGGCGTTCAACGACCGCTGCGCGGCGGGCGTGCTCGACCACCTCGTGCGCGCACGCGTCGACGTGCCGGGGACCGTGTCGGTCACGGGCTACGACGACTCGCGCCTGGCCACGTCACCGCACGCCCAGATGACGACGGTGTCGCAGAGCCCCCAGGAGATGGCCGAGAGCGCCGTCTCCGGCGCCCTCGACCTCGTGGACGGCGCACCGCCGCACCAGATCGTCCTGGCCCCTCACCTCATCGCTCGCGAGACCACCGCCCCGCCGCCGGCCGCGCCTCAGGCGTAGAGGGCGGGGCGCTCGCGGAGCGTGACCGGCTCCCGGGCACCCGACGACAGCGACAGGACGCCCGCCTCGGCCACCGCGTTGGCGACGTAGCCGTCCCACGCGCTCGGTCCCGTCGTGCTGCCGGTGAGGGCCTCTCCGGCCCACGTCGACAGCTCGATCCGGTAGGCGTCCGCGAAGTGGGCGACGAAGTCGTCACGCACCGGCACGCCGTCGACCCCGGCGACCCGGGTGCTGACCGGCGCGGACGGCGACAGCGCGGCGGTGCCCTTCGAGCCGACGACCTCGCACCGCACGTCGTAGCCGTAGCCGGCGTTGACGAACACCTCGGCGCTGATCATGGCCCCGCCGCGCATCCAGATCGTCGCGAGCTGCGGGTCGCGGAAGCCCTCCACGATCGGCGACTCGACCCGGATCGACGCGACCTCGTCGTCGAGCAGCCACGCCACGGTGTCGAGCTCGTGGATCATCGACCCGGTGATGAGCCCGGCGTCGTCGGTGCTGGTGCTGCTGGAGGCGTTGCGGTGGATCGCGTGCACGAGCCGCACGTCGCCGACCACCCCGTCGGTGATGGTGCGGCGCAGGGCGACGAAACCAGGGTCGAAGCGACGCATGAAGCCGACCTGCAGCAGCCGCTGCCCACCGGCGGCCTCGGCCTCGACGAGGCCGTACGCCTCGTCGGCCGTCACGGCCAGCGGCTTCTCGCACAGCACCTGCTTGCCGGCGGCGAGGCAGATCCGGACCAGCTCGGCGTGCGTGCGGTCCGGTGAGGCGATGATGACCGCGTCGACGCCGGACGACTCGATCAGCTCCTCGGCCGATCCGACCACGTCCGCGCCGACCGGCGCGGCGGCCGCGTACGCGGTGTCGCGGTTGAAGTCGTAGACCGCCGAGACCCGCGCGGACGGCACGCTCGAGGCGATGGTCCTGATGTGGTCGGCGCCCATCGCACCCGCACCGATGACACCCACGCGCAAGCTCACAGCGACACCCACGTCAAGAAGAAGCAACCGTACGAGGGCGCCGCTGTGACAACGCCGCCATGGTTCGCTCGCTGGCGCTCGCTCACAGCGTCACCCACTTTCTTTCGTCGGAGGACAGGATCATGGCATCGACGACCTTCGCCGCCGCCAGGGCGTCGTGGATCGTCGCGCCGACCGGCTTGCCCGTGGCGATCGACTCCACGAGACGCCGGGCCTCCACGACCTTGAGGTCGTCGAACCCGATCGGGTTGTTGGTGCCGGGCTGGAACGCGCTGAGCTCGCCGTCGCCCGGGCCGGCGTACTCGGTGGCGTAGAAGCCGTTCAGGTAGTCCTGGTCGGCGCAGACGCGCAGCTCGTTCATGCGGCGGAAGTCCCACGCGACCGCGCCCCGCGTGCCGTGCACCTCGAAGCCGTACGTGTTCTGCTCCCCCACCGCGGTGCGGCTGGACTCCAGGATCCCGCGCGACCCGTCGGCGAGGCGCAGCAGCGCGTTGACGTAGTCCTCGTTCTCGACGTCGCCGAGCTCGCCGGCGCCCTTCTCGTAGTGCATCGCACCCGCGACGGCCGCGCGCCGCTGCGGGATGAACGTCGCACGGTCGACCACGAGCTCCGCGATCGGCGCGACCACGTGCTGCACGAGGTCGGCCGCGTGGCTGACCAGGTCGCCGAGCACCCCGGTGCCGGAGAACTCGTTCTGGAAGCGCCACGACAGGGCGGCGTCCGGATCGGCCGAGTAGTCGGCGAGGAAGCGCACCGTCGTGTGCTCCACCGTCCCGATGCGGCCGGATGCCACGATCTCGCGGGCCCGCTCGACGGCGGGCACGTTGCGGTAGTTGAAGCCGGTCGCCGCCTGCACGCCGGCAGCCTCGACCGCCGCGACGATCTCGGCGGTCTCGGCCGAGCTGCGGCCGGCAGGCTTCTCGACCCACAGGTGCTTGCCGGCCTGCGCCGCCGCGACCGCGACGTCGCGGTGGATGAAGTTCGGACCGGTCACGCAGACCAGGTCGACCTCGTCGTGCGCGACCAGCTCACGCCAGTCGGTCAGCAGGTGCTCGAAGCCGTACGCCGCGGCGGCGCGCTGGGTGCGGTCGTCCGGTGCGTTGTCCGCGACCGCCACGAGGCGCGGTCGCAGGGGCGCGTCGGGGTAGTGCTGGAGCAGACGGGACAGGGCACGGGCGTGCACCTGGCCCATCCACCCGAATCCGACGACGCCGACGCGAAGGTCACGCGTCACTGGACCTCCGCCTTCATCTCCTGCGCGAGCGGCGAGTCGGCACCGAGCGTCGACTCCAGCTCGTGCGCGAGCGACTCCAGCTCGGCACCGCCGGCCATCATCGACGTCAGCTCGTCGAGCGTCATCTCCGACTTCGGGAAGTCGCCCATGCTCTTGCCGCGGCGCAGCAGCATGAAGCGGTCACCGACCGGGTAGGCGTGGTGCGGGTTGTGCGTGATGAACACGACGCCCAGGCCGCGATCGCGCGCCTTGGCGATGTAGCGCAGCACCACGCCGGACTGCTTCACGCCGAGGGCGGCGGTCGGCTCGTCCAGGATCAGCACCCGGGCACCGAAGTACACCGCACGGGCGATCGCGACGCACTGGCGCTCACCGCCGGACAGCGTGCCGATCGGCTGGTCGACGTCCCGCAGGTCGATGCCCATGGCCGCGAGCTCGGACTTGGAGATCCGCTTCATCTCGTCCACGTCGAGCTTGCGGAACGGGCCGGCGCCCTTGGTGATCTCGCTGCCGAGGAAGAAGTTCCGCCACACCGGCATGAGCGGGACCACCGCGAGGTCCTGGTAGACCGTCGCGATCCCGAGCTCGAGCGCCGCCCGGGGGCTGGACAGCGTCGTCGGCTCCCCGTCGATCAGGAGCTCGCCGTCGGTGTGCTCGTGCGCCCCCGCGAGGATCTTGATGAACGTGGACTTGCCCGCGCCGTTGTCGCCCAGGACGCACGTCACCTCCCCTGCACGGACCGACGTCGAGACGTCGCTGAGCGCGATGATGTTGCCGTAGCGCTTGCCGATGTCCTTGACCTCGATCACGACGGTCCCGGGCGCCGCCGGCACGGCCGCCGTCGTGACGGGCTTGGTTGCTGTCTTCCTGCTCATCGTGCCAACTCCGCTCGCTTGCGAACCCATTCGTTGAGGAGCACCGCCACCAGCAGCATCACGCCGAGGAAGGTGAACAGCCAGTCGTTCTCCCAGCCGCTGTAGACGATGCCCGAGTTGACCATGCTGTAGATCAGGGCGCCGAACGCGGCACCGATCGCCGAGCCGTAACCGCCGGTCATGAGGCAGCCGCCGACGACGGCGCAGATGATGTAGATGAACTCCTGACCGACACCCGTGCCGGCCTGGACCGTCGAGGTGCGGAAGACCAGGAGCATGCCGACCAGCCAGCCGGCGCCCGCGGTCGTCATGAAGAGGCCGACCTTGGTCTTGAAGACCGGGACGCCGACCTGACGTGCCGAGGTCTGGGCGCCACCGACGGCGAAGATCCAGTTGCCGACGCGCGTGCGCAGCAGGACCCAGGTGGCCAGCGCGGTGACGCCGATCCACCAGAACACCGAGATCCGCAGCTGTCCGCCGGCGGCCGAGCCGTTGATGTCGATCGCGTCGCCGAAGATGGCCTTGGCCTGGTCGTAGAACGGCACGTTGCTGAGCCCCTGGATCGCGACCTGGCCGATCAAGGCCTTCGTGCCGGCGAGGTTGACCCCCTGGAGCACGAAGAACGTCCCCAGCGTGACGATGAAGCTGGGCAGCCCGGTGCGCATGACCAGGATGCCGTTGACCATGCCGATCAGCAGGGCGATCGCGAGCGAGACGAAGATCGCGGCCCAGACGTTCAGCCCGTACTCCGTCGTCAGGATGCCGACGACCAGTCCGGTCGTGCCCGTGATCGCGCCGGCGGAGAGGTCGAACTCGCCGCCGATCATCAGCAGGGCCACGGCGACCGCCATGATGCCGATCGTCGAGGCGCCCGAGAGCCAGGTCGCAGCTCCCTGGGACCGGGCGAACGTGTCGGTCGTGACGGCGAAGAACGCGAAGATGACGATGGCCGCAGCGAGGGCGCCGATCTCCGGACGTTTCATGAGTTTCGTGAGGGTCGAGGTGCGTGCGATGCGCTCGTCGACCGCGGTGGCTGTCGCCATGATCTGCTCCAATTTCCTGGACCGCCTGGCCCTTGGGGCCCGGACGCGCCGGGCCCCAGGGGTCAGGTCAGCGGGTTCCGTTCGCGGCGAACTTCAGGACCGCGTCGGCGTTTTCCTTCGTGATGAAGGCGGGGCCGGAGTTGACCGGCTGGCCGCCGCCGACGTCGTTGCCGTTGATGTCCTTCAGGTACAGCGTCGTGACACCCAGGAAGCCCTGGACGTACGGCTGCTGGTCGACGGCGAACTCGATCTTGCCGTCCTGGATGTTCTTGATGACGTCCTCGGACAGGTCGAAGGTGGCGACCTTCGCCGAGCTGCCCGACTCCTCGATCGAACCGACCGCGTCGATCGCGTACTGGCCACCCAGCGTCAGGACGGTGTCGATGCTCTTGTCCGTCTGCAGCTTCGAGGTGATCGTCGCCTGGACGGCGCTGTCGTCGGTGCCGTCGACCTGCAGGTTGGAGATCTTGCCGCCGAACGTCTCGGCGACCGCCTTGCAGCGCTCCTCCAGACCGACGTTGCCGGCCTCCTGGATGACGCAGATGGCGTTCTTGGCACCGTCGGCCTTGAGGCGCTCGCCCACGGCCTCGCCGGCGATGGTCTCGGTCTGGCCGATGTGGGTGATCGCGCCGAACTCCTTGAAGCGGTCGACACCGGAGTTGATCGTGACGACCGGGACACCCGCGGCGACGGCCTTCTTGATGGCCTCCTCGAGTCCGTCCGGGTTGGCCATCGACACGACGATGCCGTCGTACTTGTCGGCGACCGCGCTGTCGATGAGCTGCGACTGCTGCGCCGGATCGGGGTCGGCGCTGTACTTGATCGCGACGCCGTAGTCGTCGCCCGCCTTCTCGGCGCCTGACTTCACCCGGTCCCAGAACGCGTCTCCCGGTCCGCTGTGCGTGATCACGGCGTACTTCAGGTCCTTGGCGTTGTCCTTGGTCGCGTCATCGTCCTTGCCGGTGCCGCTGCAGGCTGCGAGCAGCGATCCGACGACCACGAGGGCGCCGGCGAGCTTCAGCACCCTCTTCTTCGATGTCACTGTCTTCATCGGTGTGTTCCTTCTCTTCTCCATGAGACCCGGCGTCATTGAGCCGTCGGGAAGTTCAGCTGGGCGAGCGATTCCTCACTGACGTGCGGCCACCTGGTGGTGACCACCTTCGCCTGTGTATAGAACCTCACACCTTCGGGACCGTGGATGTGGTGGTCCCCGAAGAGTGAGTCCTTCCATCCTCCGAAGGAGTGGAAGGCCATGGGGACCGGGACCGGCACGTTGATGCCGATCATGCCCACATGGACCTTCCGCTGGAAGGTTCGTGCCACCTCACCCGAGGAAGTGAACACTGCCGTGCCGTTGCCGTACGGGTTCGAGTTGATGAGCTCGAGCGCGGCATCCAGCGTCGGAACCCTGAGCACGGTGAGCACAGGTCCGAAGATCTCGTCGGTGTAGACCGACATGTCGGTGGTGACACCGTCGAGCAGCGAGGGGCCCACGAAGAAGCCCTCCTCGAACTCGTCGACCACCAGGTCGCGGCCGTCGACGACGACCGTCGCGCCGTCCGCCTCGCCCTGGCCGATGTAGTCCACGATCCGGTCGCGGGAGGCCGCCGTCACGACGGGCCCCATCTCGGCGTCCGGGTCGGTGCCGACCGACACCTTCAGGTCGAGGCTGCGCTCGCGGATCTTGTCGACCAGCGCATCGGCCACCGGGCCGACCGCGACGACGGCGGAGATCGCCATGCACCGCTGGCCGGCCGAGCCGTAGCCGGCCGCGACGATGTGGTCCGCGGCGAAGTCGAGATCGGCGTCGGGCATCACGACGGCGTGGTTCTTCGCGCCGCCGAGGGCCTGGACCCGCTTGCCGGTGCGCGAGGCGTTCTCGTGGACGTACCGGGCGATCGGCGTGGAGCCGACGAACGAGACGCCCGCGATCTCCGGGTGCTCGAGGATCGCGTCGACCGCGACCTTGTCACCGTGCACGACGTTGAACACGCCGTCGGGCAGCCCGGCCTCGGTGTAGAGGCGGGCGACCAGGTCGGACGCGCCGGGCACGCGCTCGGACGGCTTGAGGATGAACGTGTTGCCGGTCGCGATCGCGACCGGGTGCATCCACAGCGGCACCATGATCGGGAAGTTGAACGGCGTGATGCCCGCGACGACGCCGATCGGCTGCCGGAAGGTGTGCGAGTCGATGTTGCCGGAGACCTGGTCGCTGTAGTCGCCCTTGAGCAGCTGCGGGATGCCGCACGCGAACTCCACGACCTCTCGGCCACGGACGACCTCGCCCTTCGCGTCGTCGAGCGTCTTGCCGTGCTCGGACGAGATGATCGCCGCGAGCTCGTCCTCGTGCTCGACCAGGAGCTGGCGGAACGCGAACATGACCCGCGAGCGAGCGGTCACGGACGTCTCGCTCCACGTCTCGAACGCGGTCCTGGCGACCTGGACGGCGGCGTCGACGTCGCCCGCGGTCGCGAGCCGCACCTGCGACTTCGCGACGCCGCGGGCGGGGTCGTACACGTCGCCGAAGCGGTCGCTCTCCCCCTCGAAGCTCTGCCCACCGATGTAGTGGTTGTACTGCGTCATGCTCGGTCCTCCGTCTCGGGTGCCGGCGTCAGGTACGGGCGCTGGCGGGTCTTGTGGTCGTCGTACGCCCGGCGGGCCTCACGGGTCGAGTCCAGCACCGACACCTCGGCGACCGGGACGTCCCACCACGCGGGGCTGTCCGGGGCCGGCACCAGCGGGTCCGTCTCGACGTGGATGACGGTCGTGCGGGTCGACTCCTTGGCCTTGTGCACCGCGGCGCGGAAGTCCTCGATGCCGGACACCGACAGCACGTCGGCGCCGAGGCTCGCGGCGTTCGCCGCGAGGTCGACCGGCAGCTTGTCGCCGTCGAGGCCGGTGCTGGTGCGGTAGCGGTAGGCGGTGCCGAAGCGCTGCGAGCCGAGTGACTGCGACAGCGCGCCGATCGAGGCGTAGCCATGGTTCTGCACCAGCACCACGATCACCTTCACCCCTTCGGCCACGGCGGTGACCAGCTCGGTGTTCATCATGAGGTACGAACCGTCCCCAACCATGACGAACACGTCGCGCGGGTCGTCCGTGTCGAGCGCGGCCATCTTGACGCCCAGACCTCCGGCGATCTCATATCCCATGCAGGAGAAGCCGTACTCCACGTGATATCCCTTGCGGTCGCGGGTGCGCCACAGCTTGTGGAGGTCGCCGGGCATCGAGCCGGCCGCGCACACGACCACGTCGCGCGGGTCGGACAGCTCGTTGACCGCGCCGATGACCTGCGACTGGATCGCCAGGCCGTCCGCGACCTCCGGAGCGCCCGTCCCGTCGTACGCGCGCTGCACGATCGCGTCCCACTCCGCCGCGAGGCCGGTGGCCCGTGCGGTGTGGGCGGGGTCGGCGGTCCAGCCCTCGAGGGCCGCGGTCAGTGCCGTCAGGCCCTCGCGGGCGTCCGCGACGAGGCCCACCGCGGAGTGCTTGTGCGTGTCGAACGCGGACACGTTCAGGTTCACGAACGTGACGCCCTCGCCCTGGAACACCGTGCGCGAGGCCGTGGTGAAGTCGCTGTAGCGCGTGCCGACGCCGATGACGACGTCCGCCTCCTCCGCGATCGCGTTGGCCGCGGTGGTGCCGGTCGAGCCGATCGCGCCGACGGACTGCGGGTGGTCGTACGGCAGTGCGCCCTTGCCCGCCTGCGACTCGCCCACCGGGATGCCGGTCGCCTCCGCGAACTCGCGCAGCGCGTCGTTGGCCTGCGAGTACGTGACACCGCCACCGGCGACCACGAGCGGCTTGCGGGCCGACCGGATCGCGGCGACCGCGCGGGCGAGCGCGGCCGGCTCCGGCACGGGACGGGCGACGTGCCAGACGCGCTTGGCGAACAGCTCGTCGGGGAAGTCGTACGACTCGGCCTGCACGTCCTGCGGCAGGGCCAGGGTGACCGCGCCGGTCTCGGCCGGGCTGGTCAGGATGCGGGTCGCGTGCAGCAGCGCGGACGCCAGCTGCTCGGGCCGGTCGACCCGGTCGAAGTACACCGAGACGGGCCGGAACACGTCGTTGACCGAGATGTCGCCCTGCTGGACGTCCTCGAGCTCCTGCAGCACCGGGCTGGCGACGCGGGTCGCGAACGTGTCGCCGGGCAGCAGCAGCACCGGCAGGCGGTTGATCGTGGCCAGGGCGGCACCGGTGACCATGTTGGTCGCGCCGGGACCCACCGAGGCGGTGACCGCCATCGCGGCGAGCCGGTCCCGCTGGCGGGCGTACGCCACCGCGGCGTGCACCATGGCCTGCTCGTTGCGGCCGTGGAAGAAGCGCAGGTGCGAGGGATCGCCGGACTGCTCTCGCTCGAGCAGCGCCTGGCCGACGCCGGCGACGTTGCCGTGGCCGAAGATGCCCCAGCACCCGGCGAAGAACAGCTGCTCGACGCCGTCGCGCTCCACGTACTGGGCCTCGAGGAAGCGGACGGTCGCCTGGGCGACGGTCAAGGTGGTCATCGGTGCCCTTCCTTCCCGAACGGGAGCCGCGGGTCGACGGACTGGTCGGCCCAGGTGTCACGGACCCAGGCGTGCGCCGGGTCGTCGCAGATCAGCCAGGCACGTTCCTCGCCGGGACCGGCCATGACGTTGAGGTAGTACAGGTCGTAGCCGGGCGCGGCCATCGACGGGCCGTGCCAGCCGTGCGGGATGAGCACCGCGTCGCCGCTGCGCACCTCCGCGGAGACGTCGATGTCGGCGTTCTCGTGGCCGTAGACGCGCTGGAACCCGATGCCGGGACCGGCCGGTCCGTCGGCCACCTCGAAGTAGTAGATCTCCTCCAGCCGGGTCTCGCCGTCGCGCTCCTCGTCGTGCTTGTGCGGCGGGTAGGACGACCAGTTGCCGCCGGGGGTGAGCACCTCGCACGCGATGAGGCGGTCGGCCTCGAGCACGCCCGGGACGCCGAAGTTGTTGACCTGGCGGCTGGACTGCCCGGCGCCGCGCATCTCGACCGGCACGTCGGCCTTCGGCAGGTACGCCGGCGCGAGGCGCTGGCGGCAGCGGGCCGAGGCCAGCGCGAAGCGTCCGCCGTCGACGCTGGAGACGGTGAGCCGGGCGTCCCGCGGCGCGTACACGACGTCGCTCGGGCCGGCGAAGACGCTCGTGCGTCCCAGCAGGGTGAAGGCCTCGTCGTCGACCGTCACGTCGGCCGATCCGTCGAGCGCGAGCACCATGTGCTCGGCGTCGCCGGTCAGCAGCTCCTCGGACTGGCCGGGCGCCAGCACCAGCACCCGTAGGCCGCTGTGGTCCCAGCCTGCGGACTTCGGGGTGATCTCGAGGGCGTACGGCCCGGAGGCCGTCTCGCCCGCTCGCAGCACCGGGTTCATGCGGTCATCATCTCCACGGTCGCGTCCACGGCTTCCTCGATGTTGCCTCCGGGCGGGAACAGCAGGGAGCGGCCGACGACCATGCCGCGGACGGCCGGGCTCGCGAGCGCCTTGGACCAGGTCGCGAACTGGGCGTCCTGGTCGCTGGAGACCTCCCCGCCCAGCAGGACCACGGGCAGGGTGGACGCGGCGAGCACCGCCTCCATGTCGTCGACGACCGGGAGCTTGAGCCAGGTGTACGCCGAGGTGGTCGCGAGACCCGCAGCGACGGTCGCCGAACGGATGACCGCCTCGGTCGTCAGGTCGTTGCGCATGCGGCCGGAGGCGTCGCGCCCGGAGATGAACGGCTCGACCATCGCCATGACGCGGTGCTCGGCGAGCTCGCCGACCGCCTGCGCGCACGCCTGCATGGTCGCGGGGGTCGCGGGGTCGTTCGGGTCGATGCGGAACAGCATCTTGCCTCCCTGATAGCCCGCCGAGGCGATGGACGCCGCGTCGTACCCGGTGAAGCGGTCGTCGATCTCGAACGCCGTGCCGGCCAGGCCGCCGCGGTTCATCGAGCCGATCACGACCTTGCCGTCCAGGGCCCCCAGGAGCAGCAGGTCCTCGATGACGTCGGCCGTGCCGAGGACGCCGTCGACGCCCGGGCGGTCGAGGGCCCGGACCATGCGGCTCAGGAGCTCGGGACGGTCGCCCATCGCAAGGGCGTCGTCGCCGGCGCGGAGCGCGCCGCGGGCCGGGTGGTCGGCCGCGACCAGCAGGAGCCGGCCGGTGCTGCCGACGAGCCCAGTGGGCTGCGTGCGGGCGGCGGCGAGCTCGGCGACGCGCTCGGGGTGCTCGGCACGGATCGTGACGAGTCCGGCGATGTCCTGGGCGGTGACGGTGGTCATCAGACCCTCCCTCGGGCGAGAACGCGCTCGACCTGGTCGACGGTGGGCATCGCGTCGGCGCACGACAGCTGACCGGCGACGTACGCGCCGGCGGCGTTGGAGAACGAGAGCGTGCGGGTGAGGTCCCAGCCGCTGAGCAGCCCGTGGACGAGCGAGCCGCCGAACGCGTCGCCGGCGCCGAGGCCGTTGACCACGTCGACCGCCACGGGCGGGACGACGACCGACTCGTCGCCGCGGACCCCGAGCACGCCGGCCGGCCCCTGCTTGACGATCGCGAGCTCGACGCCCGTGGCCCGCAGGGCCTTCGCGGCGGCCTGCGGATCGGTCTCGCCGACGGCGACCTCGCACTCCTCCTTGTTGCCGACCGCCACGGTGACGTGCGGCAGCGCCGCCTGCACCTGGGCGGTGGCCGAGGCAGCGGAGTCCCAGAACATGGGGCGGTAGTCGAGGTCGAGCACGGTGATGCCATTCTTCCCGCGCGCCTCCAGCGCGGCGAGGGTGGCCTCCCTGCTGGGCTCCTGCGACAGCCCGGTGCCGGTCACCCAGAACACGTCAGCGGCACGGATCGCGTCGAAGTCGAGCTCATCGACGGAGATCTCCAGGTCGGGGGCCTTCGGCTCGCGGTAGAAGTACAGCGGGAAGTCGTCCGGCGGGAAGATCTCGCAGAACACGACCGGTGTGGGCAGCCCGGCGACCGGCGTGACGTACTGGTCGTCGACGCCGAACTTGACCAGCTCGGCGTGGATGAAGCGGCCGAACGGGTCCTCCCCGGTGCGGGTCACGACCGCGGACCGGTGTCCGAGACGTGCGGCGGCGACGGCGACGTTGGTCGCGCTGCCGCCGAGGAACTTGCCGAACGACGTGACGTCCTCGAGGTGCACGCCGACCTGCTCGGGGTAGATGTCGACGCCGACCCGCCCCATCGCGATGAGCTCGTGAGCGGTCACGCCAGCGCTGCCTTCACGAAGTCGAGGCTGGCGCGGACGTCCGCCACGGGTCCCTCGCCCGCGGGCGCCCCGTTCTTGAACATGACGTCCTGCTCCAGGACGTACCAGCCGTCGTAGCCGTGCGTGCGCAAGGCGGCGATCATCGCGCTGATGTCGACGTCCCCCTGGCCGAGGACCCGCCACATGCCGCCCGCGACGGCGTCCGCGAACGAGACCTCGCCGGCGACCACGCGGGCCGCGGTGGCGGAGTCGACGTCCTTGAGGTGCACGTGCTTGACGCGGGGAAGGTTCGCGAGCGTGATCGCGACCGGGTCGGCGCCCGCCGCCGCGAGGTGTCCGGTGTCGATGCACAGACCGATGTGCGAGCCGTCGAGGACGCGCTGGACCTCGTCGGCGTCCTCGACCACCGTGCCGATGTGCGGGTGGATCGCTGCGACGACCCCGCGCTCGGTGGCGTGGTCGGCGATGCGGTCGAGGTTGGTCAGCAGCGTCTTCCACTGCAGCTCGTCCAGGACGGGGCGGGCGTCGTAGCCCTCGACCCCGGTCGCGGCGGCGAGCACGACGACGCCGGCGCCGGCGGCCAGGCACGCGTCGATGAACGGGTCGACGTCGCTCATCGGGTCGTGGTCGGGGTCGTGCAGGACGGTGGGCAGGAAGCCGCCGACCGCGTGCATGCCGTAGGCGTCCAGGAAGGCCGCCTTCGCCTCGGGGTCCTCGGGCAGGAAGCCGTCGGGGCCGAACTCGGTCGCGGCCAGGCCGAGGGACTGCATCTCGGTCAGCACCCGCTCAGCGGGCATCTGGTAGCCCCAGTCGGGCACCTCGCACACGCCCCACGAGATCGGCGCACCGGCGATGCGGACGGGGGTCAGGCCCTGGGGGTCAAGGGTCGTCGACACGTGTTCCTCGGATTTCTATTTGTCGTGACAAAGTCGGTAGGAGGAGTGTGTCCCACGGCACACAAGGCTGTCAAGCATTTGTCCTGACATATTGACATGTCCTGCGATGCCGATACATTGTGCGCATGCCCGGGCCCCGCTTCACCCTTGATCGTTCCAGCCCCGTCCCCCTCTACTTCCAGGTGGCCGAGCAGTTCGAGAAGGCGATCCTCGACGGGACGATCGCGCCGGGTGAGCGCATCGACAACGAGATCTCCCTCGCGGCCGACCTGGGGCTCTCCCGCCCGACGATGCGGCAGGCGATCCAGGTGCTGGTCGACAAGGGCATGCTGGTCCGCAAGCGCGGTGTCGGCACCCAGGTCGTCCACGGCAAGATCCGCCGCTCCGTCGAGCTCACCAGTCTGCACGACGACCTCAGCGCCGCGGGCCAGAAGCCCCGCACCGAGGTCATCGCGATCGGCAAGGTCCCCGCGGACGAGGACGTCGCCAGGGAGCTGCAGCTGAGCAAGGGCGCCGACGTGTGGTCGCTCGAGCGGCTGCGCTTCGTCGACAAGGAGCCCCTGGCGCTCATGCACAACTACATCCCGCTCGACGTCGTCGACCTCGAGGCGGTCGATCTCGCCGAGACCGGCCTGTACGCGTACCTGCGCGACTCGGGCATCGTCATGCGGGTCGCCCGGCAGCGCATCGGCGCCCGCGGGGCGTCGGTCGAGGAGGGACGGCTGCTGCGCGAGCGCAAGGGCGCTCCCCTGCTGACGATGCAGCGCACGGCGTACGACAACGCGGGACGCGCCGTCGAGTACGGCCGCCACGCGTACCGTCCCGACCTCTACGCCTTCGAGCTCACCCTCGTCGACCGCTGACGGGAGACTCCCGTCCCCCGACGGGAGAGTTCCGTCCCCTGACGGGAGAGTTCCGTCCACTGACGGGAGAGTTCCGTCCCCCGATGGGAGTACTCAACTCTCCCCTCGGCGGACCGGAGTCTCCCCTCGGCGGACCGGAGTCTCCCCTCAGCGCTCGAGGTCTGACCGGAGGGTCTCCAGCGTCCGGTGCATGCCGGCGAGCAGCTCGGTGTCGTGACGGTCGGCTCCACCCAGCAGGAACCGCGCGGTGAGCCGCACGACCAGGCTGGGGTCGACCAGGGCCGAGCGTCGCTCCGTGACCTCGGTCCCGCCGTCCGTCGGCTCCAGCTCGTACGACCACTCGACGTCGGTCGGCATCACCCGGAACGCCAGCGCGCCGCGTCCGTAGTCCTGGACCGGGTCCTTCCAGCGGGTGATCCGGCTCCACGTCGGCCACACGACAGCACCCCGGCGGTTGAGGTTGACCGCCCGGCGACCGACCCCGGGGCGACCCAGCAGCCAGGTGCGGATCACCTCGGGGCTGCGGTCCTTCATCGCGCGCAGGTCCGACAGCGCGGCCCACACCGCTGACGGCGGCGCGGCGATGACGATGGACGCCTCGAGCGGCGGCTGGCCCATCAGGCGGCCTCGGCGGCTGCCTTGACCTGCTCCAGGGTGTGGCGGATGCCGTCCTTGAGGTCCGACTCGAACTGCTCGGTGCCGCCCAGTATCTTGTCCGTCGCGAAGTTCGACACCGCCGCGACGCCGCGCGGCGTGGTGCGGGACTCGGTCAGCCGGGTGCCGGTGGCGGTGGGCTCCAGCTCGTACGTCCAGATCGTGCGGTTCTCGAGGATCTGGAACGCGAGCCGGCGCTCGGGCTCGAACGCGACGACCTTGGCGTTCGTGGGCCAGCGCTTCCAGCCCTGGCGGTTGATGTTGAACGTCCGCGTCCCCAGTCCGACCTGCTTGCCCAGGATGAACATCCGGCGGCACTGCGGGCTGCGCTCCCCCATCGTCCGAAGGTCGGACACGACGGCCCACACGGTGGCCGGGCTGGCGTCGATGTCGATCGAGCCGTCGATCAGCTGCTGGTTGGGCATGGAGCTCCTCGAGAGTTGGTTTCGCCCGAGCCTACCGAGGTGGCGACAGCGTGTCAGGCGCGACGCGGCGCCGGCAGCGCCTTGGGGCTGCGCGTCCGTGCGTTGAGCCAGCCCACGAGCCAGTCCCCGACCTGGGGGTGGTGGAGCAGCGCGAAGTGGTGCGCACTCGCGAGGTACTCGAACCGGGCGCCGTCGACGACGGGACCGGCGCGGCCGACGCCCGTCGCGGACGAGAAGTGCACCAGCAGGTCGCCCAGCACCGAGCTGAGCGGATGCCCCTGGGAGGCACCGAGGGTGGCCGCGACGAAGTGGTACTCCGCGTGCGGCAGCGGGGCCGCCGCGATGCGGTCCAGGCCCCACTGGCCCGTCAGGTCCTGGCCCTCCCACTCGTCACGCGTGATGTAGCCGTGTCGCAGGTCCACGATGCCGGCCGATCGGTGCTCGAGGATCTTGCTGAAGGGCGCCGACTCGGGCCAGAACGTGAGCAGCCGCGAGCCCAGGTGGGCGGCCTTCTCCAGGTTCGCCCCGGTGTGCGGGGTGCCGAGGCACACGACGTCGCGCACCAGGTGCTGCCACGTCTGGCCCGCGGCCGTCGCGTGGTTGGTCGCCGCGCGCGCCACCAGGCCGCCCATCGAGTACCCGACGAGCGTGATGCGGGTGACCGCGACCGGCCAGTTCTCGACGACCTGCTGGATCAGCGTGTCGAGGTGCTGGCCGTTCTCGGAGATGTGCAGCCCGGTGTTGTAGCGGATCAGGACCGGGGTGCCGTCGGTCTCGGCGGCGACGCGCTCGGGGTAGGTCGTGCCGTGCGCCTTGGCGCCGTTGGACCACGACTCGTCGTTCTCGCACAGGCCGTGGACGAAGATCACGGGGTGGCTGGTCGCGCCGGGGAACGCCTCACCGAGCTGCCAGGACGTCGTCGGGACGTCCTCGCCGTCGACCCGGGCCGCCATCGTGATGGCCTGCGGGTCGCCCAGCGTGCGCAGCTCGTCGCCGATCAGGCCGTTGACGGCCGCGACGACGAGGCGGCCGCGCCGGCTCGACTCGATCGGGCGGCCGACGCCGCGTGCGGCCAGCGCGCGCACGGACCCGCTGGACACGCGCAGGGTGCCGGAGATGGCGCCGTAGACCGACGTCACGACCGCGTCGTTCAGTGACTCCGGGACGCGTCCCCCGACCACGCGGGTGGCCCGGAAGAAGCGTGCGGAGACGGCCCGGTGCAGGTCGCGCGCCGTCCCGACGATCAGGCGGTCGCCGTAGTCGAGGGCCAGCGCGGCGACGTCCGTCGTCCGGGCGGGTTCGGCAGGCATGCCCCCATCCTGCCGGAGACCGGCAGGATGGGGAACGCCGTGAGCCGAGGCGTCGGTCACGCCTCCGACGGAGTCTCCTCAGCGTCGTCCTCGGTGTCCTCGGCGAACGTGCCGTCGGCACGCAGCTTCGACAGCTCGATCACGTTGCCGGACTTGTCGGTGACCTTGGCTGACTCCACCAGGGACGCCAGCGCCTTGCCGCGCAGCACCTCGCTGACCATCTCGGGCACGTGGTTGTGCTCCATGATGTGCTGGATGTACGAGTTCGGGTCCTCGCCGGACTGCTGCGCGCGACGCATGATGTGCTGCGACAGCTCGCTGTCGTCGATGCCGAACTCCTCGTTCGCGACGACCTGGTCGAGCACGAACTGCGCCACGAGCGAGTCGCGGACGCGCTTCTCGAGCTCGGCCTCGAACTCGTCGACGGTCTGCTTCTCGTCGTCGAGGTACTGCTCGAACGGCACGCCGGCCATCGCGAGCTGCTGCTCGATCTGCTGACGGCGGCTGCCGATCTCCTCGGTGACGAGGCTCTCGGGCAGCGGCGCGTCGATCTTGCTGACGATCTCGTCCAGCACCAGGTCGCGGGCCTCGTTGGCCTGCTCCATGCGCTTGCCGCGGGTCACGCGGTCGGTGAGGTCGGCCTTGAGCTCCTCGATCGTGTCGAACTCCGACGCGGTCTGGGCGAACTCCTCGTCGAGCTCGGGGAGCTGCTGCTCCTTGACGTCCTTGACCGTGACCGTGACGTCGACGTCCTGACCGGCGAGTTCGCCGCCGACCAGCTGGGTCGTGAACGTCTTGGACTCGCCGGCGGACAGGCCGATGACGGCCTCGTCGAGGCCCTCGAGCATCGTGGCCTTGCCGACCGAGTAGGGCATGCCGGCGGCCTGGGCCTCCGGGATCTCCTCGCCGTTCTGCGCAGCGGAGAGGTCGATCGTCAGGAAGTCGCCCTCGGCGACGGGACGGTCGACCTCGGCGAAGGTCGCGAAGCGCTCACGCAGGGCGGTGAGCTGCTCGTCGATGTCCTCGTCGGTGACCGCGGCGTCCTCGACCGTGACCTCGATCGCGGAGACGTCGGGGATCTCCAGCTCGGGGCGGACGTCGAGCTCGGCGGTGACCTCGATGGTCTCGCCGTCCTCGAACTTCGACAGGTCGATCTCCGGCTGGCTCAGCGGCTGGACGTTGGTGTCCTGCAGGGCCTGGCTGTACCAGCCGGGCAGCGCCGAGTTCAGGGCCTCGTCGAGGACTGCGCCGCGTCCGATGCGCTGGTCGACGATCGCCGCGGGGACCTTGCCCTTGCGGAAGCCGGGGATGGTGATCTGCGAGCCGATGGTCTTGTACGCGGCGTCAAGACTGGGCTTGAACTCCTCGAACGGCACCTCGATGGTGAGCTTGACCCGTGTCGGGCTCAGTGTCTCGGTGGTGCTTTTCACGTGTTTGACTCCTGCATGATCTCGGTGGGGGGTCGACTGACCCGCTGCGGCCGTGGACGGCCGTCAAAGCGTCCGTCCAGTCTCTCACGACCGGGAAAAAGACGATAATGCGCCACCGCCCTCGGCCTGAGCGCGCGCAGAGGTACGTCCTGTGTCGGGATGACAGGATTCGAACCTGCGACCTCACCGCCCCAAACGGCGCGCGCTACCAAGCTGCGCTACATCCCGTAGCCGCGTCAGTCTAGTGGACACTGGGGCCGTGGCACTCCATCGGTACGACGCGCTCGTGGACCTGATCGCGGACCGCATGCCGGCGTGCGGCTCCACCAAGGTCGTCGCGGTCGACGGTCGCAGCGGATCGGGCAAGACCGCGTTCACCGCGGGGCTCGTGGCGGCCACGGGTGCCGCGGTGCTGCACCTGGACGACATCTACCCCGGGTGGCACGGTCTCGCGGCCACACCACCCATGGTCGCCGGCGTCCTGGCGTCGGTCGCCGTCGGGGAGGTCGGTGTCGCTCCCCGCTGGAGCTGGGTGCGTGACGAGCCGGCGTCCGAGCTGCGGGTCCCGCCGGCTCCCCTGCTGGTGCTCGACGGGGTGGGCAGCGGGGCCACGGTCCTCCGGCCGTACCTGAGCCTGCTGATCTGGCTCGACGCACCCGCCGACGTCCGCCGCTCCCGTGCGCTGGCCCGCGACGGCGACACGTTCGCACCGTACTGGGACATCTGGGCCGAGCAGGAGGAGACGTACCTCGCCGCCGATCACCCCCGGCAGCACGCCGACGTCGTCATCCCCACCTGACCGCTCCCCCCGCCCCACCGATTCGCCGACGAGTCACGCACGGACGCTGACGAGTCGCGCACGGACGCTGACGAGTCACGCACGGAACGTGACGAGTCGCGCACGGACGCTGAGGAGTCACGTCCGGTATCCGTACGTGACTCCTCGCCATCCGTACGTGACTCGCGGGCGTCCGTACGTGACTCGTGGGCGTCCGTACGTGACTCGTGGGCGTCCGTACGTGACTCGTGGGCGGGTGGGGGCGGGCGATTCACGGTCGGCGGGAGGCCTGTGGCATCATGGTTGCGCTGCTTCGGCAGCACCTGCGGACGTAACTCAATTGGCTAGAGTCTCTGCCTTCCAAGCAGAATGTTGCGAGTTCGAGTCTCGTCGTCCGCTCACCTGAAAGGGCCCCTCCACGAGGGGCCCTTTTCGCGTCCCGCTCAGGACAGCAGGTGCTTGGGCGGCTCGTCGACGATGGTCTCGAGCGGTGGGGCCTCCGTGAGGGGCGCCGGAGCGCCCGGGCGGCTGAGGATCAGCACCGCGCGGTCGTCGTCACCCGACGTCACGAGCTTGAGGATGCGTCGCGGCGCCTGGTCGAACCCGGTGGAGACGATCGTGCGCGCCGCGCCGCGCAGCCACTCGACGCCGCTGGTGAAGTCCTGGGCGCGGGTCTCGACGACGCCGTCGGTGTAGAACATCAGCGCGTCGCCGACGTCGAGCCGGCCCGTCGTCTGGTGCAGGTCGGGACGCTGCACGATGCCGAGCGCCGTGCCCCGCGCGCCGTCGATCTCCCACTCGTCGGTCGCGGCGTTCCACCGCAGCGCCGGCGGGTGGCCGGCGTTGGTGATCGAGTACTCCCCCGTGGGCAGGTCGATCAGGACGTGCACCGCGGTCGCGAACCCGTCGTCCCAGCGCTGACGCAGCAGGAAGTCGTTGCCGGCCGCGAAGAGGCCGAGCGGGGGCAGCGCGCCGATCAGGCCACCGAGGGCGCCGGCGAACTGCAGCGACCGGGTTCCCGCGCCGACGCCCTTGCCGCAGACGTCGACGAGGATCATCTCGAGCCGCGTCCCGTCCTCGGTGAGGTTGGCGACCAGGAAGTCGCCGGCGAAGTTCGCGCCACCGGCGGACACCATCGCGGACTGCGAGTCCCACCCCTCCGGGAGCGGAGGCACGACGCCCTGGGCCTGCAGCTTGTCGCGCAGGTCCAGCAGCATCACCTCGCCGAGCGGGCCCGGCAGACCGCTGCGGCGCCGGCTGGACTCGTACAGCACGATCAGCGCCGCGAGGCCCATGACGACCAGCGTGCTGATGCGGCTCGGGGTGAAGCCGTCCTCGCCGTCGCCGACCGCGACCACGTACTGGCGCGTGACCGCGATCGCGACGCAGCCGATGATGACCAGCACCAGCGTCAGCAGCGGCCGGTAGCGCAGGGCCAGGCCGCCGAGCAGGAGCGGGATGACGAACGCCGGAGCCGGGACCGTGTCGTAGCTGGCCAGCGATCCGGCGAGGAGCGCCACCGCCATCACGACGAGGACGGACAGCACCGCGGCCTGTCCTTCGGCCGTGCCGGTACGCCACCGCACGATGCGGTCGTCGACGTATCCGCTCACCCGGGGCAGGGCGCGCCGCAAGCCTGTGGTCACGAGGCCGAGCCTACCGATCTCGCTGGCACCCCGGACACCAAAACAGGTTTCTTCCGGCCACCTCACGGCGGCGGACCGGCGTGCCGCAGACGAGGCACGGCAGCCCCTCCCGCCGGTAGACGTAGACCTCGCCGCCGTGGTCGTCCGCGCGCGGGTCGCGGCCCATCGCCTCGGGCTCGTGCTCGGGCCGCACGGTGTCGATCCGGCCGCGCTCGACGCCGATCTCCATGAGCGCGACGAGATCGCTCCAGATCGCGTCCCAGCGCACCCGGGGGATCCGCCGCCCCGCGGTCATGGGCGCGACGCCCTGCCGGAACAGCACCTCCGCGCGGTAGACGTTGCCCACGCCGGCGAGCACCTTCTGGTCCATCAGCAGGGCGGCGATCGGCGTGCTGGAGCGGTGGATGCGGTGCCACGCGCGGTCGGGATCGGCGTCCGCCCGCAACGGGTCGGGTCCCAGCCTGGCCAGGATCAGCGCCACCTCGGGCGGCGTCAGCAGCTCGCACGCGTTGGGACCCCGCAGGTCCGCGGTGTCCTCGGCCTCGAGCCGCCAACGCACCTGCCCGACGACGGGCCGGCCCGTCCCCGGCGAGATCAGGAACGTCCCGTAGAGGCCGAGGTGGACGTGCACCTGCTCCTCCGTGCCGTCGAACGACACGAACAGGTGCTTGCCGTACGCCTCGGTGCCCTCGAGCACGCGGCCGTCCAGACGCCTGGCCTCGAGGGCGAACCGCCCCTGCGGGCTGGTCGACGTGACGCGCCGGCCCGCGTACGCCGCGGCGAGGTCGGCGGCCAGCCGGTGGAGGGTGTGCCCCTCAGGCAAACTCGCCGGTCTCCTCGTAGGACAGCAGCATGTCGATGCGGCGCTGGTGGCGGGCGGCCTGGCTCCACTCGGTGGTCAGGAACGTCTCCACGATCGCGACAGCCTCGTCCTGGGTGTGCATGCGCGCACCGACCGCGACGACCTGCGCGTTGTTGTGCTGGCGCGCGAGCGAGGCGGTCTCGGTGCTCCAGGCGAGGGCCGCGCGGGCGCCCTTGACCTTGTTGGCCGCGATCTGCTCACCGTTGCCGGAGCCGCCGATGACGATCGCGAGGGTGCCGGGCTCGGCGACGGCCGCCTCGGCTGCGGCGACGCAGAACGGCGGGTAGTCGTCCTCCGCGTCGTACGAGTGGGCTCCGTGGTCGACCGGCTCGTAGCCGTTGGCGGTCAGCCAGGAGATGAGGTGGGACTTGAGCTCGAAGCCGGCGTGGTCGGCGGCGATGTGGACGCGCATGGGGGAAGTCTCCCAGCACCCGCAACCGGGACGTCAAGCGCCTCGGACGAGGTCCCGCACGAACTGGGCGAACGCGTCCGCCGACTCCTGGCCCACGAAGTCGCCCAGGACGTACCGCTTGCGCTCACGCCGGGCCTCGGCCAGCGGGTCGCGCTCGAGCAGGTCGTCGAGCACCTCGTCGAGGTTGGACAGGTCGCCGAGCAGGACGTACGCGGTCTCGGCCACCGAGAACTCGGCACGGAAGTCCTCGACCGACGCCCGCATGCTCGTCATCGCGTACGGCTTCTCGGACTGCAGGTAGTCCGACACCACGCTCGACACGTCCGAGATGAGGGCGTGCGAGCGGTTCGCGCAGCCCGCGACCGTCCACTTCTTGTCGACGGTCCGCCCCCACAGGTGACGGCGGTCGGACGCCACCTTGTCGGCCTTGAGGATCGCGCGGATCTCCTGGACGACGGCGCGACGGATGCGCCAGCGGTAGCTCAGCGGGTGCGGCCGGAAGATGACCGTGACGTCCCGGTCGATCAGGGCGCGCACGATCTCTGGCCCGCGCTCGAGGGAGGAGAAGTTCACCGCGTCGTCGAGCCCGTGCCAGGTCGGGGCGTAGAGCACGACCTTGGGGTGACGCCCGGCGATCGGCCCGGTGGCCGGCTTGACCCCCGAGGCCTGCGGACGACCGAGGATCACGAACTTCTCCGGGTCGACGTGGATCCCGTGGTTCGCGTAGCGGTCGATGCCGGCCTGGCCGCAGACGACGAGCTTGTCGTAGAGCGCGTGGCGCGGGTTGAAGTTCGCCGGCTTGTCGGAGTCGCCGTGGTTGAGCCACACGTGGGTCAGTCGCGTGTGCGCCATGAACCCCGCGTTGGCGCGCGCGTTCTGGACGTAGAACACCGCCCGGAGCGACGGCACGAGCACCCCGTCGAGGTCGCCGAAGCCGCGCGAGCCGAGCTGCACGAACGGCGAGGTGAGCGCCGCGTCCTTGAGGATCATGCGCGCGTACTTCTCGTGCAGGTTGATGACCACGTTGGGCTCGCCCGAGCGCAGGATGTACGGCTCCCACATCCGCAGCTGCCAGGGTGCGCCGGACCGGCCGGCGTAGCCCATCGCGGTGGTCGGGGCGTACGCCCTCAGGCCGCGCCGGACCCGCCGCGCGTGCAGGGCGTACCGCCACGCGCTCTCGGCAGAGACGAACCACGCGAGGGCGGCCAGCACGGCCAGCAGCAGGAACGCCCACACCGGGGCGCCGACGGCGACGAGCGCCGCGGTCGCGACGAGGGCGACGATGCTCGACACGAGGTAGACCACCGGCGGGATCCGGCTCGCTCTCGGAGGCCCGTCCGGCACGCCCGGCAGCCCGTGCGTCCACGGGGGCCGCTCGCCGAGTCTCGGGTCGACGAGCGCCGCGAGGGTCAGGGCCGCCACCACGAGGACCGGGACGAGCCCGCGCTCCAGGAGGATCGCCGCGACGAGCAGCGCAGCGAACGCTCCGACGAACATGAGCCGGTGGCGACGCCGCAGGTCGATCGGGGTCTCCGGGACGGCCTGATCGGTCGGCACGTCCGGGGTCACCCGGGACAGTATGCCAGTCAGCGCGTCAGGGACCGGTAGGTGTCGAGCAGTGCACCGATCATCACCACGGCGGACCGGGAGGCCTCGAACAGCTGCGGCTGGCGCCAGAACGAGTGCACCATGCCCAGGGCACGCTGCGCGACGACCTCCACCCCGGCGTCCGCGAGCCGGGCGGCGTACGCCTCGGCCTGGTCGCGCAGCATGTCGTGCTCGTTGGTCAGGACGTACGCGGGCGGGTGGGCCGCGAGGTTGGTGGCACCCAGCACCGACACGTCGGGGAGGTCGGCCAGCTCCCCCGGCGCGTACGCGTCCCAGAACCAGTCCATCGTCGCGGCGTCCAGGGCCGCGTTGGCCAGCTCGGGCGGCAGCTCGGCCCGGCGGTCGACCGGCGGGTAGACGAGCACCTGGAAGTCCAGTGCGCGTGGGTCGCGCACGCAGAGCCCCGCGATGAGGTTGGCGCCGGACGAGTCGCCGACCGCCGGCAGGAACGACGCGTCGACCCGGTGCTCGCGACCGTGGGACCGCAGCCAGGCCGCGGCGGTCTGCACGTCGTCGAGGGGCGCCGGATACGGGTGCTCGGGGGCCCGGCGGTAGTCGACCGCCAGGAGCGCCCAGCCCGTCCGGTGCGCCAGGTAGCGGCAGAACGCGTCGTGCGTCTCCAGGTCGTGCAGGACCCAGCCGCCGCCGTGGACGTACAGCGCGACGGGGGCGCCGGCCCTGGGCCGGTACAGGCGGCACGGGACGCCGTCCGCGTCGACGTCCTCGACCCAGTCCAGCCCGATCTTCTCGGCGGTGGCCGCCGCGTCACGCGCGCGCGACCTGATGACGTCCAGGTCGGCCGGCAGGCTCAGGTCGTCGTCCGCCTCGAGCTGCGCGAGCAGGGTGCGTGACGCGGGGTGCAGGGTCATGCCCCGAGCCTACGGTCGGCCCGGGGCAGACCGCGTCAGTCGAACGACAGCTCGCCGGAGCGGGAGCGCTTCAGCTCGAAGAAGTCCGGGAACGACGCCAGCGCACGGGCGCCGTCGAACACGGTGCCCGCGGTCTCGCCCTTGGGGATGCTCTGCAGCACGGGTCCGAAGAAGGACACGCCGCCGAGGGCGATCACCGGGGTGCCGACCTCCTCGCCGACCCGCTCGATGCCGTCCTGGTGCGAGGCGCGGACGGCGTCGTCGAGCGAGGTGTCGTCGGCGGCGGCGGCCAGCTCGGTGGGCAGGCCGGCCTCCGTCAGCGCCTCGACGTACATCTCCTGGTCGAACTCGCGACCCTGGTTGTGCCGCAGCGTGCCGATCGCGGTGTAGAACGGCCGCAGCGCCTCGGTGCCGTGCTGCTGCTCAACGGCGATCGCGATGCGGACGGGGCCCCAGCCGCGCTCGATCATCTCCTTGTAGTCCTCGGGCACGTCCTTGTCGGAGTTCAGCACCGACAGGCTCATGACGTGGAACGTCGTGTGCACGGGGCGGACCTTCTCGACCTCCAGCATCCAGCGGGACGTGATCCAGGCGAATGGGCACAGGGGGTCGAACCAGAAGTCGACGTTCTCGAGGTCGGTCTCGGTGGGAGCGGCAGCTGTGTCTGTGGAGGTCATGACGGGTTCAACACCGGACGGCCCGCGCGCATTTCCTCGACCAGCGAGCCGACCACCGCGTCGAGCTCGCCGCCGTTGATCGCCGCGACCCGGCGCTGGCGCTGGTACGACGCCCCGCGGGCCACGATGTCGTGGATGCCGCCGAGCTCCTCGGTGCACCCGAGCCGCTCGGCCACGGGCTCGAGGGTGTCCAGCAGGCGGTGAAGGTCGGTCGTGATGAGGTCCTCCTCCGCGTGCTTGTCGAGGATGAGGATCGCGTCCATCCCGTAGCGGGCGGAGCGCCACTTGTTCTCCTGGGCGAACCACGGCGGGATGGTCGGCAGCTCGCGGCCGGCGTCGAGCTCGGACGAGAAGTGCTCCACCAGGCAGTGGGTCAGGGCGGAGATGCTGAGCAGCTCGGACATCGTCGGGATGCCGTCGCACACGCGCACTTCGAGCGTGCCGAACTTCGGGGACGGGCGCAGGTCCCACCGGATCTCGTCGAAGACGTCGATGACGCCGGTGTGGAGCATGTCCTGGACGTAGCTCTCGAGCTGGCCCCACTCCTCGAACTGGAACGGCAGCCCCGCGGTCGGCAGCTGCTGGAACATCAGCGCGCGGTTGGACGCGTACCCGGTCTCCTTGCCTCCCCAGAACGGCGACGACGCACTGAGCGCCTGCAGGTGGCCGTAGTAGGTCAGCATCGCGCGGCTGATGGGCAGCACCTTGTCCCGGTCCTCGATGCCGACGTGGACGTGGACGCCGTAGATCAGCATCTGGCGCCCCCACCACTGGGTGCGGTCGATCAAGGTGGCGTAGCGCTCCTTGTCGGTGACCTTCTGGTGCGTCCACGCCGCGAACGGGTGCGTGCCGGCGCACATGAGCTCGACCCGCAGCGGGTCGGTGACCTCGCGGATCTCGTCGATCGCGCGCTGCAGGTCCGCGCCCGCCTCGCCGACGGTGCGGCAGACGCCCGAGACCACCTCGACGGTGTTGAGCAGCAGCTCCTGGCGGATGTGCGGGTGCTGGTCGGCGCCCTCGGGGGCGACCGCGTCGAGCACGGTCTGCGCCACCTGGCGGAGGTCACCGGAGTCGGAGTCGACCAGCGCGAGCTCCCACTCGATGCCGACGGTCGATCGTTCCGAGGCCGCGAACGGAATCTGCATGGCACCATCCTGCCCGACCCGCCCGATCCACCCGACTCGTCCGGGTCCGCGACCCGTGAAAGCATGGTCACATGCCTGGTACGAATCTCACCCGCGAAGAAGCCAGCGAGCGCGCCTCGATCGTCTCCACCGAGACCTACGACGTCCGACTCGACCTCACCCTCGACTCCGAGAGCCGCTTCGGCTCCGTGACGACGATCACGTTCGGGGCCACCCCCGGCGCGTCCACGTTCGTCGACATCGTCGACGCCGAGATCTCCTCGATCACCCTGAACGGCGACCCGGTCGACCCGTCGGTCTACGCCGACAGCCGCATCCCGCTGGAGGGCCTCCAGGAGACCAACACCCTCGTCGTCGACGCGACGCTGGCGTACTCGCACTCCGGCGAGGGCCTGCACCGCTTCGTGGACCCGGTCGACGGGCTGGTCTACCTCTACACGCAGTTCGAGGTGCCCGACGCCCGCCGCGTGTTCGCGACGTTCGAGCAGCCCGACCTGAAGGCGACGTTCGTCTTCCACGTCACTGCACCCTCGCACTGGGCGGTCGTGTCCAACTCCCCCACGCCCGAGCCCGAGGCCGGCGCCGACGGCGTCTCGACCTGGCACTTCGCACCGACCAAGCGCATGTCGACCTACATCACCGCGCTCATCGCCGGCGAGTACGTCTCGGTCACCGACTCCTACTCCGGCGCGTACGGCGAGATCCCGCTGGGCATCTTCTGCCGTCAGTCGGTCCGTGAGCACCTCGACGCCGACGACATCTTCCTGATCACCAAGCAGGGCTTCGAGTTCTTCGAGGGCGCGTTCGAGATGGGCTACCCGTTCGGCAAGTACGACCAGCTGTTCGTGCCCGAGTACAACATGGGCGCGATGGAGAACGCCGGCGCCGTGACGTTCCGCGACGAGATGATCTTCCGCAGCCGGCAGACCGTCGCGGCGTACGAGAGCCGCGCCAACACGATCCTGCACGAGATGGCCCACATGTGGTTCGGCGATCTCGTGACCATGAAGTGGTGGGACGACCTGTGGCTCAACGAGTCGTTCGCGGAGTTCGCCGCGTCGCACGCGTCGACCAACGCGACCCGCTTCACCGACGCCTGGACGAGCTTCACCAACGCGCGCAAGAACTGGGCCTACCGCCAGGACCAGCTGCCCTCCACGCACCCGATCGCGGCCGACAACTACGACCTGCACGCGGTCGAGGCCAACTTCGACGGCATCACGTACGCCAAGGGCGCGTCCGCGCTGAAGCAGCTCGTGGCCTGGGTCGGTGAGAAGGACTTCTTCGCGGGTCTGCGCGCCTACTTCGACAAGCACGCGTACGGCAACACGCAGCTGTCCGACCTCCTGGTCGAGCTCGAGCAGGCCTCGGGCCGCGAGCTGGGCGACTGGAGCAAGGAGTGGCTGCAGACCTCGGGCGTCAACACGCTGCGTGCGGCGTTCGAGACCGACGACGCGGGCACCTTCACGTCGTTCTCGGTCGAGCAGACCGCGATCGAGGCGTACCCGACCCTGCGCCGCCACCGCATCGCGATCGGCCTGTACAACCGGGTCGACGGCAAGCTGGTGCGCACCGCGCGCGTCGAGACCGACATCCGTGGGGCGTCCACCGAGATCCCCGAGCTCGTCGGCCGCAGCCAGCCCGACCTGGTCCTGCTCAACGACGACGACCTCACCTACGCCAAGATCCGCCTCGACGAGCGCTCGTTCGCGACGCTGGTCGACAGCATCGCGACGTTCGAGGAGTCGCTGCCCCGCGCCCTGTGCTGGGGATCGGCGTGGGACATGACCCGCGACGCCGAGCTGTCCGGCGCGGACTTCGTCACCCTGGTCCTGGCCGGCGTGGGCTCCGAGACCGACCTGACGGCCGTGAGCTCGCTGCTGCGCCAGGGCAACAGCGCGGTCAACCTCTACACCGCCGACGCCGCCCGCCCCGAGCTCGCCGAGCGCTGGGTCTCCGGGCTGCGGTCGCTCGTCGACGCCGCCGAGCCGGGCAGCGACCACCAGCTGGCGCTGGTCCGGGCGTACGCCTCGGCCGCGTCGAGCCCGAAGTTCCTGCGGGAGCTGCTCGACGGAGCTCTGGAGGGGCTGACCCTCGACACCGACCTTCGCTGGACGCTCGTCACGGCGCTCGCGCGCCTGGGTGCGGCCGACGAGGCCGAGATCGCGGCGACCCTGGACGCCGACAACACGATCTCGGGCAAGGAGCGGGCCGCTGCGGCACGCGCCATCCGGCCGACCGCGGAGGCCAAGGAGGCCGCCTGGCAGGCCGCCGTGGTCGATCCGTCGACGCCCAACGAGACCCGTCGGCAGACGGCCGGCGCCTTCCAGGTGTCCGGTCAGGCCGACGTCCTCGAGCCGTACGTCGACCGCTACCTGGAGATGGCCAGCACGATCATCGACGACATGGGCGTGTGGATCGGGCAGGTCGCGCTGATCAACCTGTTCCCGCTCGCGAACCCGTCGCAGACCGCGCTCGACAAGGTCGACGCCTGGCTGGAGTCGACCTCGGCCAATCCTGCGGCGAAGCGGTACGTGTCCGAGGGTCGCGACGACCTCGCCCGCGCCCTCAAGGCACAGGCGGCGTCCTGAGAGCCTCGACCCGGTGACCGTCGACCTCGTCTTCCGCGGCCGGCGGGTGCAGCGTGACCGTGCCCTGGTGATGGCGATCGTCAACCGCACGCCCGACTCGTTCTTCGACAAGGGCGCGACGTACGCCGACGACGCGGCCCGCGAGGCCGTGCGGTCGGCGATCGCCGCCGGCGCCGACATCATCGACGTCGGCGGGGTGAAGGCGGGGCCGGGGTCCGAGGTGGACGTCGAGGAGGAGACCCGTCGCACCGTGCCGTTCCTGGCAGCGGTGCGCGAGGAGTTCCCCGACACGGTCCTCAGCATCGACACCTGGCGCGCCGAGGTCGCCCGCCGGTGCGCGGACGCCGGCGTCGACATCATCAACGACACCTGGGCCGGGGCCGACCCGGGGCTGGGCGACGTCGCGGCCGAGTTCTCGCTCGGCTTCGTGTGCTCGCACACCGGCGGCGCGGTCCCCCGCACGCGCCCGCACCGTGTCCACTACGACGACATCGTCCAGGACGTCATCGACCAGACCACGCACGCGGCCGAGGCGCTGGTCGCGCGGGGCGTCCCGCGCGAGGGCGTCCTCATCGACCCCACCCACGACTTCGGCAAGAACACCTGGCACGGCCTCGAGCTGCTGCGGCGGGTCGACGAGATCGTGGCGACCGGGTGGCCGGTCCTCATGGCGCTGTCCAACAAGGACTTCATCGGCGAGACGCTCGGACGCCCGGTCGACCAGCGGCACGAGGGGACCTTGGCCGCGACCGCGATCGCCGCGGCCGCCGGCGCGGCGGTGTTCCGCGCCCACGACGTCGCCGGCACGCTGCGGGTGCTGGAGATGACCGCCAGCATCCGTGGTGACCGCCCCCCGACGCGGGTGGTGCGCGGCCTTGTCTGACGACCCGTCCGCGGAGCTGCGCGAGGCCGCGGCCTGGTTCGACACGCGCACGTACCGGTTCGACCAGTTCGACCCCACCGCGCTCGTGGCGGCGAAGCAGGGCACCCGCGTCAGCATCCTCATCCCCGCCCGGGACGAGGCGGCCACCGTCGGCGCGATCGTCACGACGCTGCGCACCGAGCTGGTGGACCGCCTCCCGCTGGTCGACGAGATCATCGTGATCGACTCGCACTCCACGGATGCGACCGCGGACATCGCCCGCGACGCCGGCGCGAAGGTCTTCCACGTCGACGAGATCGTCCCCCACGTGGGCAGCCGCCCCGGCAAGGGCGAGGCGATGTGGAAGGCGCTCGCGGTGATGACCGGCGACATCGGCATCTACCTGGACGCCGACGTCCAGGAGTTCACCGCCGACTTCGTGATCGGCCTGCTCGGCCCCCTGCTCCTCGAGGACGACCTCGTCTTCGTCAAGGCGTTCTACGACCGCCCGTGGTCGTCGGGTCCCTCCCGGTCCTCGGGCGGCGGACGGGTGACCGAGCTCGTCGCCCGACCGCTCATCCTGTCCCGCACTCCCCTGCTCTCGGGGTTCGTCCAGCCGCTCGCCGGCGAGTGCGCCTTCCGCGTTGACGCCCTGCGAGGCGTCCCGTACGTCTCGGACTACGGCGTCGACATCGGCCTGATGATCGACGTGCTGCGCGAGCACGGCCTCTCCGCGATGGCGCAGGTCGACCTGGGCCTGCGGCTGCACCGCCACCAGGACCTCGCCGCGCTCAGCGCGATGGCGCAGCACGTGCAGGCCGCGTTCGACCTCCGCGCCGCGCCCGGGGTGCGGGAGTCCGTCGAGAGCACGGCGGTCGTGTTCCACCGTGAGGGCACCGAGATGCGGATGGGCGAGCGCACGACCACCACGGTCGAGCGCCCGCCCATGCGCGACGTCCTCGGCTCCTGAGCCGCGGGCTCAGACCACGAGGCTCGGCAGCCGGCCGATGATCTCCTCGGCGTCCGCGATGACGGTGTCGATGACGTCCTTGACCGGTGCCACGTCGTGGATCAGGCCCTGGGTCTGGCCGGCCCACCACATGCCGTCCTCCATGTTGCCCTCGGCCAGGACGTTCGTGCGTCCCCGCGCGCCGGAGGCCAGTGCGGCGATGTCGTCGAACGTCGCGTCCTCGCGCTCGGAGATCTCGACGATCCGCTCCGAGACGCTGTTGCGCACCACGCGGGCCGTGTTGTGGAACTTGCGGAACACGAGCACGGTGGAGCGCTCGTCGTTCGCCACGATCTGGTCCTTGACGTTCTGGTGGATCGGCGCCTCCGCGGTGGCCATGAAGCGGGTGCCCATGTTGACCGCGACGGCGCCGAGGGCGAGGGCGGCGGCCAGCCCCTGACCGTTGGCGATGCCGCCGGACGCGATGACCGGGATCCTCAGCTGGCGCACCGCGGCCGGGATGAGGATCAGGCCGGGGACGTCGTCCTCGCCCGGGTGGCCCGCGCACTCGAAGCCGTCGATGCTGATCGCGTCGACGCCCTTGCGCTCGGCCGACAGGGCGTGACGCACGCTCGTCGCCTTGTGGATGACCTTGACGTTCGCGGCGTGGAAGTCGGGCAGGTGCGGCTCGGGGCTCGACCCGGCGGTCTCCACCACCGTGATGCCGGACTCGATGATCGCGGCGCGGTACTCGTCGTACGGCACCGGGTCGATCGTCGGCAGGATCGTCAGGTTGACCCCGAACGGCTTGTCGGTGAGCTCGCGGGTGCGGGCGATCTCCTTCGACAACGCCTCCGGGGTCGGCTGCGTCAACGCCGTCAGGAAGCCCAGCGCGCCGGCGTTCGCGACCGCCGAGATCAGCTCGGCGGTGCCCAGGCCCGTCATGCCGCCGCACAGGATGGGGTGCTCGACCCCGAACTGCTCGGTGAACGTCGTACGGATCATCGTGACCTCTTTCGTGGGTGTCGGCTCTCGTGGTCGCCGGACAGCCCGGCGACGATGAGCTCGGCGAGGGAACGGTAGGCGGCGGAGTCGTCGAGGCCGGTCGCGGCGCGGATCTCACCGCGGTGGATCGACTCCATGACCTGCCCGGCGACCGCGCCGACGAACGTGGCGTCCGCGGTCGGTGCGGCGTCCTGGACCAGCTCCTGCACGCGGCGGGCCGCAGCACGGGTGTTGTCGCGGTAGATCACCCGCGCGGGCTCGAACGCGTCGACGTCGGCGAAGAACCTCGGTGAGGCCGGCGCGAGCTCGACGGAGATCGCCTCGAGGTAGACCCCGATGCGGTCCATGGGCGTCCCGGCGCCCGCGACGGCGCGCTCGACGCGGTCGGTCGCGCCGCGGAAGAAGGTCCGCACGACCGTGACGAGCAGCTGCTCCTTGCTCGCGGCGATGCCGTACAGGGTGCTCTTGGAGCAGCGCAGCCGGCGGGCCACGTCGGCCATGCTCAGGTCGAGGAACCCCTCGTCGAGGATCACCGGGACGAGCTCGTCGAGCAGGGCGGACGTGCGTACCGTCGCCGTCCGCTGAGCCATGCCCCGGACAGTACCAGAGACGGTCCTCCGGTACTGTGCTTGGTACTGACCACCGAGGAGGGCACATGCCGGCCGAACGTCTCATGCCGACCGAGGAATCCACCGACCTGATCGAGCTGACGCGCAGCATCGTGGCCAAGGACCTGCGGCCGGTGATCGCCGGCCTGGACGCCCGCGCGGAGTTCCCCCGGGACGTCTTCCGCACGCTGGGTCGCGCCGGGCTGCTCTCGCTGCCCTACCCCGAGGAGGTGGGCGGCGGCGGGCAGCCGTACGAGGTCTACCTGCAGGCCCTCGAGGAGATCGCGTCCGCCTCCGCATCGGTCGGCGTGGGGGTCAGCGTGCACGCCCTGTCGTGCTTCGGACTGTTCACGGCCGGGACGCAGGAGCAGCAGCAGGCCTGGCTGCCCGAGATGCTGTCGGGCGAGCAGCTGGGTGCGTACTGCCTGTCGGAGGCCCATGCCGGGTCCGATCCGGCCGCGATGCGCACCCGGGCGGTGCGCGAGGGCGACGAGTACGTCATCAACGGCGCCAAGGCCTGGACCACGCACGGCGGCCAGGCCGACTTCTACAAGGTCATGGCCCGCACCAGCGACGACGGCGGCCGCGGCATCTCCTGCTTCCTCGTCCCCGCGGACACGCCCGGGCTGAGCGCGGACAACCCCGAGCAGAAGATGGGCCTGATGTCGTCGACGACGGCCACGATGCTGTTCGACGACGTCCGCGTGCCCGCCGAGCGGCGCCTCGGCGCGGAGGGGCAGGGCCTGCCGATCGCCCTGGCCGGGCTGGACGCCGGACGCCTCGGCATCGCCGCGGTCGCCACGGGACTGGCCCAGGAGGCTCTCGACGTCGCGATCGCGTACGCGAAGGAGCGCGAGACGTTCGGCCGGGCGATCATCGACCACCAGGGGCTCGCGTTCGTGCTGGCCGACATGGCCGCCGCGGTCGAGTCCGCTCGCGCGACCTATCTGGCCGCGGCCCGCCTGAAGGACGCGGGGCGCCCGTACTCGCGGCAGGCCTCGATCGCCAAGATGGTCTGCACCGACAACGCCATGAAGGTCACGACGGACGCCGTGCAGGTGCTCGGCGGCGCCGGCTACACCAAGGACTTCCCGGTCGAGCGGTTCATGCGCGAGGCCAAGGTCATGCAGATCTTCGAGGGCACCAACCAGATCCAACGACTCGTCATCAGCCGCAACCTCGCGCGCTGACCACCCACACCCCGCTGGCCCTGACGTTTCTGCGGACACGCCGTCGGCGTGTCGGCAGAAACGTCAGGCCCAGCGCCACTTCAAGGAGAACCATGCAGCTCAACGACACCGCAGCCATCGTGTCCGGCGGAGCCTCCGGGCTCGGTGCCGCCACCGCCCTGGCCCTCGCCGAGCAGGGTGCCGCGGTCTACGCGATCGACCTGCCCGGCTCGATCGAGCAGGCCCCGCAGGTCCCGGGCGTGGCGTACCTCGCCGCCGACGTCACCGACGAGGAGCAGGTGCGCTCCGCGGTCGCGACCGCGAGCGAGGGTGCTCCGCTGCGCACGGTCGTCAACTGCGCGGGCATCGGCCCCTCGGCCCGCATCCTCGGCCGCAAGGGCGTCCACGACCTCGCGCTGTACGCCAAGATCGTCCAGATCAACCTCGTCGGCAGCTTCACGGTCCTCGCGCTGGCCTCGGAGGCCATCGCCGCGACCGAGCCCGACGAGAACGGCCAGCGTGGCGTCATCGTGAACACCGCCTCGATCGCGGCGTACGACGGACAGATCGGCCAGGTCGCCTACGCATCGTCCAAGGGCGGCATCGTCGGCATGACCCTGCCCGCCGCGCGGGACCTCGCCCAGTACGGCATCCGGGTCTGCACGATCGCTCCCGGCATCGTCAACACCCCGATGCTGGCCACGGTCAGCGAGGAGTTCCGGGCCGGCCTGGCCGCGGGCGTCCCGTTCCCGCAGCGCCTGTGCGAGCCCAGCGAGTACGCCAAGCTGGTGACGATGATCGTCGACCACGACTACCTCAACGGCGAGACCATCCGCATGGACGGCGCGCTGCGGATGGCGCCCCGCTAGCGCGTCGGCCCCCGGCCCGGCTCAGTGCTGGACGGGGGCGTTGTCGCTCGTCGTGGCCAGCTCGGTGCTGGGCGCCGGCGGCACGTAGTTGTTGCGTGCGGTCAGCAGGCCGAAGAGGGCCACGACGACGAACAGCACGAGGGTGCCGCCACCGAAGAGCAGCAGCAGGTCGAGGTCGCTCTTCTTCTCGCCGTCGGGCCACGCTCCGCCCGTGGGGGCGTCGGCCATGGCCGCGGCGGTGCCCGCGACGAACATGACGGCGAACGAGAGGGCGACGGTCAGCACACGAGCAGGAGTCCTCATGGGGTCCATCGTATCCACCCGTAGGCTGGAGGAATGCCTCACCTCGACGAGAACAGCTTCAAGGTCGACTGGGACATCCCCTCCGAGCAGGCGTGGGAGTGGTTCGTCGCCAAGCCGGGCGCGATCCTCCTGGTCATCGTGCTCGGTCTCGCGTTCCGCTGGTTCGTGTGCCGGTCGATCGATCGACTCGTCTCGCGCGCCGGCAAGGGCGCCGTGCCGGGCGTCATCGCCAACTCCCGGGCGGGCGAGTTCCTGGCCGACCTGAAGCCGGCGGTGCACCAG
Organism: Aeromicrobium chenweiae; assembly: GCF_003065605.1. Classification (GTDB taxonomy): domain Bacteria; phylum Actinomycetota; class Actinomycetes; order Propionibacteriales; family Nocardioidaceae; genus Aeromicrobium; species Aeromicrobium chenweiae. The sequence continues at coordinate 1,085,081 of NZ_CP026952.1, read as the reverse complement.
CGACGCCAGCAGCGTGCCGAGACGATGGGCTCGCTGCTCAAGAGCGTCGCGACGGGCATGATCATGGCGGTCGTCGCGATCTCGGTGCTCGCCAAGCTGGGCATCAACATCGCCCCGATCATCGCGAGCGCCGGAATCGTCGGCCTCGCGCTGGGCTTCGGCGCGCAGAACCTCGTGAAGGACTTCCTGTCGGGCATCTTCATGATCCTCGAGGACCAGTACGGCGTGGGTGACACCGTCGACCTGGGCGAGGCGACCGGCACGGTCGAGGCGGTGGGCCTGCGCGTCACCCGGCTGCGCGACGTCAACGGCACGGTCTGGTACGTCCGCAACGGAGAGATCCTGCGGGTGGGCAACCAGAGCCAGAACTGGGCCCGCACGGTCCTGGACGTCACGGTGTCGTACGACGCGGACCTGGACCGGGTCCAGGAGATCCTGCAGCAGGTGGCGACCTCGACGTACGAGGAGCCGCAGTTCCACGACGTCATCATCGAGGCCCCTGAGGTCTGGGGCGTCGAGCGCTTCGACAAGGATGGTGTCGTGGTCCGTGTCGTCCTGAAGACCGCCCCCGCGCAGCAGTGGCTGGTTGCGAGGGCGATGCGCCGGCGGATCAAGGCCGAGTTCGACCGTGCCGGCATCCGCATCCCCACGACGTTCCCGATGGTTCACATGGATGGTGAAGAAGCATGAGCACGACTGGTGCCGAGCAGACGTTCTACGAGGCGATCGGCGGTCACGACACGATCAAGCAGATCGTGGACACCTTCTACGAGGGCGTCGCGACCGACGAGGTGCTGCGTCCGCTCTATCCCGAGGAGGACCTCGCCCCCGCCGCCCACCGGTTCACGATGTTCCTGGAGCAGTACTGGGGCGGACCCACGACGTACTCCGAGCAGCGCGGCCACCCGCGCCTGCGCATGCGGCACATCTCGTTCGTCGTGGACGAGCGGGCGCGCGACCACTGGCTCATGCACTTCCGGGCGGCGCTCGACAAGGCCGCCCTCTCCCCCGAGCACGACGCGCAGTTCTGGGCGTACGTCCAGCACGCCGCGCAGTTCATGGTCAACTCCGCGGGCTGAGCGAAGCGAAGCGGAGTTGGGCCATGAACGGAGGAAGCAGCATGGTCAACTCGCCCGGCACGCCCGGCTGAGGCTCACTCCTGGACGAGCTCCAGGAGGCGTGACCGCTCGACGTCGCCGAACCGGCGGGACGACTGCGCCGCGAGGTCGAAGCCGACCAGGGTCGTGGTGGAGTCGGCGAGCACGTGCGTGCCGTCGGTGATCTCGCATCGGATCTCGAACGAGGCGTTGCCGACGCGGCTGATCCAGTCGACGGCCCGGTACGGCTCCTCACGCCACGGGATCGGTCGCCTGAAACCCACACGGGAGGTCCCGACCACGAAGCTGCCCGGTGTCAGCCAGCCGAGCCGGGTCGACACGTCCAGGACGCGGATCTCCTGGAAGAGCTCGAAGACCTTGGCGGGGCGCACCGCGCCCGACGCGTCGAGGTCGGAGCGCCGCAGCCGCACGGCCATGGGCTCCGCGTCGACCGGCCGCGGGGTGGCGTCCACACGGGGCGCGAGGCCGGTGACGACCCGCGCGAAGTCGGTGCGCTCCCCGTCCTTGACCACGCAGATGTCCTGGGTCAGCTCGCCCTCGCCGAGCGTCGACACCACCGTGACCGGGTCCCGGCTGAGCATCATCGGTCGCAGGAACATCACCGTCAGCGACGAGACCGCCCCGTCGTCCAGCGCCAGGCCGTCGTCCACGAGCCGGGCTCGCGCCTCGGCGGCGTAGTCGAGGTAGACGACGTTGTTGACGTGGTTGAGGGAGTCGAGGTCCGCCCAGCGCATGGGCAGCTCGTAGGAGATCTCGTCGGCGGGCACCCGCCGATGATGCCAGACGTCAGGCGCTGGCGGTCTCGTCGATCTCCATGACGGGGTCGCCCTCCTGGACGATCTGCCCGAGCGTCACCAGCACCTTGCTGACGTAACCACTCACGGGAGCCCTGAGGGGGATCTCCATCTTCATGGACTCCAGCACCGCCAGGACGTCACCGGGGCCGACCTGGTCACCCTCCCGGGCGACGATCTTCCAGACGTTCGAGACGATCTCTGCGCGCGCGAGGAACATCACTCACCCGCGCCGTGGGTCAGCATGCGCATGGCACCGATCATCCGGTCGCGGGTCTCCTCGGGATGGATGACGTCGTCGACGATGCCTGCCTCGGCGGCGAGGTACGGCCGGGCGACCTCCTCGCGGTAGACCGCGGCGAGCTCGTCACGCAGGACGGTCGGCTCCTCGGCCTCCTTGAGGGCACGACGGTGCAGCAGGGCCACCGCCCCGCCCGGTCCCATCACGGCGATCTCGGAGCCGGACCAGGCCCAGTTCGCGTGCGCGCCCAGCGAGGCCGAGCCCATCGCGATGTACGCACCGCCGTACGACTTGCGCACGACCACGGTGAGCTTGGGGCTCTTGGTGTCGACGTACGCCTTGAGCAGCTTGGCGCCATGCGTGATGACGCCTCGCCCCTCCTCGACCGTGCCGGGCAGGAACCCGGGCACGTCGACGAACGTGAGCACGGGCAGGTCGAACCGGCCGCAGAACTCCACGAAACGAGCCGCCTTGACCGACGCCTTGGAGTCGAGGATGCCGCCGCGGGCGTTGGGCTGGTTGGCCAGGACGCCGACCGCGTGGCCGTCGAGCCGGGCGAAGAGGGTGAGGATGCTGGGCGCGTGGGTCGGCATCAGCTCGAGGCGCGCACCGTTGTCGAGCACGCCGTCGAGCAGCTTGTTCATGTCGAACACGACGCTCGACTTCTCCGGGACGAGGGTCGGCAGCGCCGCGGCGGCGCGCGGGTTGGCCGGGACCGGGTCGTGGCGCTTCTGCTTGCCACCCTTGTGGGTCGGCAGGAACGACAGCAGCAGGCGCGTCGCGTCGAAGGCCTCCTCCTCGCTGTCGACCTCGAGGTGGGCGACACCGCTCGTGCGGGTGTGGAGGGCCGACCCGCCGATGTCCTCGGCGGTCGCGTCCTCGCCCGTGGCGGCCTTGACGATGTCCGGACCGGTCAGGAACATCTGGCCCTGCTCCTTGACCATGATCGTCCAGTCGGTGAGTGCCGGCGAGTACGCCGCGGCGCCCGCGCAGGGCCCGAGGATCAGCGAGATCTGCGGGATGCGGCTCTGCGCCTCGATGTTGAGCGCGAAGATCCCGCCGCAGCCGTGGAGGGCGAAGATGCCGTCGTGGATGCGGGCTCCGCCGGAGTCGTTGATGTAGACGATCGGGTAGCCCTTGTCGATCGCGAACCGCTGGGCCTTCTGGATGCTCTCGGCCATGACGGCACCGATCGCACCGGAGGCGACCGCGGCGTCGTGGGAGACCACGACGACCGAGTGGCCGTCGGTCGTGCCCCAGCCGGCGACGACGCCGCTGCCGGCGTCCGCTCCCGCCGAGCGCATCGGCGTCATCTCGACGAAGGATCCCTCGTCGACCAGCATCTCGGCACGCTCGCGGGCCGTGTAGACCCTCTTGCCCTTGGGCTCGACGCGGGCGAACCGGGCGTCGCGGCGCTGCGTCAGCACCTCGCGCTGGTCTGCGGGCGCTGCTGCCTCGACGACCGTGGGGTGATCGAGCTTCGACACGTCGAACTCCTAAACATGAGGTTTTCCTCAACTATACACAAAGATGAGGGATCCCTCATATTTGCCGCAGGCGCGTCCGCTCATCAGCGACGCCCTGCTCGACGACATCGCGAAACGGACGGGCGATGAGGGTTTGGGGCAGCTTGGGCAACCTCGAACCCTCATCCTGCGTCCCCTCGGCGCGGGGGCGGGACGGGCGATGAGGGTTTGGGGCAGCTCGGGCAACCTCAAACCCTCATCCTGCGTCCCCTCGGCGCGAGGGCGGGGCCGGCGATGAGGGTTTGGGCAGCCGCAGGCGCGGCGCAGACCCTCGCGCAGGCGGGGTGACCTGCGCTACCGTGCAACTAAGCAAGCGCTTAGACGTCTTCTGGAGGAGAACACTGTGACTGAACCCCGCACCGCGATCGTGACCGGCGCCGCACGAGGCATCGGCGCAGCCGTCGCCCAGCGTCTCGCCGCCGACGGCTTCAAGGTCGCCGTCGTCGACCTCGACGCCGCTGCCTGCGCCACCACCGTCGACGCCATCGAGGCTGCCGGCGGCACGGCCCTGGCCGTCGGTGCCGACGTCAGCAACGAGGAGCAGGTCTCCGCAGCGTTCGACGCGATCGTCGAGGGGCTCGGCGCGCCGACCGTCCTGATCAACAACGCCGGCATCCTGCGCGACAACCTGCTGTTCAAGATGTCGGTCGAGGACTGGGACCTCGTCATGGGCGTGCACCTGCGCGGCTCGTTCCTCATGTCCAAGTACGCCCAGCGCCACATGACCGAGGCCGGCTATGGCCGCATCGTCAACCTGTCCTCCACGTCGGCGCTCGGCAACCGCGGCCAGGCCAATTACGCCGCCGCCAAGGCCGGCCTGCAGGGCTTCACCAAGACGCTGGCCATCGAGCTGGGCAAGTTCGGCATCACCGCGAACGCGATCGCGCCGGGCTTCATCCAGACCGACATGACCGCGGCCACGGCCGAGCGCATGAAGGTGCCGTTCGACGACTTCATCAAGTTCAGCGCCGAGCAGATCCCGGTGCAGCGCGTCGGCCAGCCCGAGGACATCGCCCACACGGCGTCGTTCCTCGTCAGCGAGGGCGCCGGGTTCGTCTCCGGCCAGGTCATCTACGTCGCCGGCGGACCGAAGGACTGACGACACATGACTGACCCCCAGGGGCTGGACACCGGGGTCGTGGCGGACTGGCTGGCCCAGCAGTCCCCCGACGCCGTCTCCGGACCGTTCGACGCGAGGCTCATCACGGGCGGCAAGTCCAACCTGACCTACTTCGTGACGGACGGCACGCACGACTACGTCGTCCGCCGTCCTCCCTTGGGGCACGTCCTGGCCACGGCGCACGACATGGCGCGCGAGTACCGCGTCATGGCGGCGCTCGCCCCCACGGACGTCCCGGTCCCGCGCATGGTCGCGCTGTGCGAGGACGTCGAGGTCATCGGCGCCCCGTTCTACGTGATGGAGCGCGTGGACGGCACCCCGTACGCCCGCGCGTCCCAGCTCGAGGAGCTCGGCGAGCAGCGCACCCGCGAGATCACCGGCCGCATGGTCGACACCCTCGTGGCGCTGCACTCGGTCGATCACCGCGAGGTGGGACTCGGCGAGTTCGGCCGGCCCGACGGCTACATCGGCCGCCAGGTCTCGCGCTGGAAGAAGCAGCTCGCAGCCTCCACCAGCCGCGAGCTGCCCGGCATGGACGAGCTCGTGGCCTACCTCGACGCCAACGTCCCGGAGTCCGGTGACGGCACGATCGTGCACGGCGACTTCCGCCTCGACAACCTGCTGGTCGACGACGCCGACCAGGTCACCGCGGTGCTGGACTGGGAGATGAGCACGCTGGGCGACCCGCTCAGCGACGTCGCTCTCATGCTCGCGTACCAGCAGCTGGGCGAGACGGTGCCGGCCGGCGCGGCCGTCGTGACGGACGCCCCGCTCGCGCCGGGCTACCTCGGCCGGGACGAGATCATCGAGCGCTACGCCGCCGGCTCCGGCCGCGACGTCAGCGACATCGGGTTCCACCTGTCGCTGGCGTTCTTCAAGCTCGCCGTGATCCTCGAGGGCATCCACTTCCGCCACTCGCAGGGACAGACGGTCGGCACCGGATTCGACGGCATCGGCGACATGATCGTGCCCTTGATCGACGCGGGGCGCGCAGCTTCACGCTAGGGTGGCGCCCGTGACGGCCGAGATCCTCGAACCGCGGCGCCGCCCCACCCAGGAGCGCAGCCACAAGAAGTTCGACCACCTGCTCCTGGTGTCTCGCGAGCTGTTGCTCGAGGTGGGGTTCGAGTCGTTCACGTGCGAGGAGGTCGCGAGCCGCGCGGGCCTGCCGATCGGGACGCTGTACCAGTTCTTCCAGAACAAGTACGTCATCGTCTGCGAGCTCGACCGGGTCGACGCCGTCGCGGTGCGCCACGAGCTGCAGAGCTTCGCCGAGGCGATCCCGTCGCTGGACTGGCTGAAGTTCCTCGACCGGTTCATCGACCACATGGCGGCCCTGTGGGTCAACGACCCGTCGAGGCGGGCGGTGTGGCTCGCGGTGCAGTCGACGCCGGCCACCCGGGCCACCGCGGCCGTCACCGAGCGCGAGCTGGCCGCCGAGGTGGCCCGTGCGCTCGCCCCGCTGACGCCCAGCACACCGCGTGAGCGGCGCACGATCATGGCCGAGGTCCTGGTGCACGTCGTCTACTCGATGCTGAACTTCTCGATCCGTGACGGCCAGGAGCACAGCGAGTCGATCATCGAGCTCAAGCGGCTCCTCGCGGCCTACCTCCTCAGCGCCGAACACACGTGACACGCAGAGCGGCCCGCCCCCCGAGGGGGACGGGCCGTCCTGCGGTGCTGTCGGGCTAGCCGACGTGGACCACGAACGTGCCGGTCGCGGTCCTGCCGTGGTACCGGACCTTCGCGGTCACGGTCGCGACGCCCTTGCCGCTGGCCTTGACGACCCCGCGGCGGGAGACGTCGACGACCTGGGGCCGGTTGCTCCGGTAGGTCACCGTCATGCCGGCCGGGAGGTCGACACTCTTGCCCTTCGAGACGTAGCCGAAGATCCGGTCGTCGCTCAGGGTGACGGTCACCTGCGGGTCGATCACGTCGCCCTTGGCGAAGAACACCCGCTGCGGGACGTCGCGTGCCGCGTCCTTCGCGGTGTGCGGGTTCGCCGTCACGACGGACGGGACCGCGTCGAGCGAGCCCCGGACCCGGGTCGTCGCGTGGCCCAGGACGTCCTTGGCCGACGACGCCAGCTGCAGGTCGTACCGACCCTGGTCCACCACGTAGCGGCTGCGCGCCTCGTCGTAGAACGCCAGGTCGGCGATCTTCACCGGGATGCGGACCGTCGTGCTGCGACCCGGCTTCAGGGTGACCCGGTCGAAGCCGACCAGCCGCTTGATCGGCCGCTCCAGCGCGGGCTTGGAGTCAGGCGTCGCCACGTAGAGCTGCGCGACGTCCGTCCCGGTCGCCCGGCCGGTGTTGGTGGCCTTCGCCGTGACCGTCACCCGGCCGTTGGCGTCGACCGACGAGCGGTCGACGCGGACCTTGGAGTAACGGAAGGACGAGTAGCCCAGGCCGTGGCCGAACGCGTACGACACGGGACCGTTGAAGTACTGGTACGTACGGCCCTTCGTCGTGCCGGTCGGCCGGATGTTGTAGTCACCGATCGCCGGCAGCTGGTCGACCGAGCGGTACCAGGTGAACGGCAGGTGCCCCGTCGGGTTGTGCCGGCCCAGCAGCACGTCGGCGAGGCCCTCGCCCTTGCGCTGACCGTTGTAGGAGCTCCACAGGATCGCGGGGACCTTGGACTTGAACGACTCGACGTCGACCTGGCCCATCGTCTCGAGGTAGGCGACCGTGCGCGGGTTCGCGTCGGCGACCTGCTCGATGAGCTGTGCCTGGGCCCCGGGGAGCGCCAGCGACGTGCGGTCGGTGTCCTCGTCCGCGGTCTTGTTGTCGGTGCCGACGTAGACCACGACGGCGTCGTAGCCCTTGGTCTTGGCGACGTCCTCGGCGATGACCGTGTTGTGGTCGGCCGAGAGCCCCGGCAGGTAGTCGACCGTGGCCTGCGGATCGATGGCCTTGACGGCCTTGGAGATGCCCTGGAAGCCGTTGACGTGGTTGGCCTTGCCGGCCGCGCCCTGGTTGCTGCTGTAGCCACCGAGGTACATCGACTCGGGGTTGGCGTACGGCCCGACCACGGCGACCTTGTAGGAGCCGCGACGCGGCACCTGCAGCGGCAGGAGCGCGCCGGCCCGCTTGCCCGGCGCCTTGACGGCGTCGTTCTTCAGCAGGACGAGGCTCTCGTCGGCGGCCTTGCGAGCCATCGCGAGCCGCTCGCGCGTCTGGGTGACGGCCCCGTTCGCGTCGCTGTTGGTCCACGTGCCGGGCGCGAGGCGCTTGCGGGCCTCACGGACCCACGGCACCTTCGACTCGTCGTCGAACTCGCCGAGCCGCATGCGTGCGGTGAACAGCCGGACGACCGACACGTCGACGTCGTTCTCCGTGTAGAGACCCGTCTGCGTCGTGATGCCCTGCTGGACGGCCGTCGGCACGGTGTTCCCGTAGTTGTACTGGTCGTGGTAGCCCTGGTTGCAGTCCAGGTCCTCACCCGCGCTGTTGGCGAACGCGTGGCGCTCGATCTGGTTCAGCGGGTGCGGATAGCCCGGCGGCTGCCACTTGTGGCCGGCCTGGATCTCGTAGATCGCGTCGCAGTCGGACGTGAAGTAGCCCTTGAACCCGAAGGTCTTGCGGGCCAGCTCGTCGATCAGGTAGACGTCCGCGGCGGCCGGGGTGCCGTTGACCCGGTTGTACGAGCTCATGATCGAGCCCGGCTGCGACTTCTTCACGATGCCGCGGAACTGCGCGGTGTAGTACTCGCGCAGCGTGCGGTCGTCCATGTCGGACGAGCCGTTGCGGCGGTTGAACTCGCTGTTGTTCGCGGCGAAGTGCTTGAGGGTCGTGACGGTCTTGAGGTAGCCCTTGCTCGACCGCAGCAGCTTGCCGTTCTCGTCCTTGCCCTCCATGCCGTTCACGAACTTCGACGCGATCGCGGTGGTCAGGTAGGGGTCCTCGCTGTAGGTCTCGTCGTTGCGTCCCCAGCGGGGGTCGCGTCCGAGGTTGACCGTCGGGGACCAGAAGTCGAGGTCGCGCTGGTTGTCCTGCACGACGTCGCGGGCCTCGTCACCGATCAGGCTCGCCTCGTCGTACATCAGCTCGGGGTTCCAGGTCGATCCCAGCGACAGCGACACCGGGTACGACGTGGTGTTGGTGAGGATCGGCGGGTTGCTGTTGTCGGTCGTCTGCTCGCGCGCGACACCGTGCGCTGCCTCGTTCCACCAGCCGTACGCGGCCACACCCAGGCGCGGGATCGCCGCCGCCCGGCTGCTGTTCATCTGGCTGGCCTTCTCCTGCAACGTCATGCGCGACACGAGGTCGGCGGCCCGCTCCTCGGGCGAGTAGCGGGTGTTGAGGTAGACGGGATCGTTCGCTCCGTGCGAGCTCGATGCCGTGGACGCCGTCGTGGTGACGGCTTGGAACGCCGCCGTCCCGGACAGCGCTGCCACCACTGCGGTGGCAAGGACTTGTCGTCTCATGCTGGTGGTTCCCCTCGATGACGCCGTGACATGACCCTGATGGTCACGCCCCCGCGGCGTCCTTCGAACCTAGGTTGCGTACTTAATCCGCGTCAAGGATTAACTCAGAGGAAATTCGAATCTTCTTCGTCCGCAACACGGCAGAAGTAGCATGAGGCCCGTGAACGCACCCGGCTCCCTGGAAACCCTGCGCCGCCGCAACCGCGGGCTCGTGCTCCGGGCGGTCCAGTCCGGCGGCGCCACCAGCCGCGTGGACATCGTCCGGGCGACTGGCCTGTCCCGCACGACCGTCAGCAGCCTCGTGAACGAGCTGCTCGCGGAGGGGCTCCTCGCCGAGGGCACCGACCGGGCCGGCAGGCCGTCGGTCAACCAGACCGGCCGCCCGCCGACCCGGCTGACGCTGGAGCCGAGCAGCGGGACCGTGCTGGGCATCCACCTGCGCCACGACGGCATCCGGCTCGCGCTCGCCGACCTGGCCGGGGCGGTGCTCGCCGAGGTGCTGGTCGACCTCGACGTCGACCACCGCGCGGACGCGGCCCTGTCGTTCGTCGAGGACGCGACCAACGACCTGGTCGCCGAGGCCGGGATCTCCCGCTCACGACTGCTCGGCGCCGGCGTCGCGGTCTCCTCCCCCGTGCCGACGCTCCCCCGCCACGGCCCGGCCCTGCTGACGACCTGGCACGACATCGACGTCGCGGACGTCCTGGGCGAACGCCTGGGCGTGCGCGTGCAGGTCGGCAACGACGCGAACCTCGGCGCGACGGCCGAGCGCGTCTTCGGCGCCGCGCGGACGACCCGCAGCCTCGTCTACGTGATGCTCGCGGAGGGCGTCGGTGCCGGGCTGTTCCTCGACGGCCGGCCGTACCTCGGCGCCAAGGGCGTGGCGGGCGAGTTCGGCCACGTGGTCGTGGCGCCCGGCGGGCGGGTCTGCCGCTGCGGCAACCGAGGCTGCCTGGAGACCGTGGCGGGTGCCGGCGCCCTCGTCGCCGCGCTCCCCGCACGGGCCGACGGCACCGTGCCGGACCTCGACGACGTGCTGGCGGCGTGCGCGGCCGGCGAGCCCGGTGCCCTGCGCATCGTCGCCGACGCCGGACGGGCGGTCGGCACCGCGCTGGCGGGCGTCTGCACGATGCTCGACCCCGATCTCGTCGTCGTCGGCGGGCGCACGGCAGCCGCCGGTCGTCCGCTCATGGACGGGATCGTCGAGACCCTCCGACGCGGCGTCCCGCCGACCGACGAGCCGCTCGTGCCGGTGGTGGCCGGCGAGCTCGGCGCCCGTGCGGAGGTGCTGGGAGCCGTAGCCCTGGCCATCTCCGGTGCTCCCCTGGCGGTGCCCGCGCCCGTCTAGGTCCGGACCAGCACGACGTAGGCCATCGCGTAGTCGCCGTCGTGGCTGAGCGAGACCTCGAGCTCGTGACCGGCCAGGTGCTTGGCGACCTCCCCGTGCAGCCGGATGCGCGGCCGCCCCCAGGCGTCCGACACCAGCTCGATCAGGTGGTGCACGTGCTCGTCCATGACCGGGGCCTCGCCGTACATCGACGCGGACCAGGCCTTGATCACGGCCTCCTTGGCCGCCCAGCGAGCGGCGAAGTGACGCGCGGCGTCGGAGGGATGACTCCGCGCGTCACTCCGCTCCCCGGGGAGGAAGCCGGCGACGAAGCCGGTGCCTGGTGTGTCCAGCTGGTCCGCGAATGAGGGAACGTGGACCAGGTCGACACCGACACCGACGATCGTCACCGGCAGGCGACGCCGTCGTAGGCGCCGTCCTCCCCGAGTCGTGCCTGCGGATCCAGGAGCATTCCAGCCTCCCGTGCCCGCACTCCCTCGCTGCCAAGACGCCGGTCCGCCGGGCGCTCGTACAGGGAGGGGCCCCCGTACATCGCCCGGACGATCCGCATCCGGCCCTCGATGGCCCGAGCCTGCGCACGCTGGGCGTACGCATCACGGTCCGCGACCGGCAAGGTCGCGAGGAATGCTTGTGGGTGCACGATCGCCAGCAGGCCGGCGACGTGACCGAAGCCGAGGCTCGTGACGAGCCCGGCCTTGAGCTGGCCGGTCGCGAGCGGCTCGCGGAGCCACACGAGGTGCTCGTGCTCCGCCAGCTCGTCCATGACGCAGTCCAGGCTGCGGTTCGGCGGCACGACACCGCCGGTGAGCACCTGGCAGAGCCCGATGATCTGGAACGCGGCCGCACCACCCTTGGAGTGGCCGGTGAGGCTCTTCTGCGAGATCACGAACAGCGGGTTGCCGTCGCTGCGACCGATCGCCGCGGCGAGCCGCTCGTGCAGCTCGGACTCGTTGCGCTCGTTGACGCCGGTCGACGTGTCGTGCTTGGACAGCACCGCGACGTCGTCGGCGGTGAGGCCGACGGTCGCCAGCCCGCGCGCCAGCGCCGACTCGCGCCCGCCCAGGCCGGCTGCCAGGGCACCGATGCCCGGAGCCGGGATCGAGGTGTGCACGCCGTCCGCGAACGATCCGGCGTACGCCACGACGCCCAGCACCGGCAGGCCCATGCGGGCGGCGACGTCGCCGCGCGCCAGCAGGATCGTGCCGCCGCCCTGCGACTCGACGAAGCCGCCGTAGCGACGGTCGTTGCCGCGGCTGAAGTAGCGGTCCTCGATGCCCTTGGCCCGCATCGCGGCGGAGTCGGCCGTGGCCGACATGTCCGCGAAGCCGACGATGCCCTCGACGCTCAGGTCGTCGAAGCCGCCCGAGACCGCGAACTCGGCCTTGCCGAGGCGGATCTTGTCCACGCCCTCCTCGACCGAGACGGCCGTGGTGGCGCACGCGGCGACCGGGTGGACCATCGCGCCGTACGAGCCGACGTACGACTGCACGACGTGCGCCGCGATGACGTTGGGCAGCGCCTCCTGCAGGATGTCGTTGGCCTTGCTCTCGCCGAGCAGGGTGTCCAGGTAGAGCGACTGCATCGACTGCATGCCGCCCATGCCGGTGCCCTGCGTGTTGGCGACGAGCGCGGGGTGGACCCAGCGCATGAGCTCCGACGGCGTGAAGCCGCTGGACAAGAAGGCGTCGACCGTGCAGATGAGGTTCCACAGCGCGACCCGGTCGATCGACTCGACCATCTCGGCCGGGACGCCCCAGACCATCGGGTCGAACCCGGTCGGGATCTGCCCGCCGACCGTGCGGGTCAGCTGCATGCGGCGCGGCACCCGGATCTCGGTACCGGCCTTGCGGGTCACGGTCCAGTCGCCGTCGGCGGTGGCCGCGATCGTGGTGCGCTCGGGGTCCGCGTCGCGCAGGGCGCGCGCCTCGGACTCGTTGCCGACCGTGAACGACAGGTCCTTGTCGAGGTACACCGACGTCAGCAGCGGGGCGGCGTTGTCGACCATCGTGCCCTCGTCGACGTAGCGACGGATGCCGACGGCCTCGCGGACCGCGTCCTCGTACCGCTCCACGAGATCGGCCTCGTCGACCTTCTCCTGCGTCGCGGTGTCGAACCAGCCACCACCCTGCTCGTCCCAGCTGACCATCCCGGTCGACCAGGCCAGCTCGAGCACGCCGGCGGCCGACAGCCGGTCGGACACCTCCATCTCGAAGCGGGTGCGCGCCGAGCCGTACGGTCCGAGCTCACCGGCACCGACGATGACCACGAGGTCCTCGGGACGGGCCTGGACGTCGGCCCAGTCGAGCTGCTCGACGCGGTCCAGCTGCGCCGGGGACGGGGCGAGCGCCGTGATGGTCGCCGTGTCGTCCTCGACGGGCGCCGCAGGTCGCTCGAGTCCCTCGGCGAGGGCGCGCATGTCGATCTTCGTGCCGCCGAGCCCACCGGTCAGGTCGACCGTGATCGGCTCGGTCAGCGCGGCCGTGCGAGCCGCGGGCTCGCAGGTGTCGAGCAGCGCGGAGGCCATGTCGTCCGGCGTCCAGGTGCGGACGCCGGCGGCCTCGACCGCGTCGACGAGCGGGTCGTTCGCGCCCATCAGCCCGGTGCCGCGCACCCAGCCGATGATCGCGTGGGCCAGCGTGACGCGCTCGCCCCACGTGCGCTCCGCGGACCAGCGGCTCACGAGGGCGTCGAGGGCCGACTTCGCCTCGCCGTAGCCGCCGTCGCCGCCGAACATGCCCCGGTTGGGCGATCCCGGCAGGACGACGTGCAGCTTGGCGTCGATGTCGTGGTCCTGTCCGTGGGCGGACAGCGCGCCGATGAGGCGCTCGACCGACCACAGCAGGATGCGCATGTCGACCTCGGTGCGGCTGCCGGCGTCCGTGAGGTCGCCGGCGACCCGTCCCGCGGCGAACGGGAACAGCAGGGTCGGGGTCATCGCGGGCTTCAGCACCGTCGTCGCACCGGCGCGGGTCTGGGTCTGCTCGGAGCTGATCCACGCCGAGAGGGCGTCGACGTCCGCGAAGGAGGCCATGTTGGCCGGGACGACCCACAGGGCCGCACCGTGCACCGCGTGCGTGCGGTAGAGGTCCTTGAAGAAGGCGAGCTTCTCCGGCCCCATGCCCGAGGTCGTGACGACGACCGTCGCCCCGCCGGCGAGCAGCTGGCCGGTGATGCCGGCAGCGATCGAGCCCCGGCTGGCGCCCGTCACGACGGCGAGGTCGCCGGCCCAGCGGCCGGACGTCGTCGCACCCGCGTCGGTCGCGATCTGGCGGAAGCGATCCGCGAGCGCTGCGTCGTCGACGTGCGACGACCACCAGGTCGCCTGCGCCGCCACGACCGCGCCGGCACCGACGAAGCTCGCATCCACGGTCTCGCCGACGGCGAGCCGCGCGAGGTCCTCGCGGGCGCTGGCCCACCGGTCGTCCAGCAGGACGGCCTTCAGCGGGTCGAACGCGGGAGCGGTGAGCTTGGCCCAGTCGCTGCCCAGCTCGGCCTCCACGCGTGCCAGGACGACGGCGTCGGCCTGGTCGGGCTCGACCGTGACCGGCGCCTCGGTGAGGCCCAGCTGGTCGAGCACGAGCCGCGCGGAGGACGCCAGGACCCCATCGGGACCGGTGATCTGTGCGGTGAACTCGCCGAGGGCGGCCGCGTCGATCGTGGCCTCTCCCCCGCCGCTGGACGGCAGGTCGACGCTGACGCCGTGGCGTGCGGCGACGGCCTGGACGCTCGCGTCCACCGCCGCGTCGACGTCCGCGCCGGACGCGATCTGCGTCAGCGAGCCGAACTCGCCGCCACGGACGCTGGAGCCCTCACGGCTGGACATCGCGAGCTCGGTCAGGACGTGGCTCGCCCAGCCCGGGCCGAGCTGCCACACGTCGGTGACCCGCTCGGCGATGGCCGCCTGGCGCTTGCCGGTGGGGCCGAGCACCTTCTTGAGGTGATCGCCCAGTGCCTCGGACAGGACCGGCCCGAACGGCTTGTAGCCGCGGGCGAGGCCCTTGACCTGGGCCGACAGGGTCGGGATGTCGGCGTCCGCGGCACCGTCGATGGCACCGAGACCGAGCTCACCGCCGAGGTCGACCAGCAGCTGGTTGCGGCGCGAGGACGCTCCGTCGCACAGCGACTCGATCGAGTCGGCGGCGCCGATCTGGTCCAGGCGCATCTTGGTCCACCACGCGACGAGCACGGTGGTCGCGTCGGCCGCGTCGAACGTCAGGTCCGCGGGACGCGGACCGCTCGACGTGGCCGCCGCAGCCGGGGCGGCCGCGGCCGGAGCAGCAGCCTGTGACGAGGCCTGCTCGGGAGCGGCCTCCGGCTCGTCCTGGACGACCTGCTCCTCGTCGGTGGCGAACACCGCGGCGTTGTCGCGCTCGAAGTTGAGCACCTCGACGGCCGGGCCGAAGCGACCGGGCAGCTTGAGCGTCGAGGACGCCAGGTTGGCGACGGTCGGCGACTGGCCGACACCGATCTCGACGAAGCGCTCGACACCGAGCCCACTGTCCTCGACGGGGGTGAAGAACAGGTCCTGCGTCTCGATCCAGCGCACGGGGCTGGCGAACTGCCAGGCGAGCAGCTCGATCAGCACGACGCGGCACAGCTCACCGGGACGTCCGGCCCACGTGTCGTAGTCCGCGAGCACCTCGTCGAGCGGCGCGGACGGCACCAGGTCGGCGATCTCCTGCAGGAAGGACCGGTCGAGGGAGAACGGACGCGGCACCAGGTTGGGCACGTAGCGGCCTGCGAGGATCGACGGGTCGATCGAGGCGGGCAGCAGCTCCTGCAGACGCGCACGGAAGTCCGGCACGCCGCTGTGCAGCACGGTGGAGTGGAACGGCACGTCGATGCCGGGCACGAGGATGAACGCGGCCTTGCCGCCGAACTCCGCGCGGCGACGGGTGACCTCGGCCTCGAGGACCTCCAGGCCCGTGACGGTGCCCGCGATCGCGTACTGCGAGTCCTTCAGGTTGTAGTTGACGATCTGCAGGAACTCACCCGTGCGGTCGGCGATGCCGTCCACGAACGCCGTGACGTCGGCGTCGCTCAGGCCGATCTGCGACGGCCGGATCGCGGCGAGGCGGTAGTCGCTGCGACCGGCCGCGTCCCGCGGGACGAGCGCGTGCATGACCGAGCCGCGCTGGAACACGACCTCGACGACGGCCTCGAGCGGGATCACTCCGGAGACCGCGGCGAGCGCGTTGTACTCACCGACCGAGTGGCCCGCCAGGATCGATCCCTCGACGAACGCGCCGGACTCGCGGAGCTCGGCCATCTGCGCCGCACCGAGGACGGCCATCGCGACCTGGGTGAACTGCGTCAGGAACAGGACGCCGTCGGGGTGGCGGTGGGTCACACCGCGCGTCACGAGGGTCGTGGGGTTGTCACGCACGACCGTGAGGATCGAGAACCCGAGGGCCTCGCGGGTGTGCGCGTCGGCGCGGTCCCAGATCTCGCGGGCCGCCCTCGACCGCTGGTACGCGGCCATGCCCATGCCGGGGTGCTGGATGCCCTGGCCCGGGAACGCGTACGCGGTGCGCGGCGCCTCGAGGCGGGCGGTCGCGGACATCACGACGTCTCCGTCGGCGCGGACCGTGACGTCGACGACCTCGGCACCGGCGTCGAGGCCGACCCGGTCGGCCGAGATCGACACCGTGGCGCCCGGCGCGAGCGGCGCCAGGAAGCGGGTCGTCCAGCCGCTGATGCGACGGTCCGACACGACCTGCTGGGCCGCGGCCGAGATCCACATGCCGTGGACGATCGGGGCACCGAGCCCGGCCAGCCGGGCCGCTGCGACGCTCGTGTGGATCGGGTTGTGGTCCCCGGTCACCGCGGCGAAGGCGCGCAGGTCGGCGGGGGCCACCAGCGTGGCGGTGCCGCGCGACTTGCGGGGGGTGTCCTGGACGCCGTCGCCCAGCGCGCCACCCGCACGCGGCGGGTCGACGAGCTGTCCGGCACCGGTACGACCGCGGATCGCGAACCGCTCGCGCAGCGTGGCGACGTCACCGGCCGGCGACGAGATCGTCACGTCGACCGCGACGACGCGGCCGAAGTCGGTGTCCTCGATCGACTCGAGCACCGACGAGACGACCAGGCGCGAGGGGCCGGACGGGAGAGCGCCCGTGAGCCGGATCGCGTGGTCGAGGTGGACCAGGTCGAGCATGCCCTCGATGACGGGCAGCCCGTCGGCGGTGGAGGCGTCGCCCAGCACCGCGAACACCGACGGCCAGGCGAGCCCGACCAGGACGTCCGGGACGGGGTGCACGGGCACGTCAGCGCCCGTCACGCCCGCGTGGTCGGCCACCAGGTCGGGGTCCCACGCGACGGTCACGTCGGCGCGTCCGGCGTTGACGACCGGGACGTCTCCGCCCGCGGCACCGGCGACGAGCGCGCTCATCGCCTCGACCGCGCTGTCCGTGGTGACGACGGGGGCTGCACCCACGAGCACGGAGTCGTCGACCGTGATGCGCAGGGTCAGGGGCCGTGCCATCGGCACGGTCAGCTCGGCAGTGTGCTCGTCGACCTGCACGAGGGCCGCGCCGGTCTCGGGGTGCTCGGCGCGCTGCGGGTCCACGATGACCCAGTCGGCACCGAGCTTGTGCACGGGGTTGCGCACCGTGCGTCCGGCCCAGACCAGGTCGGGCGCGGCGAGCACGAGCGAGAGCACCTCGCCGGCGTCATCGACGCGTCGGCGGCCGGCGACGCGCTGCGGGGAGCGTCCGGCGGCCAGGAGGCCGTCGATCGTGGCGTCCTCGAAGCGGCGCAGGAGATCGGCGACCGGCTCGTCGACGCGGTCGATGCCGGCGACGGAGACCGTGCCGGGGATGACGCAGACCTCGTCCGCGGCGTATCGCGGGTCGTGGGCCTGCCACAGCGAGTCCGAGCGCCACCAGCGGCGCACGTCCTGGTCGAGCACGGGGACGAAGTTGACCGGCTTGCCCGGGGTGCGGCACTGGTCGACGAAGAACAGCACGTCCGCCGGGTGCATGACGACGGCCTCGGCCTGCGGATAGGCAGCCAGCAATGCCGTGAGGGCACTCGCCCCGTCCTCGACCTCGGACGCGTCGCCGAACAACGTCGGGATCTCGCCGCGGTCGGCCTCGTGCAGGCGCGCCTCGGCACGCTGCAGCATCGCCACGAAGCGGTCGCGCAGCGTCACGTCGAGCCACGACGGGGTGCCGGACAGCTCGACGTAGCGCTGGAGCCACTGGGCGTACGTCATGGTGGCCACGTCGCCGAAGTACGGCTTCGCGGTGCGGTCGAGCGCCTCGATGATCTCGTCGCGGCGCTCGGCGACGGCCGCGGCGTCGCCGGCGACCTCGTCGAGCAGGCGGCCGGTGCGCGAGGCGGTGTTGTCGATCTCGTGGATGTCCGCGCCGAGCTGGCTGCGGCCCGAGGCCATGCCGCCCTTCGCGGAGCCGGCGCCGACCCAGGTGTCGGTGCCGCGGGTGTCGACGAGCAGCTGCTTGACGGCCGGGGACGTCGTCGCCTCGAGGGTCGCCATCGCGGCGGTGCCGACGAGGATGCCGTCGAGCGGCATGAGCGGGTAACCATGGCGGCGGGCCCACTCACCGGTGAGGTACGCCGCGGCGACCTCGGGCGTGCCGATGCCTCCGCCGACGCAGACCACGACGTTGTCCAGCGCGCGCAGGTCGCCGTACGTCGCGAGGAGCAGGTCGTCCAGCTCCTCCCACGAGTGGTGCCCGCCGGCCTTGCCGCCCTCGATCTGGATGTGGACGGGTGTCGGTGCGACGGCCTTCGCGATCGCGATGACCTCACGGATCTGCTTGACCGTGCCGGGCTTGAACACGACGTGCGTGATCGCGGCCTCGCGGAGCTCCTCGACCAGGGCGACGGCGTCCTCGAGCTCGGGGATGCCCGCGGTCACGATGACGGCGTCGATCGGCGAGCCGGCGGCGCGGGCGCGCTGGACCAGTCGCTTCTGGCCGAGCTGCAGCTTCCACAGGTACGGGTCGAGGAAGAGGGAGTTGAACTGGTACGTGCTGCCGGGCGTCAGCAGCTCGCCGAGCTGGGCGACGTGCTCGGCGAAGATCTCCTCGGTGACCTGCCCGCCTCCGGCCAGCTCGGCCCAGAAGCCGGCGTTGGCCGCGGCGGCGACGATCTGCGGGTCGACGGTCGTCGGGGTCATGCCGGCCAGGAGGATCGGCGACTTGCCGGTCAGGCGGGTGAAGCGGGTCTCGGCGTGCAGGCTGCCGTCGGGCAGCGTGACGACCGTGGGCTCGTACGCGGACCACGGGGTGGCCCGACGGGGCGTGGCGCCGGCGGCGGTGAGCTCGCGGTGCCCGCGACGGGTCGTGGTGGCGATGACGCTCGCGCCGCGGATGCTCAGCTCGCGCGACGACAGGCGCGCGGCGAGGTCGCCGGGGCCGAGGTCGAGGACCCACGACGCACCGGCGTCCATGGCCTCCTCGAGGGAGCCGACCCAGTCGACCGGGTCGACGATCGAGCGCATGGTCAGGGTGCGGGCCTGCTCGGCGTCCATGCCGCAGGCGGCGGCCCAGGTGGCGACCAGGTCGGCCGCCTCGGCGAGGTCGGGGTGGTGGAACGCGAGCCGGGCCGGCAGCGGCTCGACCACGGGGGCGAACGGCGTGCCGCCGGTCGCCTTGCGCTCACGGGCGGCCTTCTCGGCGGCGGCGACGTCGGCGAAGCGGGCCTGGACGACCTGCAGGCTCTCCGCGGGGCCGGACAGCACGACGCTGCGGCGGCCGTTGCGCAGGCGCGACACGACGCGGAGCGACGCCGGCAGTGCCGCGAGGATCTCGTCGATCCGCTCGGGCGACGCGCCCGAGACGCTGAGCATGGTCTCCCCCAGGAGCCCGCGGCGGCGTCCGACGAGCTGCGCGGCGGCGCCCATCAGTCGGGCGACCGCGAGCAGCTCGACGTCCGGGACCCCGGCGAAGGACTGCGTGGCGAGGTGGCCCTGCGAGTGGCCGATGACCGCTGCGGGCGGGACGACCTGCGGATCGATGCCCTGACGGTGCAGGGCGCGGATGGCGGCGAGCTGGGCGAGCAGGATGCCGGGCACCGACGCGCCGGGTGTGTCCAGCACCTCGGAGGTCGGCAGCTGGGGTGCGTCGTCGTCCTCGGCGGACTCGCCCACCGCGATCACGTCGGCCCAGGCCAGCGGGGTGAAGGCCACGCCGACGCGCGCGAGCTCGGTCGCGACGGGTGCGATGCGCTCCTCGGCCTGCGCGACGAGCGACTCCAGCTCCGCCTCGAGGGCGAAGTCCCGGATCAGCCCGGCGAGCGGCTCGAGCCACGGTGATCCCTGGCCGCCGAAGCCGATCGCGTACGGCGTCCCGGCGACGAGACGGTCGACGAGCGCTCCGCGGCGCTCGGTCGTGTGGGTCGTGGCAAGAGCGGTGTCGAACGTCGTCACAAAGGGATCCCTCGGTCCTGCCGTCGCTGGATCGACGGTCGGTCCACCCATCCTCGCAAAACATGAGGGATACCTCAACTTTTATGTGAGGGTTTCCTCAGGTTTTTTCGTGGCCTGGGTCACTCCCCCGCCCAACGACGCTGGGCCTGACGTTTCTGCAGACACGCCGTCGGCGTGTCGGTCGAAACGTCAGGCCCAGCGGGGCGGGGGTCAGACGCCGCCGGTCAGCAGGACGCCACCGTCGATCGTGAGGGTCTGCCCGGTCATCCAGGCCGAGTCCTCGGACAGCAGGAACGTCACGACCGAGCCGATGTCGTCCGGGACGCCGAGCCGCTTCAGCGGGTACGGCGCGGAGACCTCCTCCTCGCGTCCCTCGTACAGCGCCTCCGCGAACCGAGTCTTGACGACGGCCGGCGCCACCGCGTTGACGCGGATGTTCGGGCCGAGCTCGACCGCGAGCTCCTCGGTCACGTGGATCAGGGCGGCCTTGGACGCACCGTACGTGCCGATGCCGGGCGCGGGACGCTGTCCGGCGACCGAGGCGATGTTGACGATCGCGCCGCCACGCTCGGACATCGACGCCCGGTACACCTTCTGCGCCCACCCGATCGCGGCCACCACGTTGACCCGGAAGATCTTGGCGGCCGCGTCCAGGTCGATGTCGATCATGCGTCCGTACGCGGGGTTGATGCCCGTGTTGTTCACCAGGAAGTCGACCGGGCCGAACGCGTCGGTGGTCGTCGCGACGACCTCGTCCTGGTGCGCCGCGTCGTCCGCGGGCCCGGCCACGAAGATGGCCCGCTCGTGGCCGCCGAGCTGCTCGGCCGCCTCGGCCAGCGCGTCGGGCTTGCGGGCCGTGATGCAGACCCGGCCACCGTCGGCGACGAAGCGCTCGGCGATCGCGTACCCGATGCCCCGGCTCGCGCCCGTGACGATCGCGACCTTGCCGTCGAACCGGCCCATCAGGACAGTCGTTCCAGGACCATGGCCATGCCCATGCCGCCGCCCACGCACATCGACTCGACGCCGAACTGCTTGTCGTGGTGCTGCAGCGAGTTGATCAGGGTGCTGGTGATCCGGGCGCCCGTCATGCCGAACGGGTGACCGACCGCGATGGCGCCGCCGTTCACGTTGAGCTTGTCCAGCGGGATGCCGAGCTCCTTGGCCGAGCCCCACGCCTGGACCGCGAACGCCTCGTTGATCTCGTAGAGGTCGATGTCGCCGATCGACATGCCCGCGTTGCGCAGCGCGGCCGGGATCGCCTCGACCGGGCCGAGGCCCATGATCTCGGGCGACAGGCCGGTGACGGCGGTCGAGACGATGCGCGCGAGCGGCGTCAGGCCAAGCTCCTTGGCCTTGGTGTCGCTCATGACCACGACCGCGGCGGCGCCGTCGTTCAGCGCGCAGCAGTTGCCCGCCGTGACGGTGCCGTCGGGACGGAACACCGGCTTGAGCTTGCTGACGGCCTCGAGCGTCACGCCCGCACGCGGTCCGTCGTCGGTCGAGACGACGGTGCCGTCGGGCAGCGTGACGGGCGTGATGTCCTTGGCCCAGAACCCGTCGGCGATCGCCTTCTCGGCGAGGTTCTGGCTGCGGACGCCGAACTCGTCCTGCTCCTCGCGGCTCATGCCGAGGTGCTGGGCGACGTTCTCGGCCGTCTGGCCCATCGCGATGTAGAGGTCAGGCAGCTCGCCGCTCTCGCGGGGATCGGTCCACGTGTCGGCGCCGCCCTCGGCGCGCTTCACGGTGCGGGCGATCGCGTCGGCGAACAGCGGGTTCTCCGAGCCGGGGAGATCGGCGTAGCCGTTGGCGAACCGGCTGACCGTCTCGACACCCGCCGAGATGAACGCGTCGCCCTCACCGGCCTTGATCGCGTGGAACGCCATGCGGGTCGTCTGCAGCGACGAGGAGCAGTAGCGGTTGACCGTGACGCCCGGCAGGTGGTCCAGCCCGGACAGCACCGCGACGGCGCGGGCGAGGTTGTGCCCGGCCTCGCCGGCGGGCTGGCCGTTGCCGAGGTGGAGGTCGGTGATGTCGCGCGGGTCCAGGTTCGGGACCTTGGCCAGCGCCGCCTGGACCATCTGGACGGTCAGGTCGTCGGGACGCATGTCCTTGAGCGAGCCCTTGTTGGCGCGGCCGATCGGCGACCGCGCGGTGGCAACGATTACTGCTTCAGTCATGTCGTCCTCTGGCTTTCGGTTGTGCTGCGCTGGTGTGTGGTGGAGTGCAGTGGTCGGGTGCTCAGAAGCCGAGGTCGCGGCCGATGAGCTCCTTCATGATCTCGTTGGAGCCGGCCCAGATCTTGGTGACGCGGGCGTCGCGCCAGGCACGGGCCACGCGGTACTCGTTCATGAACCCGTACCCCCCGTGCAGCTGGACGCAGTGGTCGAGGACGTCGTTCTGGATCTCCGACGACCACCACTTGGCCTTGGCCGCGTCGATCGCAGTGGCCTTGCCGTTCGTGTGGGCCAGGACGGCCTGGTCGACGTACGCCTCGGCGACCTCGATCTTGGTCACCAGCTCGGCGAGGAGGAACTTGTTGTGCTGCAGGCTGCCGATGGACTGCTTGAACGCGTGGCGGTCGTGGGCGTACTGGATCGTCTCGGCGAGGATCTGCTTGGCGTGCGCGACGTTGGACACCGCGCAGGTGAGCCGCTCCTGCGGCAGGCGCTCCATCATGTAGATGAACCCGCGGTCCACCTCCCCGATGATCCGGTCGTCACCGAGGCGGACGTCTTCGAAGAACAGCTCGGACGTGTCGGCCTCGCCCTGCCCGACCTTGTCGAGCTTGCGCCCGCGGCTGAAGCCGGGGTCCGTGGCCTCGATGCCGAACAGCGTGATGCCCTTGGCGCCCTTCTCGGGCGACGTGCGGACCGCGGTGATGACGAGATCGGCGGAGAAGCCGTTGGTGATGAACGTCTTGGAGCCGTTGATGACCCAGGAGTCCCCGTCCCGCACCGCGGTGGTCTTCAGCGCGGCGAGGTCGGAGCCGCCGCCCGGCTCGGTCATGCCGATCGCGGTGACGATCTCACCGGTCGCGCACCGCGGCAGCCAGCGCTCCTTCTGCTCCTGCGTGCCCAGGTCCACGATGTACGGGACCGCGATGTCGGAGTGGATGCCCACGCACGACGCGAGCGCCGCGTTCAGCTTGCTCAGCTCCTCGGCCCAGACCGCGTTGAAGCGGAAGTCGCCGGCCTCGGCGCCGCCGTGCTCCTCGGGGATCTCGAGACCCAGGAAGCCCTCGGCCCCGGCGGCGAGCCAGAAGTCGCGCGGGAGCGCCTTGTTCTCGAGGTACGTCTCGAGGTGGGGCTCGACGTGCTTGGCCAGGAACGCGGCGCACGAGTCGCGGAACGCCTCGTGGTCCTCGTCGAAGATC
Organism: Aeromicrobium chenweiae; assembly: GCF_003065605.1. GTDB lineage: Bacteria > Actinomycetota > Actinomycetes > Propionibacteriales > Nocardioidaceae > Aeromicrobium > Aeromicrobium chenweiae. The sequence goes on along the minus strand of NZ_CP026952.1, from coordinate 1,061,734 downwards.
ATCCGCTGCATGGGTTCCTCGGGATCGAGATGTGGGTGTTGTGAACTAAGCGCTTGCTTAGCATGCAATCCCTCCGTCATGCTGTCAACCAGAAGAGGAGCGACATGACCACGAACACGGCACGCGAACGACTCATCAACGCCGCCGTCGAGGCGTTCGCCGAGAAGGGCTTCGCGGCGACGACGACGCGCGACATCGCGTCGCGCGCCGGGATGAGCCCCGCAGCGGTCTACGTCCACCACGACTCCAAGGAGAGCCTGCTCTTCACCGTCAGCCTCGACGGCCACCGGTCGGCCCTGGCCGTCATCAACCGGGCCGCCGCCTCCAGCAGCGACCCGGTCGATCGCCTGCGGACCATGGTCTACGACTTCAGCCTGTGGCACGCGGACAACAGCCGGGTCGGGCGCATCGTTCAGTACGAGTACCACGCGCTCACCCCCGAGCACCGCGCCGAGGTCGCGACCCTGCGGCGCAGCATCGAGCGGACGATGCAGGACGCCCTGGCCGACGGGGTCGACCAGGGCGTCCTGGATGTCACCGACATCCCCGGGACGGCGTTCTCGCTGCTGTCCCTGGGCGTCGATCTCGTGCGGTGGTTCGAGCCGGGCGGGTCACGCTCGGGCCACGACCTCGCGACGCTGCACGCAGATCTCGCGATCCGCATGACGGCGGCCCGGGCCGCGCCCGCGCAACCTTCGGCCTGACGCGGTCGTTCAGGCCTGGAGGACGGCCTCGGCGACGATGTTGATCGTGATCTTGTCGCCGATCATGACGGTGTCACCGCCGACGGGGATGTTGAAGTCGATGCCGAACTCCTTGCGGCTGATCGTCGTGGTGGCCTCGACGCCCACGCGGGTGCCGCCCCACGGGTCGCCGCCCTCGCCGAGGAACTCGACCTTGAGCTCGACGGGCTTGGTGACGTCCTTGATCGCGAGGTCACCGGTGACGACGAGCTCGTTGTCGCCCTTGTCGACGACGCCGGTCGACGTGAAGGTCATCGTCGGGTAGGTGTCGACGCCGAAGAAGTCGCTCGAGCGCAGGTGCGCGTCACGGTCCGCGGTGCCGGTGTTGATCGAGCTGAGGTCGATCGAGACCTTGACCGACGAGTCGGCGAGGTTCTCCGCAGTGACGATCGAGCCCTCGAAGGTCTCGAACTTGCCGCGCACCTTGCTCATGAGGTGGCGGACGGTGAAACCGATCTCGGTGTGGGTCGGATCAAGGTTCCAGGTTCCGGTGCTGACGGCGGTGGCAGTGCTCATGGGGGTCTCCTCGACGTTTGTAGTTGATACTTCAACTAGATAGAGAGTAGCAGACGTTGAACATTCAACCAACCGTCTCACGACATAGGATGGAAGCATGGAAACCGTGACCGACACCCCGTGGCTCAGCACCGAGCAGCAGCGCATCTGGCGCTCGTTCCTCGGCGGCACCACCGTCCTCATGGACCGCCTCGACCGCGATCTGCGCGCCGCCCACGGCCTGTCCATGCCGGAGTACGAGATCCTGGTACGGCTGTCGGAGTCCCCTGACCGGTCCATCCGCATGGCCGAGCTGGCCGATGCCGTGTCGCACTCGCGCAGCCGCGTCACGCACACGATCGCCCGGCTCGAGCGCGAGGGGATCGTCCGCAGGGGCCAGTGCTCGGACGACGGTCGCGGGGTGTCCGCGATCCTCACCGACCACGGCTTCAGCATCCTCGAGGCCGCGGCCCACACCCACGTGCGCGGCGTCCACGGCTACCTGATCGAGAACGCCGACCCGGCAGACCTCGCGGCGGTCGGCCGCGTCATGCAGAAGGTCCAGGAACAGCTCAACGGCCGGAAGTTCTGACCCCAGCCCAGATTTGCGGGGTCCTGCACCGAATCCGCGGGGCAGAAACGTGCAGGAGCCCGCACTCGGGGTGTCCACAGGCGTAGGTCGTGCGCTCACGCGTCCCCAGGACGACCGGGCGGCCTCTGCGGGCACCCCTCCCCGGCGCAGGGTGGCCGGATGTACGCCATTCCTGCCGCGTTGCGCGGCCACGCGTTCACCGTCGCCGACGCCGAGAAGGCCGGCCTGACCCGCCGCACGCTGCAGGGCTCACGGTTCGCGATGCTTCGACCCGGCATCTACCGCACCAGTGACACCGAGCCCACGCTGCGGCTGCACGTCGAGGCCGCCCGCCTCGTCCTGCCGCCCGGGGCGGCTGCCAGTCACACGACCGCCCTGCGCCTGCGCGGGCTGGATCTCGGATCGGCATTCCCGCTGCACTTCTCGATCAGCACCTGGTCGGAGATCGACCGCGCCGGAATCGTCCTGCACCGCCGCCAGGAGAGACTGCGCCCGGTCGAGATCGACGGGATGCCCGTGCTCGGTCCGCGGCGGACCTTCGTCGACGCCGCGACCGTCCTGTCCCGTCGCGACCTGCTGGCGGCGGGTGACTGGTTCGTCGCCCGCGGCGAGGTCGACCTGCTCGACCTGCGTGCATACGTGATCGCGTCTCACCTCGACGGGGTGAGGAAGGCGCGGCGTGTCGCACCGCTCGTGCGTGAGCGTGTGGCGTCGGTGAAGGAGTCGCACCTGCGCTGGGACCTGCATGCCGCGGGCCTGCCGGAGCCCGAGCTCAACGTCGACATCGTGGACGACAACGGCCGGTGGCTGGCCTGCGGGGACCTCGTTTACCGCCGCTGGAAGGTGCTCGTCGAGTACGACGGCTGGCAGCACGAGCGGGACGCCAAGCAGCGTCAGTGGGACCACCTGCGCCGAGAGCAGCTCGAGGCGGCGGGATGGCGGGTCATCGTCATCACGTCCGAGGACATGAAGAACCCTTGGACGGTCGTCGCTCGCGTCCGTCAGGCCCTCAACCACGCAGCCTGACCCCAGCCCAGATCTGCGGGGTCCTGCACCGAATCCGCGGGGCGGAAACGTGCAGGAGCCCGCAAACCTGGGCTGGGGGGGGTGCTCAGTCGCGGGTGAGGCGGCGGTGCGTGACCCGGTGCGGACGGGCGGCGTCGACGCCGAGGCGCTCGATCTTGTTGTCCTCGTACGCCTGGAAGTTGCCCTCGAACCAGAACCACTGGGCCGGGTTCTCCTCGGTGCCCTCCCACGCCAGGATGTGCGTCGCGATGCGGTCGAGGAACCACCGGTCGTGCGACGTCACGACGGCGCAGCCGGGGAAGTCGAGCAGCGCGTCCTCGAGCGAGGACAGCGTCTCGACGTCCAGGTCGTTGGTCGGCTCATCGAGCAGCAACAGGTTGCCGCCCTGCTTGAGGGTCAGTGCCAGGTTGAGGCGGTTGCGCTCACCACCGGAGAGCACGCTGGCCTTCTTCTGCTGGTCGGCACCCTTGAAGCCGAACGACGCGACGTACGCGCGGCTGTTCATCTCGAAGTTGGCCACCTTGATGAAGTCGAGGCCCTCGGACACGACCTCCCAGACGTTCTTGTTCCCGTCGATGTCGCCACGGTTCTGGTCGGCGTAGCCGATCTTCACGGTCTTGCCGACCTCGAGCGTGCCCGAGTCGGGCTTCTCCTCGCCGGTGATCATCCGGAACAGCGTGGTCTTGCCGACGCCGTTGGGTCCGACCACGCCGACGATGCCGGCGCGCGGCAGGGTGAACGAGATGTTGTCCCACAGCACGCGGTCGTCGAACGCCTTGGTCAGGCCCTTCGCGTCGAGCACGACGTCACCGAGGCGCGGTCCGGCCGGGATGTTGATCTCGCTGGTGTCGATCTTGCGGGCCTTCTCGGCCTCGGCGGCGAGCTCCTCGTAGCGGGCCAGACGCGACTTGGACTTGGTCTGGCGACCCTTCGCGTTCGAGCGCACCCAGTCGAGCTCGCGCTCGAGCATCTTGGCGCGCTTGGCGTCCTTCTGGCCCTCGATCTTGAGGCGTTCCTTCTTGGTCTCGAGGTACGTCGAGTAGTTGCCCTCGTAGCCGTGGATGGACCCACGGTCGACCTCGGCGATCCACTCGGCGACGTTGTCGAGGAAGTAGCGGTCGTGGGTCACCGCGAGGACTGCACCCGGGTACGACTTGAGGTGTCCCTCGAGCCACTGCACGCTCTCGGCGTCCAGGTGGTTGGTGGGCTCGTCGAGCAGGAGGAGGTCGGGCTGCTGCAGCAGCAGCTTGCAGAGCGCGACGCGGCGCCGCTCGCCACCGGACAGGTGGTCGACCAGCTCGTCGGCCGGCGGGCACCGCAGCGCGTCCATGGCCTGGTCGAGCCGCGAGTCGAGCTCCCACGCGTTGTGGGTGTCGAGGTCGGTCTGCAGGTCACCCATCTCCGCCAGGAGGGTGTCGTAGTCGGCGTCGGGGCTCGCGAGCTCCTCGCTGATGGCGTTGAACCGGTCGAGCTTGCCCTTGATCTCCGCCACGGCCTCCTGGACGTTCTCCAGGACCGTCTTGCCCTCGGTCAGCGGCGGCTCCTGCTGGAGCATCCCCACCGTCGCGTCGGGGTCCCGGACGAGGTCGCCGTTGTTGGGGTGGTCGAGCCCGGCCATGAGCTTGAGCAGCGACGACTTGCCCATGCCGTTGGGTCCGACGACACCGATCTTGGCGCCGTGCAGGAACGACAGCGTGACGTTGTCGAGCACCACCTTGTCGCCGTGGGCCTTGCGGACGTTGCGCAGGGAAAGTACGTATTCAGCCATGCCCCCCAGCCTATCGACCGGGGCCCGGGAGACCTACGCGGTGGGTGCCAGCGCGGTGAGGATGCCGGAGCGGTACGTCGCGTAGGCGTCGAGCTCGACCTGGATGGGGGCGATGACCTTCTCGGTCGCGACCCGGTCGATCGCGGCACGCAGCTCGGCGTCGGCCCGCTGGGCCCTGCGCCGGCCACCGATGCCGGCTACGACCCGGGACAGCGCGGCCAGCACGATGCCACCGATGAGCGCGCAGATGGCCACGACCACGACCAGGGGGACGCCGCCGACGTTGCCTCGGTCGGACAGGTCGGCGGAGATCAGCGCGGCGATGCCCTCCGCGACGAGCCACACCACCCCGGCGAAGACCGCGACCACGGCGAGCAGCTGCACGGCCTGGACGACCTTCCACCAGAACGGCGCCTTGGCGACGTCGACGGTGGTGTCGCGCACGGCGCGGTCGAGCTCGTCGATGATGTCCTCACCCCGCGCGGTCGCCGCGTCGCGCACCGCGTCACGCCACGGACGCTCCAGGCCGACCGCGGCCTTCTCGGCGACGTCGCGGATCGCCAGCTCGGCGTTGGCGCGCTGGACGCTGCCGGCCCCGGGCACCGCCTCGCGGGCGAGCGAGGACGGGGACATGTCGTCGCCCAGCTCGAGCTCGTCGAGCGGCTTCTTGCCGAACCGGGCCGCCCAGCGGGCGAACGGCCAGCCCGTGCGCAGCACGGCGCGGCGCCGGTTCGAGGCGGCGATCGCCTCGACCACTCGCGGCACGCCGGCGCACTCCACCAGCGCCTGGTCCAGGGCCTGCCGGTCGGCCGGGCTGATGCCGGGTGCCTCCGCGGATCCCCCGACGCGCGCCACGCCCTCGGCCGCAGCCGAGATGTCGGACGCCAGCCGGGCCTTCGCGGACGACTTGGCACGGATGCGGGCGGCGAGCTCACGCTTGAGCTCGTCGACGCCGTCGCCACGGGTCGCCGAGACGCCGATCACCGGGACGTCGGGCAGTCCTTCGTCGGCCAGGATGCGCCGCACGTCGGCCAGGGCGCGGTCGCGCTCCTCGAACGGGATCCGGTCGATCTGGTTGAGCACGACGAGCGTGACGTCGCTGTAGGACGCCATGGGCCGGATGTAGCGGTCGTGGATCGCGGCGTCGGCGTACTTCTGCGGGTCCAGCACCCACACGAGCAGGTCCGCGTACTTGACCAGGCGGTCCATCTCGAGGTGGTGGGACACCTCGGTGGAGTCGTGGTCGGGCAGGTCGAGCAGGACGAGCCCCTCGAGCTTGGTGTCCTCCGAGGAGTGGTCGAGCATGCTCATGCGCGAGACCTGGTGCCGCGCCGGGATGCCCATCCACTCGAGCAGGCCCTGCGCACCGTCGGGCCCCCACGCGCAGGCGAGCGCCCAGGACGTCGTGGGGCGTCGGACGCCGACACCGGCGAGCTCGAGGTCGGTCAGCGCGTTGAACAGCGAGGACTTGCCCGAGCCGGTGGCGCCGGCGAGCGCCACGATCGTGTGCTCCCCCGACAGCGTCAGTCGCTCGGCGGCACGGCCGGACAACGTCTCGGCCGGTGCGAGGATCTCCTCGTCGATGCGCCCACGGGCCGCCTCGACCGCGTGGGTCAGCCCGTCGAGGCGGGTGGCGACGTCGTTGCGCACTCCGTCGAACGAGGCGTCGGCGGTGGTGACGGCGCTGACGGTGTCGGTCATGAGGTCGTTTCTGTGTCGAGGAAGTCGGCGTGGCGGGCGTACTCGGCGCGACGCGCCGACTCGCGCAGACCGGCCTGGACGGTCTTGAGGGTCTCGGGCGAGTCCAGCAGGGCGTTGAACCGGGTCAGCTCGGCCTCGAAGAGCGCCGCGACCCGGGAGTCGAGGTCCGCATGGGCACGCTCGATCATGTCGTCGACGGCGGCCTCGCCGAAGATCGCGTCGAGCAGCTTGCGACCGGGGGCCGCGGCACCGGGGCCGTCGGACGTGCGGGCGAGCATCGTGACCATCAAGGCGACGCCGATGCCGTTGACGCCGAAGGCGAGGAACCGGGCGGTCATCCGCTTGTCGGCGCCCTCGACGCGCACGAGGTCGAGCACCGACTGGCGCCAGTCGTGCACCATGCGCTCGGCACGCACCCGGAAGTCCTGGGACGCGCGGTCGAAGCCGCGCTGCGAGTCGAGCAGGTGCCGGCCGGGGCGCGTGGACGTCCACGCACGCGAGATCTGCTCGGCCGCGGACTCCGCGTGCTCGACCAGCAGCATGTGGATGCCGGTCTCGATCGCCTCGAGCACCTCGGCGGCGCGGGTGCGCTTGCCGGTCATGCCGTCGACGAACCGGTCGCGGATACGGCTGACCTTCTCCTCGACGGACTTCAGCAGCTCGCCGGTGCCGACGAACTCCTGCCAGCTGGCCAGCACCTCGCCGCGCAGCAACGTGCCGTCCGAGGTCCGCGTCGAGATCTCGTCGAGCGCCTTGCGCTGGACCGTCTCGGCCTCGCGGTAGAACGACTCGGCGACCTCGATCTGGGCGTCGAGCGCGTCCGCGACGTCGTGCGCCCGCATGACCACGTGCCGGACCGCACCGTCAAGCGTCCGGCGGACGACCATCTGCCGGGCCTTGGGGTCGGCGGCGAGGTCGTGGAGCCAGCCGACGATGGGCGCGACCGTGTCCGGGGGCAGGAGCCCCTCGGCGTCCAGGCCGGACTCGGACACCGTGAACAGAGGCGAGTCGGACAGGCCCCGTGAGGTCATCATGCGTGCCAGGTGCCCGCGGACCTCGCTGACGGCCTCATCGCTCGTGCGGTCGAGCACCACGGCGACCGAGGTGCTGCGCTCGGCGGCCTGGCGCAGGTAGTCCCACGGGACCTGGTCGGCGTAGCGCGCGGCGGACGTGACGAACAGCCACAGGTCCGCGGCAGCGAGCAGCTGGGCGGCGAGGTCGCGGTTGCCCTGGTCGATCGAGTCGACGTCCGGAGCGTCCAGGATCGCGAGTCCCGGCGGGATCTTGGTCGAGCTGGCCAGCCGCAGCGCGTACGAGTCGTTGCCCACCGCGAACGTGCGCGGCAGGTCGGGCAGGATGCGATCGGGGCGGAACCACTCCGCGTCGTCCGGGTGGTGCACCAGCACCGGCGAGCGCGTCGTGGGGCGCAGGACGCCGGACTCCGTGACCTGCTCCCCCACCAGCGAGTTGACGAGGGTGGACTTGCCGGCTCCCGTCGAGCCGCCGACGACGACCAGCAGCGGGGCGTCGAGCTGCACCAGTCGCGGCAGCACGTAGTCGGAGAGCTGATCGGTCAACGCCGCCTGGGTGCGTCGCGCCTCGTCGACACCGGGGGTGTCGAGACGCAACGGGAGGTCACGGACGTTCAGGAGCACCGAGCTCATCGCCGCGAGGAGCTCGGCCGGTGCGTGGTCGCCGGGCACGGGCTGCTCCTCTCGTCGACACGGGTCTGCATGGGTGGGTGTACGACCAGATTAGTCGACACGGGAGCAGTTGGTACCCACCGCGTCTGCGACGCAGGGGTCAGAAGGGACGCGCGATGCTCCGCAGCGCCGGCGGGAACCGCAGCAGAGGCCGCAATGCGTACATCTCGTCGAGCAGGGCGTACGTCCGCTCGACCCCGTCGGGCTTGGTTCGCCCCTTCATCAGCGCGTCGTGCAGGAACGCCATCTCGCCGGCGAGCCGCTGGTACCGGGCGACCGCATCGGCGGCCACCTTGCCGTAGTTCTGCTTGGCGTACCGTCGGGCCGCCTTGCGGTAGCTGAACCGGGACAGGTACGGGATCTCGGCGGGGTGGATCCAGCCGCGCTGCGCCACGTACGACAGCGAGCGCTCGAGGATCCGGACCTGCCGGACGCGCACGACGATCGCCAGGATGGCGATGCCCAGCAGGAGCACACCGAGCGAGAGGTACGCCAGGACGAACGCGACCCCGGTGTCGTCGTAGCTGAGCGACCCGTTCCACAGGGCGTGCAGACCGACGCTCACGGCGAGGCCCAGGATGGCGGTGAGGACGCGTGCGATCTTCGACTTCTGCGAGACCGCGAGACCGATCGCGATGCCGAACGCGGACGTGAACAACGGGTGGGCCAACGGGCTGAACAGGCCGCGCACGACGAACGTGCTGGTGGCACCGTCCGCGCCGGCCAGCTGGTAGTCGGCCGACCCGGTGTAGCTGCTCGCGTAGTAGCCGATGTTCTCGATGAACGCGAAGCCGATGCCGACGATGCCCGCGTAGACCAGCCCGTCCAGCACGCCGTCGATGACGCGGCGAGCCCGCACGAACGTCAGCAGCAGGAACAGGCACTTGGCCGGCTCCTCCACGAGCGGTGCGACGACGGACGCCGTCACGTCGTCGCTCAGGTCGAACGCCTTCTGCAGCCAGACCTCGAGGGCCAACGCGATGGCGACCGCGACCACGCCGCCCCAGACGAAGCCCGCGAACTTGTAGCGGCGCGGCTCGGGCTCGTACCGGTCGAGCCACCAGTAGACGAGCCACAGCAGCGGGAGCGGGATCATCGCGTAGAACAGCGACAGGCCCGTCCCCTCCGAGTCACCCGCCGAGAGCGACAGCGCGACGCCTCCGACGACCCCGGCGATCGCGATCGCGACGAACAGGACGATCAGTGCCGTCCGTCCACGTTGGCGGACAGGCTCGCGGTATCGCGGCAGCCGGCTCGGAAATGGGCTGGCCGTCACGTCAGTCACCCGTCAGATCGTAGGGCATCGCAGGGCAGAACGCCGGTCACCTGACATGACAGGTGACCGGCGTCGATAGTGTGGCCTCAGCGCGCCCGTAGCTCAGCTGGATAGAGCAAGAGCCTTCTAATCTCTAGGTCGCAGGTTCGAGTCCTGCCGGGCGCACTCGTTCGCTGGATCACGTCCGCGGGACCTGGGCCTACAGGGCCGGACGGCGGGCCTGGTAGATGACGACTCCGGCGTAGACCCCGAACCAGACGATCGGTAACGGCAAGACCGAGTAGTCACCCTCTTGCGCCGAGAGGATCGACCCGACGACGAGGAACGGCCACAGCACCGCGGCGATGATTCGCGCAACCATGGCTACTGGCTCGGGCAGGGAGCCTGCGGCCCGCTCACTGACCGTGGCGGCAAGCAACAGCACCGCCACCCACACCAGCACTCCGCACAGCGCGGCGAACGCGCTGTGTGCGGGCCCGTGGCCCGAAAACCCCGCCAGCGCGACACTCACGGTGACCGCCACGACGGTCAGTGCGATGTTCTCCCTGGTGACTGCGAGCATGCCAGGACCCTAGCCCGCGCAGCTGCCGTCAGCGGGTCTCGCGGAACTCCACGTGCTCGCGCAGCACCGGGTCGAACTTGCGCAGCACCAGACGGTCGGGGTCGTTGCGGCGGTTCTTGCGCGTGACGTACGTCGAGCCGGTGCCTGCGGTCGACCGGAGCGTCACGATGGGTCGGATGTCGCTCTTGCGTGCCATGGGGAACTCCTTGGGTCGTGCGCGGGAAAGCCGCGCACCCTCCTCAACGACACGTAGGTGGGAATGATTCCCACCTACGCGGGTTGCGCTCCTGGTGCGGCGTCGAGGGCCGCACTCCTGGTAGCCAGCCGCCTGGCCTCCGCGAGAAGCGTCCCGAGGGGTAGGTCGCGGACGTCGCTGCCACTGATGCTGGCATCCTGGTCGAGCAGCCGCAGCGTGACCTCGCGGACGTCCCACCGCCGCTGGCTGCCGCGCTGATGGAGCCGCACCCCGACGCCCCAGTCGTTGGCCAGACGCATCGCCACGAGACGGTCGCCGTCGTCCGCGGCCGTGACCGCGTGGGGCTCGAGAAGACTGTCCAACAGCTCGTCGAGGTCCATGGCCACTCCTCAGAGGTAGTGCCGTGACGTTCACACCGCAATTCCGGCGCATGCCGAGCCAAGCCGGGTACTCCATGTGGACCGGTCCGGCACATCTCGCCGGGCGCGGTGTTTCTGCCACCGTATGAGCCGAAATTCGCGCTCATACGGTGGCGTACGCACCGCGCGCCCCGGGCGCGCCCGCACGACGCAGCCCCTCATCGCAGGTGCCGGGCGGCCGCCTCGCGGATCGCGCCGGCGACGGCGTCCAGAGCCGGGGTGCGCAGCGTCCACTGCTGCCAGTGCAGGGTGACGTCGACGTGCCGGCCGGGATCGAGCTCGACCAGCCTCCCCTGCCGCTCGAGCTCGAGGCTCTGCTCGTCGGGCAGCATCCCCCAGCCGAGACCCAGCAGGACCGCCTGGGCGAAGTCGGCCGAGGCCGGGACGTGGTGGCGCGGCGGCGACAACGGTGAGCGGGAGCGCCCGCGCAGGTACCGGTCCTGCAGGTCGTCCCGCCGGTCGAAGACGACCACCGGCGCGAGCGCGAGCGAGGCCGCGTCGACGCCCCCGGCGAACCACCGCTCCACCAGCTGGGGCGTGGCCATCGGCCGGTAGCGCATCGCGCCCAGGCGTTCCGAGCGGCAGCCCTGCACCGGCTGGTCGTCCGACGTGATCGCGCCCATCACGGTGCCCGACCGCAGGAGCTCGGCGGTGTGGGCCTGGTCGTCGCGCCGCAGGTCGAAGGAGATCGTCGGCGGCAGGGTCGCGAGTGCGGGCAGCAGCCAGGTGGCCATCGAGTCGGCGTTCACCGCGATCGGCACGGTCACGACGGAGTCGACGCCGACCTGCGTCTGCGTCTCGTGGACCAGCGCCTCGACCTGGCGGGCGAGCCGCACGTACGCGGCACCCGCCTCGGTGGCCGACGTGGGCCGCGCGCGGCGGACGAGGACCTGGCCGGCCGACGCCTCCAGCGCCTTGATGCGCTGGCTGACCGCGGACGGGGTGAGGTGGAGCGCGGCGGCAGCGGCGTCGAACGAGCCCTCGTCGATCACGGCCGCGAGCGCTTCCAGCTGGGGCAGATCCATGAAGCGATGCTAATGGTCCTGTCATAACTTTCGTTGGACTTCATCCACTGCCGCCCGTAGCGTCGAGCCCATGAGCTCCCCCGCCTTCCTTGCCGCCTCCTCGGGATTCGGCTTCGGGCTCTCGCTCATCGTCGCGATCGGGGCCCAGAACGCGTACGTCCTGCGCCAGGGCCTGCGTCGCGAGCACGTCCTCACCGTGGTGGCGGTCTGCGCCATCTCGGACGCCGTGCTGATCCTTCTCGGGATCGGGGGCCTCGGCTCGTTGCTCGACCTCGCCCCGTGGCTGGTGGACGTCATGCGCGTGGGCGGCGCGGTGTTCCTGCTCTCTTACGCCTTCCTGGCAGCGAGGCGGGCATGGCGACCGGCCGCGCTGGACACCGAGGACACCGGATCGGCCACCCCCCTGTGGGCGGTCGTCACGACGACGGCAGCGCTGACATGGCTCAACCCGCACGTCTACCTCGACACGGTCGTCCTGCTCGGCTCGGTAGCCGGGACCCACGGCGACGAGCGGTGGTGGTTCGGCGTCGGGGCGACCCTCGGCAGCATCGTGTGGTTCACCGCCCTCGGCTACGGCGCGCGGTTGCTGAGGCCCGTGTTCGCGCGCCCGTCCGCATGGCGGGTGCTGGACGCCCTCATCGCAATCGTGATGGTCGCGATCGCCCTCACCCTCCTGCGTGGTCTGATGGACCGGTGAGGTCGTTCGCGCTGGTCGCGCTGGGAGGCGCCGCGGGCACCCTGACCCGGTACGGCATCAGTCATCCGCTGGACGACGGGCGCCTGCTCCCGGCGGGGACGTTCGGCGTCAACGTCGCCGGGTCGTTCGTCCTGGGGGCGCTGCTGACGGCACTCGTCCTGCGCGGTGACGACAGCGGGGGCCGCCGGACCCTGCGCCTGCTGCTGGGCACCGGGTTCCTCGGCGGCTTCACGACGTACAGCGCCCTCGCTGTCCAGACCCACACCCTGCTGCGGGACGACCACGTCGCCCTCGGGCTGGCGTACGCCGTGGGGTCCGTGCTGGCCGGCCTCGGCGCCGCCGGCGCCGGCATCGCCGCGGCCCGGACGGTCCTGCGATGACGACGCTGCTCATGGCGCTCGCCGGAGGCCTCGGCGCCGGCAGCCGCTGGTCGGTCGACGCCTGGCTACGCCCCCGCGTCTCGGGCCGGCTGCCGTGGCCCACGCTGCTCATCAACGTCACCGGCTCGTTCCTGCTGGGGCTGCTCGTGGGCCTGGCCACCGACAGCACCTGGCTGACGATCCTCGGCACCGGCTTCCTCGGCGGCTACACCACGTTCAGCACCGCGAGCGTGGAGACCGTCCAGCTGGCGATCGGCCGCAGGTACGCAGCAGCCGCCGCCAACGCTCTCGTGATGCTGGTGCTGAGCGTCGCGGCGGCTGCCTGCGGATGGATCCTGGTGCGTTAGGCCTTCTTGGCCGCGTCGATCGCCTTCTGGATGTCGGCGACGGACGGGATCGTGTTGTCCTTGCCGCTGACGTCCTTGCCACCGATGCGCATCGTCGGGGTGCCCGAGACGCCGTCGTCCTTGCCCTGCTCGAGCGCGTCCTCGACCCACGGCGTGAAGGTCTGCTTGTTCACGCAGCTGTCGATGCCGGTCACGCCGGCCTCCTTGGCCCACGCGATGAGCTGCTTGTTGTCGGGGCCGGGACCGCCCTCGGCGGGCTGGTTGGCGAACAGGATGTCGTGGTACGCCTTGAACGCCTTCGCCCCGCCCTTGTCGGCGACGCAGACCGCGGCGTTCCAGGCGCGCTGCGAGTACTCGTTGGTGCTCTGCTGCGTCAGGAACGCGTACGGGCGGTACTCGATCTCGATGTTGCCGGCAGCGACCTGCTGGTTCAGGAATGAGCCGGCGGTCTGCTCCAGGGCGCCACAGCCGGGGCACAGGAAGTCCTCGTAGAGGGCGACGCGGACCGGCTTGGCTCCGGCCGCCGGCGCCTTGCCGGTCGCATCCTCCGGCGTGTAGAGGATGCCGTAGTCCTTGTTGGCGTTGGCCGGGTTGACGAGCGCCTCGTTCTTCTTGTTGTCGTCGCTGATGCTCTTGATCGCGACGCCGGCCACGGCGATGAGCGCGATGACGATCACCACGATGCCCACCGTGATGAGGTTGCGCTGCTTGCGGTCGGCCTTCTCCCGCTCCTTGCGCATCTTCTCCGCGCGCGCAGCCCGTTCCTGTCGATCGTTCGCCATGTGCTTCCTCAGTCTGTTCTGCCGCAGGGGTCGCGACATCTGTTCGGGGATGTGGGGCGGCACGACGTCCGGCCGGTCACCACACTGACCAACGCGGCACTGCCGTGGATGGTTCCACGCGAGCCTACCGGCCCGTCCTCGGTGTCCTGACGCCCCTCGCAGTAGTGTGCTGGACGTGAATGACAAGCTGGTGTGGATCGACTGCGAGATGACCGGACTCTCCCTGGAGACCGATGCGTTGGTCGAGGTGGCGGCGCTCGTGACCGACTACGACCTCAACGTCCTGGGCGACGGCGTCGACCTCGTGATCAAGCCCCCGCAGGCCGCGCTCGACCAGATGAACGACTTCGTCACGCAGATGCACACGACGTCCGGTCTCATCACCGAGCTCGAGCAGGGTCTGAGCCTCCGCGAGGCCGAGGAGCAGGTCCTCACGTACGTCCGCGAGTTCGTCAAGGAGCCCCGCAAGGCCCCGATGGCCGGCAACACGATCGGCACCGACCGGTCCTTCCTGGCCCGGGACATGGCCGAGCTGGAGGGCTGGCTGCACTACCGGGTCATCGACGTCTCCTCGATCAAGGAGCTCTCGCGCCAGTGGTTCCCGCGGGCGTACTTCGCCGCGCCGGCCAAGGGCGGCGAGCACCGCGCGCTCGTCGACATCCAGGAGAGCATCGAGGAGCTGCGCTACTACCGCCGCGCGGTCTTCACCCCTGAGCCGGGCATCGACTCGGACACGGCCAAGGCCATCGCGGCCGAGGTCTCGGGCTCCGTCACCGGAAGGTCCTGACCCGGTCCACACCACGCCAGGGCCTGCGTTAGACTTCTCAACGCCGTGCGGGGCGCATGCCCCGTACGCGTGGTGGGCGTAGCTCAGTTGGTAGAGCACCGGCTTGTGGTGCCGGTGGCCGCGGGTTCAAGTCCCGTCGTCCACCCCACGAAGACCCCCGCACCTCCTGGTGCGGGGGTCTTGCCGTGTCAGGGGGTCGTCGCGGGGCTCACTTCAGCCGCAGCGAGATGTCGCCGCTCTTGGTGATCGCCCGGATGAAGCCCTTGCCGTCCTCGTCGGGGGTGATCGCGTAGGACACGTCGCCGGAGGTCGACTTCGCCTCGACCCCATACGTCCGGTCGCCCTGCGGGAGGGAGGCGGAGATGTTGCCGTCGCGCGTGCTCGCCTTCAGCGCGAAGGGTTGCGTGCGGAAGTCCGCGGAGATGTCGCCGGAGACCGTGTCGGCGGCGAGCTCGTCGACGTCCAGCGCGGTGCCGGAGATGTTGCCGCTGCCGGTGCGGACCGTGAGGACGCCCTCGTCGATGCCGGCGGCTGCCACGTCGCCGGAGCCGGTCTTGACCACCACCGGGAACCCCTTGGGGATCGCGACCGTGGTCTCGACGCCACAGCCGGGGTTGAGCCAGGTCTTGCAGCCGGACGCGATCTTGATGTCGTCACCGCGGCGACCGATCTCGAAGTCGGTCTTCAGCAGCCCGCTCGTGATGCGCGCCTTCACGCGGACGACGTCCGGGCCGCCCTGCACGATGCGCACGTCGGCCGATCCGGCGTCGATGACGATCTGTGCGGAGTCCCCGATCTCGACGACGCTGGTCGAGACCTTGGTGTCGCGGCTCAGGACCGATGCGCCCAGCACGAGCCCGCCGACGACGGCGACGAACACGATGGTCCCTACGACGGTCAGCAGCGTCCGCGACGCGGGTGAGCGGACGTCGTAGTCCGCGATGACCTCCTGGTCGGTCATGAAGTGGTCTCCTCGGTCGTACGGGTGGACACCGGCACGACGTCCTCCGCGCCCATGCGGGCTGCGTCGGCCGTCTCGTCGTCGGGCATGGTCTGGCTCTCCCTCTCGGCTGCCACTCGTTTCAGGTAGTGGTCGATCTCGTTGTCGCGCTGGGTCTGGGTCCATCCGAGCGTCTCGCCCATCAGCTCGGCGGCCTCCTCGGCGCACGCGGTGCCCCGGTCGAACGTCTCGATGGAGATGCGCGTGCGGCGGGCGAGCGCGTCGTCCAGGTGCCGGGCGCCCTCGTGCGAGGCGGCGTAGACGATCTCGGCCCGCAGGTAGTCGTCGGCTCCGGTCAGCGGGCGGCCCAGGTCGGGCCGCTCGGCGACCAGGTCGAGCAGCTCGCCGATGAGCGACCCGTAGCGGTGCAGCAGGTGCTCGATGCGGCCCACGCCGAGCCCGCTGGTGCCGGCCAGCACGTGCCGTTGGTTCCACAGTGCCTGGTAGCCGTCGGCGCCCAGCAGCGGGACGTCCTCGGTGACGGACTCCGGCACGTGACGGTCCAGCTGGGTGGAGAGGCCGTGGGCGGCGGCGTCGACGGCGTCCTTGGCCATGATCCGGTACGTCGTGTACTTGCCGCCCGCGACCACGACCAGGCCCTTCACCGCCGTGCCGACCGCGTGCTCGCGCGACAGCTTGCTGGTGGCCTCGTCCTCGCCGGCCAGGAGGGGGCGAAGGCCCGCGTAGACGCCCTCGACGTCGTCGTGGGTCAGCGGCTCGACCAGGACCCGGTTGACGTGGTCGAGCAGGTAGTCGATGTCGCTGCGGCTCGCGGCCGGGTGGTCCTTGGACAGCGACCAGTCGGTGTCGGTGGTGCCGATGATCCAGTGCCGGCCCCACGGGATGACGAAGAGCACGGACTTCTCGGTGCGCAGGATCAGGCCGGACTCACCGCGGATGCGGTCGCGCGGCACCACGAGGTGCACGCCCTTGCTGGCGCGGACGTGGAACTGACCGCGCTCCCCCGCGAACGACTGGGTCTCGTCGGTCCAGACGCCGCTGGCGTTGACGACCTGCTTGGCCCGGATGTCGAGCTCAGCGCCGGACTCCAGGTCCTTGACGCGCGCGCCGACGACCCGGTCGCCCTCGCGGAGCAGGTCGATGACACGCGTGCGGCTCGCGACGTGCGCCCCGTACGCCGCGGCGGTCCGCGACAGGAACATCGTGTGGCGGGCGTCGTCGACCTGGCCGTCGTAGTAGTGGAGCGCGCCCACGAGGGCGTCCTTCTTGAGCGCGGGCATCATGCGCCGGGCGCCGCGACGCGTCAGGTGGCGGTGCAGCGGAACGTCCTGGCCGTAGCCGGAGGCCTTGCTCATCGCGTCGTACAGCGCCACCCCGGAGCCGGCGTAGAACCGTTCCCAGACCCGGTGCGTCAAGGGGTAGAGGAAGCCGACCTCGCGGACGAGGTGGGGCGCGAGCTTCTGCAGGCTGAGCCCGCGCTCCTTCAACGCCTCGGCGACGAGGCGGAAGTCCAGCATCTCCAGGTACCGCAGCCCACCGTGCATCAGCTTGCTGGAGCGGCTCGACGTGCCGGACGCGAAGTCCCGTGCCTCGACCAGTCCCACCGTGAGCCCGCGGGTCGCGGCGTCGAGGGCCACACCGCCGCCGACCACCCCGCCGCCGATGACCAGGACGTCGAGGTGCGCGGACGCCATCGCGTCGAGCGCAGCTTGGCGATTCTCGGGTGAGAGGGCGACAGGACGCATGGGCTCAGTCAATCAGTACGGGGCTGAAGCGGCTAACGTCCGAGGCGGTGTGTGACCGAGCAGACGCGCCGACGCCGCCTCAGTCGACCCTCTTCCCCTGGCCGGCCGCCGGCTCCCAACGCCTCGACTCCTTCCACCGGGCGACCAGCTCGTCGGTGCCGGACCAGAACCCCACGGCCAGTCCCGCGGCGTACGCGGCGCCGAGCGTCGCGGTCTCTCCGACGACGGGACGGCTGACCGGGACGCCGAGGACGTCGGCGAGCACCTGCATCGACTGATCGTCGGACGTCGCTGTCCCGTCGACGCGGAGCACGGCAAGGTCCAGGCCCGCAGCGGCGACCATCGCGTCGATGGCGTCCGGACCGCCACCGACCGCCTCGAGCGCGTAGACCGCAGGCGCGTCGCCCAGCCGGTACGCCACGGTCGTCGCCGACCCGGTGCTCGACCGGACGACGTCCGTGCCGGTGTTGAGCACCAGGAGGTCCTCGGCGCCGCGGCTGCTCCGGAGGTCACCGGGCCGGAAGCACACCTGGCCGACCAGTGCCGCCTGCCGGTCGGCCAGGTCCCCCGCGACGGGCACCTCCCCGCCGAACGGGCTGTCCGCGCTGGTCGTGCCGTACACCTCCGACGACGAGCGGACCTCCGGCAGCATCGACCGGGGGATCTCGAGCCGCGCGAGCAGGTCGTCGTCCCAGTCCAGCGTCTCGAGGTCCATCAGCATCGTGCGGGCGGCGTTCGTCACGTCCGTGACGTGCCGACCGCCGTCGGGACCGCCCGTCAGCCACCAGATGAGCCAGCTGTCCATCGTCCCGAGGATCGCGTGGCCGGCGTTCGCATCGGGACGGACGTCCTCGACGTTGTCGAGGACCCACCGGATCCTGCCTGCGACCGTGGCCTCCGTGCGGGTGTCCTGCCACACGATCGCGTGGCAGTAGGGCTCGCCGGTGCGCCGGTCCCACACGACGACGGTCTCCCGCTGGTTCGTGATGCCGACGGCCGCCAGGTCGTCCGCGGTGATCCCGGCCCGTCCGAGCGCGCCCTCGACGACGTCCTGGGTCGCCTCCCAGATCTCGTGCGGATCGTGCTCGACCCAGCCGTCCTGCGGCCGGATCTGCTCGTGCCCGAGCTGGTGGCGCGCCACCTCGTGCCCGTCGTGGTCGAAGATCATGAACCGCGTGCTGGTCGTGCCCTGGTCGATCGCGCCCACGAACTTCGCCATGGCCGCACCCTAGCGACCGAGGCCTGGCTCGGGCCGGGCGGCGACTCCACCTAGGCTCGGGTCATGCGCCTGATCCTCATCCGTCACGGCCAGACACCGGCCAACGTCGAGGGCATCCTCGAGTCCACCGTCCCTGGGCCCGGCCTCACCGAGCTGGGGCACGAGCAGGCCGAGGAGCTGGTCGACGCCCTGTCCGGCGACACGATCGACGCCCTGTTCGTCTCGTCCATGGTGCGCACCCACCTGACGGCCGCTCCCCTGGCCGCCGACCGCGGCCTCGAGCCGATCGTGCGCCCCGGGCTGCAGGAGATCTCGGCCGGGGACGTGGAGGGCAACACCGACGAGGCCTCGGTCCACCAGTACGTCTCGACGTTGCTGACCTGGTGCGGCGGCCACCTGGACGTCCGAATGCCGGGAGGCGAGACCGGCGAGGAGGTCATCGCCCGGTTCGACGAGGTCGTCGCCGAGGCCGAGGAGCTCGGGGTGGGCAGCGTGGCGCTGGTGAGCCACGGCGCGATCATCCGGGCCTGGTGCGCCGCGCGAACCCTCAACGTCGACCTCGAGTTCGTCAGCACGCACTACGTCGTCAACACGGGGATCGTCGTCGTCGAGGGCTCGAGCAAGGACGGCTGGGAGGTCACCGCGTGGCTGGGCGAGTCGGTCAGCGAAGCCGCCGCCAGGGGCGTCGCCTCCGACCACAGCCCCGCGGTCGAGCGGGAGGACGCATGAGGGCCGAGCGGTCGATCCTGTCCTACCGGTCGACCGGGTCGATCCTGTCGATCGGGTCCGACCGCTCGATCCTGTCGATCGGGTCGAGCCGCTCGGTGCTCTCGATCGGCTCCGCGGCCTCGTTCGCCTCGGTGCTGTCGTTCGCCTCGTTCGCCTCGGTGCTCTCGGCCTTCAGCGCCGTGAGCGTGAGGTCTGCGTTCTCGTGGCGCTCACGCGGCGGCCGGTTCGCGGCGGGGACGCGCCGCTAGTCCTGCAGCATCTCCCCGTGCAGGTCCGCGTGCGGGACCGTCGGGATGGTGCCGAGGCGCCCCTTGCGGAAGTCCTCGAACGCCTGCACGACCTCCGCCTTGGTGTTCATGACGAACGGGCCGGCCCAGGCGATCGGCTCCCGGATGGGCAGCCCACCGAGCAGCACCACCTCGAGCGCGGGGGTCCGGCCGTCCTGCTGCTGGTCGGCGCCCACCGTGATGGTCTCGCCGTGGTCGAGGACGGCGAGCTGCCCCGCCCGGATCGGACGCCGCTCGCCGCCCACGTGGCCGGATCCGGCCATGACGTAGACGAGGGCGTTGAAGTCCGTTCGCCACGGCACGGTCATCTCCGCTCCGGGCAGGAGCGTCGCGTGCACCATCGCCATCGGCGTGTGCGTCGATCCCGGGCCCTTCACCCCGTCGACCTCCCCGGCGATGACCCGCAGGAGCGCGCCGGCGTCCGCCGTGGAGGCCAGGCCCACGTCGCCTCCGCGGATGTCCTGGTAGTGCGGCGGCAGCCACTTGTCGGCGCGCGGGAGGTTGACCCAGAGCTGGAGCCCGTGGAACAGCCCACCGCTCGTGACGAGCCACTCCGGCGGTGTCTCGATGTGCAGCAGCCCGCTCCCGGCGGTCATCCACTGCGTGTCGCCGTCGGAGATCGACCCGCCGCCACCGTGCGTGTCCTGGTGGTCCATGACGCCGTCGATCATGTACGTCACGGTCTCGAAGCCGCGGTGCGGGTGCCACGGCGTCCCCTTGGGCTCCCCCGGGGCGTAGTCCACCTCACCCATCTGGTCCATGTGGATGAACGGGTCGAGCCTGGCCGGGTCGACGCCCGCGAACGCGCGGTGCACCGGAAAGCCCTCGCCCTCGTACCCCACGGGCGCTGTGGTCACGCTGATCGGAGCTCGGTCCTCGCGCTGCGTGGGGAGCGCCCCCACGCGGGGAAGGACGGTCCAGTCGGTCACGCTCACAGCAGGCATGGTCAGCTCCTCGGTCGGGACTCCTAATGTAGTTCAATATTCAACTACTCGCAACGGTTCCCGTATGATCGCCGCATGAGCGCAGCTCCCCTCGTCGACTCGATCAGGTCGGCGCTGCGCGCGGAGGCCGACCCGGAGCGCGCACCGCAGATGCAGGCGTACATGAAGTCCGAGACGCCCTTCCTGGGAGTGCCGCTGCCGACCGTCCGGAAGGTGGCGACCGCGGCCGCACGTGAGCACCCGCCGCGCACGCTCGCCGAGCTCGTGCACGTCGTGGAGGAGCTATGGGACCACGCGGAGTTCCGCGAGGAGCGCTACGCCGCAGCAGCGCTCCTGCGCCGGCCGATGACCGACGGCGCGCTCGAGCTCGTCCCGCTCTACATCCACCTCGCCACGACGGGCGCCTGGTGGGACCACGTCGACGACCTCGCCCGCCACCTCGCGGCGCTCCACGACGCGCACCCGCAGGAGACCGCAGCACTCGTCCGCGCCTGGAGCACCGGCGACGACATGTGGCTGCGACGTCTCGCGATCATCAGCCAGCTGGGCCGTCGCGAGCGCGCCGACCACGACCTGCTGGCGGCGGTCATCGAGCCCAATCTCGACGACACGGAGTTCTTCATCCGCAAGGCCATCGGGTGGGCGTTGCGGGACCATGCCCGGGTGGACCCGCACTGGGTACGCACGTTCGTGGCGTCACACGCGGACCGCATGAGCGCACTGAGCCAGAGAGAGGCCCTGAAGCATGTCGGCTGAGCACACGTCCACGGACGTCGTCATCGTGGGAGGCGGGCACAACGCGCTGGTCGCCTCGATCTACCTCGCCCGTGCGGGCCTGGACGTCACGGTGCTCGAGCGCCTGCCGCACGTCGGCGGCGCGGCGGTCAGCGCACGCGCTTTCGAGGGGGTGGACGCACGACTGTCGCGCTACTCCTACCTGGTGAGCCTGATGCCCCAGCAGCTGATCGACGACCTGGGCCTCCGCCTCGAGCTGCGCTCGCGGGACACCGCGTCCTACACGCCGTACGCGGGCGGCGGGCTGCTCGTCGAGACCGACCCCGGCCCGGCCACCGAGGAGTCCTTCCGAGCCCTGACCGGCTCCGACGAGGAGCTCACGGCGTGGCGGCGCTTCTACGCCGAGGTGGCGACCGTCGCCGAGGCCCTCGCACCCACCCTGCTGGCGCCGCTGCCGCACATCGGCCAGATCCGCGACCAGGTGGAGATGGCCATCTGGACCGACCTGGTCGACGAGCCGATCGGCACCGCGATCGAGCGGCGCTTCACGCACGACCTGGTGCGCGGCGTCGTCGGCACCGACGCGCTGATCGGCACGTTCGCGTCCCTGCACGACTCGACCCTGGTCCAGAACCGCTGCTTCCTCTACCACCTGATCGGCAACGGCACGGGCGAGTGGCGCGTGCCGGTCGGCGGCATGGGGGCCGTCACCGGCGAGCTCGAGCGGGTCGCCCGCGAGGCGGGCGTGCAGATCCGCACGGACGCCGAGGTCACGTCCGCCGAGGCCAGCGACGACGGCGTGAGCGTCCACGGCGAGGGCTTCACGGTCGAGGCCGGCTGGCTGCTCAGCGGCGTCGCCCCGTACGTCCTGGCGGGACTGCTCGGCGAGCCCCTGCCGGCCAAGCCCTCGGGCTCACAGCTCAAGATCAACCTCCTCCTGTCGCGGCTGCCCCGGCTGCGGTCGGGCATCGACCCGGCGGTCGCGTTCGCGGGGACCTTCCACCTCGGCGAGTCGATGAGCGAGCTCGAGACGGCGCACGAGCAGGCCGCCTCGGGCACCCTGCCCGCCCGGGCGGCCGGCGAGCTGTACTGCCACACCCTCACCGACCGTTCGATCCTCGGTCCCGAGCTGGCCGGCACCGAGGCGCAGACGCTCACCTACTTCGGTCTGCACACCCCCAGCGAGGTGCTCACCGACGACGCGGCCACGGAGGCGGCGTACACCCGGGTGATCACCGCGCTCGACGAGCACCTCGCCGAGCCGATCGGCCCGCTCATCATGGGGGTCGAGCTCAAGACGCCTGCGCAGATCGAGGTGGCGCTCGGCATGCCCGGCGGACACATCTTCCACGGCGACCTGCAGTGGCCGTGGCTCGAGGAGGGCGAGAAGGCCCACCATCCCGGGGAGAAATGGGGGGTCGCGACCGGTCACCCGCGCGTCCTGATGTGCGGCAGCGGCGCCCGCCGGGGCGGCGCGGTGAGCGGGATCGGGGGCCACAACGCAGCTCATGCGGTACTCGATTACAAGCTTCGGCAAGGGTCCTGCTAGTGTTTCTTCCCGCGCGGCATTAGCTCAATTGGCAGAGCAGCTGACTCTTAATCAGCGGGTTCGGGGTTCGAGTCCCTGATGCCGCACCAGCGCAAAAGGCCCCGGTCCGCAGAGATGCGAACCGGGGCCTTCGTCGTTCTCCGACGCATCCGCCGCGCGCGGTGGATCCGCCACCGTCTGAGCCCAGATCGGCCCTCATACGGTGGCGTAGACACCGCGCACCCAGGCTGACGCGCGCACGGGGCCGGGCCACCGCATCCCCAGTACAGTCGGTCCTCGCAACCGATCCCCCACCCAACCAGGAGGCACCATGGACGCGAGGTCACGGCTCGAGTCCGACCGTGCGGCGACGCAGTCGCGGCTCAGCCTCCTGCAGCGCGACGTCGCCGGCATCATCGCCGCCTCGGAGGGTTCCAACGCCGACGACGAGCACGATCCCGAGGGCGCCACGATCGCGTTCGAGCGGTCCCAGGTGGGCGCGCTCGTGCAGCAGGCGGAGAAGCACCTGGCCGAGATCGACGCCGCGCTGGACCGTCTCGACGACGGCACGTACGGCGTGTGCGCGGTCTGCGGGAAGCCGATCGCGGCCGAGCGGCTCGCGGCCCGGCCGGTCGCCGTGACCTGCGTCGCGTGCAGCTGAGCTGCCCATCGGGGAACTCTCGGGCCCCGGATCCAGTTGGACAGGCAAGGAGGAACCCCACATGAAGTGTCCGACCGACGGTGCCACCCTCGTGATGAGCGAGCGTTCCGGCATCGAGATCGACTACTGCCCCGACTGCCGAGGCGTCTGGCTCGACCGCGGCGAGCTCGACAAGATCATCGACCGCGCGGCGTCCGACATCGCCCCCGCGGCGCCGGTCCCCCAGCAGCAGCACCCGGAGTCCCGCCACTCCGAGCCGCGGTACGACGACCGTCGACGTGGCGACCAGCAGCCCTACCGCAAGAAGCGCAAGGAGCACTGGCTCTCCGAGCTGTTCGACTGAGATGTGGATCGGCTGGCTCGAGCTCGACATCCTGCTGGGCGACGTCCACACCCTCAAGGAGAAGCGGTCGGTCGTCCGCCCGCTGGTCGCGGACCTGCGGCGGACGTTCATCGTGTCCGCAGCCGAGACCGGCAGCCTCGACCTGTACCGGCGCGCCGGCGTGGGGATCGGGATCGTCGCCGCCGACAGCCGGCACGTGATCGACGTGCTGGACAAGGTCGAGGAGTTCGTCGCCCAGCGCCCCGAGGTGGACCTGCTGTCGGCGCACCGGGGGCTGGCCAACAGCCGCGACTGACGTCGTCAGGTCACCAGCCGGTAGCCGATGCCCGGGTCGGTCAGGAACATCTGCGGGCGGGCCGGATCCGCCTCGAGCTTGCGACGCAGCTGCGCGAGATAGACGCGCAGGTAGTTGGTCTCCCGGTCGTAGCCGGGCCCCCACACCTCGTGCAGCAGCTCGGCCTGGCGCACCAGGCGGCCCTGACGGCGTCCGAGCACCTCCACGATGTGCCACTCGGTCGGCGTCAGCCGCACCTCCTGGCCCGCCCGGGTCGCCCGGCGCTCGGTGACGTCCAGCCGGACGTCGCCGGACTCGATGACGAGCGGTGCGTCGGTGGCACCACTGCGACGGACGGCGGCCCGGACGCGCGCCAGCAGCTCAGCCATGTCGAACGGCTTGGTCACGTAGTCGTCCGCCCCGGCGTCGAGCGCCTCCACCTTGTCGTCGGAGTCGTGGCGGGCCGACAGGACGACCACCGGCACCTGGCTGAAGGCACGCAGCCGCCGCAGGACCGTCACGCCGTCGAGGTCCGGGAGGCCGAGGTCGAGGATGATGACGTCCGGCATGCGCTCGTCGACGACCTGCAGGGCCGAGCGCCCGTCCGCCGCCCGTACCACCTCGTAGTCGCGCGCCCGCAGGTTGATCGTCAGGGTCCGCAGGATGGCCGGGTCGTCGTCGACCGCGAGCACGTACGTCACAGCTCTCCTGTCGGGGGCAGGTCGAGGACGAACGTGAGCCCGCCGCCGGGCGTGTCCTCGGCGGTCAACGTACCGCCCATCGCCTCGGTCAGCCCGCGGGCCACGGCCAGGCCGAGGCCCACCCCCTCGCCACGGGGGACGTCGCCCAGCCGCTGGAACGGCTCGAACAGCCGACCACGCTCGGCCGCCGGCACGCCCGGGCCGGTGTCCACGACCCGGACCACTGCTCGGCCGGCCACGACGGTCGCGTCGACCACGACCTCGGTGGCCGCCGGGGCGTAGCTCAACGCGTTGGCGACGACGTTGGCCAGCACGCGCTCGAGCAGCCCCGCATCGGCGGCCACGACGGCCACCGCGGGATCGACGCTCACCGTCACGCGGTCCCGGCCGGGCAGCGATCTCACGGCGGACGCGATCGTGCCCTCGAGCTCGACCTCGTCCACGTGTGCCGTGACGGACCCGAGCCGGAGCCGGCTCATGTCCAGCAGGTTGGCGACGAGGTCGTCGAGGCGGTCCGCGCCCTCCTCGATCGTGGCGAGCAGCGCCTCCTCGTCCGCGGGCGACCAGTCGATGTCGCTGTTGCGCAGGCTGCCGACGGCGGCCTTGACCGCCGACAACGGCGACCGCAGGTCGTGCGAGACCGCGGCGAGAAGCGCGGTCCTGGTCTGGTCCGTCTCGGCCAGCACCCGTCGTTCGTCGCTCTGCTGGGCGGCGCGGCGACGCTCCGCGAGCACCGAGGCGTGCGCGGCGTACGCCTTGAGCAGACGCTGGTCGGCCGCGGCCGGGGGTCGTCCCGTCAGGACGAGGGTGGTCTCGTCGTCGATCGGCACCGCGGCGTCCGCCTCGCTCCACGGCGGGGTCGGCTCGCCGTACGCCGCCACCACCTCGCCGCCGACGGTCCGGACGATGGCAGCCCCGCGCATCCCGAACAGCTCGCACGCCCCGGCCAGCAGGCTCTGCTCGTCCCCCGCGTGCAGGAGGCTGTGCGCCAGCACCGCGAGCGCTTCCGCCTCGGTGGACGACCGGTCCGCCTCGGCGGTCCGCCGCGCCGCGAGACCCACGACCGACGACACCGCGATGCCCACGGCGACGAACAGCACCACCGCGACCGCGTTGTCGCCGCTCGCGATCGAGATCGTCCGCAGCGGCGGGGTGAAGAAGAAGTTGAGCGCGAAGCCGCTGATGAGCGAGCACGCGATCGCGGGCCAGCGCCCCCCGACGATGGCGGTCGCGACGACGAGCGCCATGAACGTCATGGCCTCGGTCTGCAGCCCGTGCAGGTCCTGCGTGACCAGGAGCAGCGCCGACAGGGCGAAGGGCCCGAGCACGCCGACGAGGTGCCCGGCGACCTCGCGGCGACGGCCGAGCCCCGTCGACGTCCGCCGGTGCCCCGTGGCCCGCCGTGCCTCCTCGTGGGTGACGATGTGGACGTCGATGTCGCCGGACTCGGCGATGACGGTCTCGCCGACGCCGGGGTTGACCAGGGTCGACAACCGGCCGCGTCTGCTCGCGCCGATCAGGACCTGGGTCGCGTTCTCGGCCCGGGCGAAGTCGAGGATCGCGGTGGCGGCGTCGTCGCCGACGACCGCGTGGAACGTGCCACCCATGTCCTCGGTCACGGTGTGCAGGCGGTGCAGGCGCGTGGGGTCGACCTGCACCAGCCCGTCGCCCCGGCTCACGTACAGCGCGAGCCACTCCCCTCCGCCGGTGCGGGACGCGATCCGGGCGGCACGGCGCAGGAGGCCCTCCGACTCCGGGCCGCCGGTCACGGCGACCACGACCCGCTCGCGGGTCGCCCACCTCGAGGCGATCTCGTGCTCGGACCGGTAGCGCTCCATGCCCTCGTCGACCCGGTCCGCGAGCCACAGCAGCGCGAGCTCACGCAGTGCGGTCAGGTTGCCCTCGCGGAAGAAGTGGGACAGCGCCGGGTCGACCTTGTCGGGCGCGTAGATGTTGCCGTGCGCCATGCGTCGCCGCAGGGCCTGCGGGCTCATGTCCACGAGCTCGACGGCATCGGCCTGGCGCACCACGGTGTCGGGCACGGTCTCGCGCTGCCGGATGCCGGTGATCGACTCGACGACGTCGTTGAGCGACTCGAGGTGCTGGATGTTCACGGTGGTGATGACGCAGATGCCCGCGGCGAGGAGGTCCTCGACGTCCTGCCAGCGCTTCTCGTGACCGGCCCCCGGGACGTTGGTGTGGGCGAGCTCGTCGACTAGCGCGACCTGGGGCGCCCGGGCCAGGAGCCCGGCGAGGTCGAGCTCCTGCTGCACCGTGCCGCGGTGCTCGACCTCGAGCCGGGGCAGCACCTCGAGGTCGCCGATCTGCTCCGCGGTGCGGGCGCGGCCGTGGGTCTCCACGAACCCGACCACCACGTCGGTGCCCCGCTCGGCGCGCCGACGTCCCTCGTCGAGCATCGCGTACGTCTTGCCGACGCCGGGGGACGCACCGAGGTACACCCGGAGGATGCCCCTCGCGGGCACGGCGGACTCCACGCCCCCAGTGTGCACCCCCCGGCTCACTCGCGGGCGAGAGCGAGGTTGAGCTCGAGCACGTTGACCGTCGGCCGGCCGAGGAAGCCGAGCTGGCGGCCGTCCGTCGCACCCTCCACGAGGGCCCGCACCTTCTGCACCGGCAGCCCGCGCTCGCGGGCCACCCGCTCGACCTGCAGGGCGGCGTACGCCGGGGAGATGTGCGGGTCGAGGCCGGACGCGGACGCCGTGACCGCGTCGGCGGGGACGGCGGACACCGCCACCCCCTCGACGCGGGCGATCTCGGCCTGACGCTTCCGGATGGTCTCGAGCAGGTCGGGGTTGGACGGGCCGAGGTTGGACGCCGCCGACGCGAGGCCGTCGTACCCCGCGGCCGACGGCCGGCCGTGGAACCAGCCGTCGCCGTCCACGGGGAAGTCCTGTCCGATGATGCGTGAGCCGACGTCCTGGCCCGCACGGGAGACGATCTGGCCACTCGCGCGGTCGTTCCAGGCGATCTGTCCCACGCCCCACACGGCGGCCGGGTAGACGACGCCCAGCAGCAGCGTCATGACGAGCATGACCTTGAGGCCGACGAGGCTCTGGCGGAAGAAGTCTGCAGACATGGTGCTACCCGATTCCTGGGATGGTGGAGACGATGAGGTCGATGAGCTTGATGCCGACGAACGGTGCGACCAGCCCGCCGACGCCGTAGACGAGGATGTTGCGGCGCAGCACCGACGCGGCGGACGCGGCGCGGTAGGCGACGCCCCGCAGCGCCAGCGGGATGAGCGCCACGATGACGAGCGCGTTGAAGATGACCGCCGAGACGATCGCGGACTGCGGCGTGGCCAGGTGCATGACGTTCAACCGGTCGAGCGACGGATAGGCCACCACGAACATCGCCGGGATGATCGCGAAGTACTTCGCGACGTCGTTGGCGATCGAGAACGTGGTCAGCGCGCCGCGGGTGATGAGCAGCTGCTTGCCGATGCCCACGATGTCGATGAGCTTGGTCGGGTCGGAGTCGAGGTCGACCATGTTGCCGGCCTCCTTGGCCGCCGACGTGCCCGAGCTCATCGCGACGCCGACGTCGGCCGCGGCGAGCGCCGGCGCGTCG
This sequence comes from Aeromicrobium chenweiae, assembly GCF_003065605.1. Classification (GTDB taxonomy): domain Bacteria; phylum Actinomycetota; class Actinomycetes; order Propionibacteriales; family Nocardioidaceae; genus Aeromicrobium; species Aeromicrobium chenweiae. The sequence continues at coordinate 1,033,517 of NZ_CP026952.1, read as the reverse complement.
TTCGTGCCGTCGCCGGTCATCGCGACGAGGCGCCCGCCCTGCTGCTCCTTGCGGATGAGCTGCATCTTGTCCTCCGGGGTGGCCTCGGCGAGGAAGTCGTCGACCCCCGCCTCCCCCGCGATCGCCGCGGCGGTCCGCGGGTTGTCGCCGGTGATCATCACGGTGCGGATGCCCATGCGACGCAGCTGGGCGAACCGCTCGACCATTCCCTCCTTGACGACGTCCTTGAGGTGCACGACGCCCAGCACCCGGGTCACCCCGTCGCGGGCCTCCGCCACCACGAGCGGTGTCCCGCCCGATCCGCTGATCTCGTCGATCGAGGCCCGCACGTCCGGCCCCAGGTCGCCACCCGCCCACGCCGCGACGGACGCTCCCGCGCCCTTGCGGACGACCCGGCCGTCGGCGAGGTCGACGCCGGACATCCGGGTCTGGGCGGTGAACTCCACGAAGCTCGCATCCGCCGGCAGGTCCGCCTCCACGGCGCCCTGCTCGACGGCCAGCTCGACGATCGACCTGCCCTCCGGCGTCCGGTCCGCGAGGCTCGAGAGCCGGGAGGCGTCCCGCATCTCCTCGGCGCTGACCCCCGGCGCGGGGACGAACCGGGACGCCCGCCGGTTGCCGTAGGTGATGGTGCCGGTCTTGTCGAGCAGCAAGGTGCTGACGTCTCCGGCGGCCTCGACGGCCCGCCCCGACATCGCGAGCACGTTGACACGTACGAGGCGGTCCATCCCCGCGATGCCGATCGCGCTGAGCAGCGCGCCGATCGTCGTCGGGATGAGGCACACCAGGAGGGCGACGAGCACCAGCGTGCTCTGCGGGGCGCCCGCGTAGTCCGCCATCGGCTGCAGCGTGGCCACCGCGAGGACGAACACGATCGTCAGGCTGACGAGCAGGATGGACAACGCCACCTCGTTCGGGGTCTTGCGTCTCGACGCGCCCTCCACGAGGGCGATCATCCGGTCGAGGAACGTCTGTCCCGGCGCGGAGGTGATCTTGATCGTGACCTCGTCCGACAGCACCTTCGTGCCGCCGGTGACGGCCGAGCGGTCGCCACCGGCCTCCCGGATCACGGGAGCGGACTCGCCGGTGATCGCCGACTCGTCGACGGCCGCGACCCCTTCGACGACGTCGCCGTCGCCCGGGATGACCTCGCCGGCCCTGACCCGCACGAGATCACCGATGGCCAGCTCCGTGCCGGCGACCGTCTCCTCGCCCCCGTCGGGCCTGACCCGACGGGCCGAGACGTCGGTGCGGGCGGCGCGGAGCGAGGCGGCCTGCGCCTTGCCCCGTCCTTCGGCGACGGCCTCGGCCAGGTTGCCGAAGACGACCGTCAGCCACAGCCAGATCGTGACGACCCAGGCGAAGACGCTGGGGTCCGCGATCGCGATCACGGTGGTGACGAGCGACCCGATCCAGACGATGAACATCACCGGGCTGCGCCAGAGGTGGCGGGGGTCGAGCTTGAGGAGCGCCGCCGGGAGCTGGGCGACGAGAACGTTCGGGGTCATGCGAGAGCCTCCGCGAGGGGTCCGAGGGCGAGTGCCGGGAAGAACGTCAGGCCCGTGACCAGGAGGATCACGCCGACGAGCAGACCGGCGAACAAGGGGGTGTGGGTGGGCAGGGTGCCGGCGGTGACCGGCACCCGACCCTGCTTCGCGAGCGACCCGGCCAGGGCCAGGACGAGCACGATCGGGACGAACCGGCCGAGCAGCATCGCGAGGGCCAGCGCGATCTGGAAGAACGTGGACGTCACGGTGATGCCGCCGAACGCGCTGCCGTTGTTGTTGGCGGCGGACGTGAACGCGTACACGACCTCGCTGAAGCCGTGGCCTCCCGGATTGCCCATGACGTCCGGCGTGCCGGGCAGGGCGATCGCCGTCCCGACGCCGACGAGCACGATCGCTGGGACGCTGAGCGTGTAGAGGGCGACGAACGTCATCTCGCGGGTGCCGATCTTCTTGCCCAAGAGCTCGGGCGTCCGGCCGACCATGAGACCCGCGACGAACACCGCGAGGATCGCCATGACGAGGATGCCGTACAGCCCCGCCCCGACGCCGCCGGGAGACACCTCGCCGAGCATCATGTTGAGCATCGTCACGCCGCCCCCGACGGGGGTCATGGAGTCGTGCGCGGAGTTGACGGCCCCGGTCGACGTCCCGGTCGTGACGACGGCGAACAGCGAGGACGCCCAGGTGCCGAAGCGCGCCTCCTTGCCCTCCATCGCCCCGCCGGCGAGCTGCGCGGCCTGGGAGTGCCCGCCGACCTCGGCCCACGTGGCGACCGCGAGGGCGGCACCCAGCATCACCGTCATGGCGCCGAGCACGGCGAGCCCCTGGCGGCGGTGACCGATCATCGTCCCGAACGTGCGGGTGAGGCTGACGGGGATGACGAGGATCAGGAACAGCTGCAGCAGGTTGGCCAGTGGGGTCGGGTTCTCGAACGGGTGCGCCGAGTTGGCGTTGAAGAAGCCGCCGCCGTTGGTGCCGAGCTCCTTGATCGCCTCCTGGCTCGCGACCGGACCGCCCGGGATCGTCTGCGACCCCCCGGCCAGGGTCCGGACGGTGTGGTCGGCGAAGTCCTGGACCACGCCCTGGCCCACGAGCAGGACGGCCCCGACGAACGCGATGGGCAGCAGAATGCGCACCGTGCCGCGGACCAGATCGACCCAGAAGTTGCCGAGCCAGTCGCTGCGGGTGCGGACGAAGCCGCGGATCACGGCGATCGCGACCGCCAGGCCCACCGCGGCGGACACGAAGTTCTGCACCGCGAGCCCGCCGGCCTGGGCGGCGAGACCGAGCGTGGACTCACCGGCGTACGACTGCCAGTTGGTGTTGGTCACGAACGAGACGGCCGTGTTGAGCGCCATGTCCGCCGGCATCCCGGGAAGTCCCCGGTCGTACGGCAGGGCGCTCTGGCCCACGAGGATCGTGAACAGCGAGACGATGCCCACGAGCGAGAACCCCAGCACGCTGAGCGCGTACGACCGGGCGCTCTGCTCGGCGTCGGGGTTCACCCCCACGAGGCGGTAGAGGCGCTTCTCGACGCGCCAGTGGGACGGCGAGGTGAAGACCCGCGCCATGTAGTCGCCCAGCGGGACGTGGACGGCGGCCAGCAGCAGGATGAGGACAGTGATGGTGAGCAGGCCGGAGATGGTGTCGTTCATCGGCGCTCAGAACCTCTCGGGTCGCAGGAGCGCGGCGACGAGGTACACGAGGAGGCCGGTCACGAAGACGATGGCGGCCACGGATTCGAAGGTCATGTCAGGAGCCAACACCCCGTGACGCCGAGATCGGCCCGCCTTGACGCAGCGCTAGCGGCCCTTGACGCGATCTTGACGCGGGCTGCCGGCACGGTGCTCGTGAGCCCATCGTTGCACGACGGTCAGACACGTGATATTTCCTGTTATATCAGTGAAAGAGTGTTCACAAGGTCTTGTGATCGAACACACATTCGAGTAGTCTGAAGGCATGAACCCGGAGCCCACGATCGACGCGATGCGCACCGCCGCGCAGACGCTCTCGTCGGGTGACACCCGTGAGAAGCTCCACGCGGTGCAGGCCGCTCAGGACGCGTTGGACGCGGCGAAGGCGGTGCTGCTGGCCGAGCTGCAGGCCGCACGGGAGTTCGAGCTCGACGGCGCCTCGACGCTGAACACGTGGGTGCGCAACCAGCTGCGGCTCAACGCGGGCCAGGCGACGCGGCTGGTGCGCAACGTGAACGCACTGCGTGACCTGCCTTTGGTGGCTGAGGCCGCGACCACCGGGCAGATCAGTGCCGCGCACGTGCAGGTGTTCGTCTACGGACTCGCCCACGTGGGGCTCGATCCCATGCGGGAGTACGAGGAAGCGCTGGTGACGATCGCCTGTGAGCGCGACCCGGACGAGCTGTTCGACACGGTGAAGCGACTCAAGGACCGCACGCATCCCGAGGATCTGGACGACGCGTGGAGGGGTGGGATGGAGAAGGAGGACTTCGCCGTCGACGCCCTGCCCGAGGGCTGGCACATCAGCGGGTTCCTGAACGCCCTGACCGGGCTCAAGCTGAAGAAGGTGCTGGACTCCGTCTCCGCACCCCACGATGCCGAGGACACCCGCACCGGTGCGCAGCGACGGGTGCAGGGCCTGGACGACCTGCTCTCCTCGATCCTCGGAAACGGGCTGCCATCCGACAAGGGTGTGCGCCCGCACATGTCGGTGTTCGTGGACGCCGAGACCGTCGAAGCGGCCGCAGAGCGGGTCCGGCAGGAGACTGAACAGCCCAACTTCATCCCCGACCCGATGCCTGTGACGGAGCCGGCCACCCTCGCGGGTCACGGTGCGATCGGCCCCCACTTGTTGATGTTCCTGTTCTGCATGTCCGGGATCACCGGCTTCGTCCGTGACCAGGACCAGGTCCTGAACGTCGGGCGGACCAAGTACGAACCGAACCTCAAGCAGCGCAAGGCGGTCCTGGCCCGGCAGAAGGGCATCTGCGCCGCGCCGGGCTGCAACCACACCCACCTGGAAGTCCACCACAGTGTCTGGTGGTCACTGGGCGGCTCAACCGATCTCGACCAGCTGGTCGGGTTGTGCGTCAGGTGCCATCACTTGGTCCATCGGGGCCTGCTGCACATCGCCGGCAACGCCGTGGACGGGTTCGTGTTCACCGACCGGTACCAGCGACCGATCCGCCGTCGACGACGAACCGGCTACCGCCGAGCCGCCTGACCACGGGTCCGGCGGCCCACCGGCACGTCCGCTGGGTGTGACCCCCGCCCTATCCGCGGCCGAATGGCGGCGGACATACTGACCGATAGTTTTGTCCCCCGCAGACTCTGTCCATCAAGAGAAGTGAGCCGCGTGCGCAATCCCCGAGCCTTCCTCCGCCCTCTCGCCGTCGGTGCGCCGACGCCGGTCGCCGACATCCCGTTCCGACCGAGCCGGATGATCCACTTCTTCGACCCGAGCAACCCCAAGATGGCCGCGAAGGTGCCGGACATCGCGCCGAAGGTCGACATCATCCTGGGCAACCTCGAGGACGCGATCAAGACCGAGAACAAGGAGGCCGCACGTCAGGGCCTGGTCGACATCGCCAAGCAGACCGACTTCGGGCCGACGCAGCTCTGGACGCGCATCAACAGCCTCGACTCCCCCTGGGCGCTGGACGACCTGATCACCCTCGTCACCGAGATCGGCGACAAGCTCGACGTCGTCATGGTGCCCAAGGTCGAGGGCGCCCAGGACATCCACTACGTCGATCGGCTCCTCGCCCAGCTCGAGGCACGCGCCGGCCTCACCCGCCCGATCCTCGTCCACGCGATCCTCGAGACCGCCGAAGGCATGACGAACGTCGAGGAGATCGCCGCGGCGAGCCCCCGCATGCAGGGCATCTCCCTCGGCCCGGCCGATCTGGCCGCGAGCCGGCGCATGAAGACGACCCGCGTCGGTGGCGGCCACCCCGGCTACCTCGTGCGCCAGGACCCCACGGGCGAGGACCTCACCGAGGGCCGCGCGACCTACCAGCAGGATCTTTGGCACTACACGATCGCGCGCATGGTCGACGCGTGCGCCGCCAACGACGTGCTCCCGTTCTACGGACCGTTCGGCGACATCAAGGACGTCGTCGCGTGCGAGGACCAGTTCCGCAACGCGTTCCTCCTCGGGTGCGTCGGCGCCTGGAGCCTGCACCCCGTGCAGATCGACATCGCCAAGCGGGTCTTCTCCCCCGACCCGGCCGACGTGGCGCACGCCAAGGAGGTCGTCGAGGCGATGGGTGACGGCTCCGGCGCGGTCATGATCAACGGCAAGATGGAGGACGACGCGTCCTGCAAGCAGTGCCTGGTCATGCTCGACCTCGCCAAGGCCCTCGCCGAGCGCGATCCCGAGCTCGCCGCCGCCTACGACCTCTGAGGAGACCGGACATGACCAGCACGACCCTTCGTCCCCGCCGTTCCGTCCTCTACATGCCCGGCGCCAACGAGCGCGCGCTCGAGAAGGCCAAGGGCATCGACGCCGACGCGTTGATCCTCGACCTCGAGGACGCCGTCTCCCCCGACGCCAAGGTGGAGGCCCGCGAACGGGTCTGCGCCGCGGTGCAGTCCGGTGACTACGGCCACCGCGAGCTCGCGATCCGCGTCAACGGCATCGGCACCGAGTGGCACGACGCCGACATCGCCGCCGCGGCCGCCGCCGGACCGGATGCGGTGCTGGTGCCCAAGGTCAACTCCGCGCACGAGGTCGTCGAGCTCGTCGCCGCGCTCGAGCGGGCCGGCGCCCCGGAGAAGACCAAGCTGTGGGCGATGATCGAGACGCCCGTCGCGCTCCTGCACGCCGAGGAGATCTGTGCCGCCCACGACCGGCTCACCGTGGTGGTGATGGGCACCAACGACGTCGTCAACGAGACGTACGGACTGCACGTGCCGGGTCGCAACCCGCTCGTGCTGACCGCCCTGTCGCTGTCGCTGCTCGCAGCCCGCGCCGCGGGCAAGGTCATCATCGACGGCGTGTTCAACGACGTGAAGAACCTCGAGGGGTTCGACGCCGAGGCGCGTCAGGGCCGCGAGATGGGCTTCGACGGCAAGACGCTGATCCACCCCGGTCAGGTCGAGCCCGCGAACATCGCGTTCGCCCCCTCCGAGGACGACATCGCGCACGCCCGCGACATGATCTCGACGTTCGAGGAGGCCACGGCCGCCGGCCAGGGAGTCGTCACGTTCAACGGTCGCATGGTCGAGGAGCTCCACGTCCGCGACGCCAAGCGCATCCTCGCGTTCGCCGACGCGATCGCCTCTCGCTGAGGCGACGCCGCCTCACGGCGGCATGATGAGGGGTCGTCGCCCGTTCACGGGGCGACGACCCCTCATCGTCTACTTGTTGTTGCGCATGCCGTAGAGCTCGGAGTAGATCTGCGTCTTCATCGCCTGGTACTTGCGGCGCTGACGCACCTCCTCCAGGAGCACTTGACGATCGATCTCGGACAGCTCGTCCCAGGCGCGCGTGCCGCGGGCCCGACGGGACTCGAAGAGTGCCACTGCCTTCACCCCCTCTCCATGTGTCCTGGTCGGGAAGATGGATTCGGTGGGGTTCTGTGCGGGCTGGGTTCGGTTGTCGATCGACGTGGTCATAGCGCGCCTCCTTTCGGATGATGTGGCTGGATGGACAGGTCGCCCGGTGACGGGCGACGGGGTGCGGGTACAACAAAAAAACCGCTCCGGATCGAAGGATCCGAAGCGGCGGAAGTGCCGACAGGTGTGGGCTACTTCAGGTGCACTGCTCCGGAGGTCGAACCGGCAAAGGTCGTGACGGCATCACGGTGCGTCACGCGGGTGATCGAGGCCTCGGTCATCGGGTTGAACGTCTTCACGGGTCCACCTCCTTCATCGGTGCTGCTGCTCGGCTGGAGCAATCGCAGCAAACTATCGCACGTCGGTGTGATCTGTCCAACACCCAAGCCTGCGGCCGCCACGAACGACGGCCGCGGGCGCGGTGCTGCTACCTCGAGAGCCGGAGCGCCCGCGAGATGGTGAAGAACAGGTCGGTCTGGTCGGTCAGCCCGACCACGTTGGCCGCCTGCGGCCCGTACGCGGCGATGCGCAGCTGGCTGCCGGTGTGCTGCTGCGAGCCACCCGCCGCGGCCGTGCCGTAGTTGATCGTCAACGGGCTGCCCTCGTTCGTGAGCAGGTTCGTGGTCAGGCCGGGAGTCGTGCTGCCGGCCTCCACGATCTGGCTCGTGTGGGCGTGGTCCGCGGTCACGATGACCGTGGTGTGGCCGTCCTTCTTGGCGAAGTCGAGAGCGGCCTTGACCGCCTCGTCCAGGTCGACGGTCTCGCCGATCTGGCCGCACGCGTCGGCGGCGTGGTCCTGCTTGTCGATGCTGGCTCCCTCGACCTGCAGGAAGAAGCCCTTGGACCCGGGGATGTCGAGCAGCTTGATCGACTTCTTCGTCATCGCCGCGAGCGACGGCAGCGTGGACGTCCGGGCCGGGTTGGCCGCGCAGCGGGCCGGGGCCTTCTTGCCGCCGTCGGGGGTGGCCGCCGGACCGGTCCAGCGCACCGGGAAGTTGCCCGGCGCGAAAAGGCCCAGCACGGGACGCTTCTGGTCAGCCTTGGTGATCTTGTCCAGCGCGCCCAGGTCGGTCGGCAGCTGGTAGCCGCGACGCTCCGCCTGGTCGAGCAGGGACAGGTTCTTCCAGGTGCCGGCCGTGGCCTTCTCCGCGAACGTCGCCGCACCGCCACCCAGCGTCACGTCGGGGCGGGTGTCGAGCAGCTGCTCGGCGATCGAGCCCCGGCCGCCGTTCTCGCGGGCGGCCTCGGGGCACGTCGCGGTCGTCTTGACCGGTCCGTAGCAGGAGCGGGCGGAGATGTGCGCGACCTGCACCGCGGGCGTCGCGTCCTGGAGCTCTGCGGTGCTCACGTTGCCGGTCTTGAGCCCGCGCCTCTTGGCGAGCTCGAGGAGCGTCGGCTGGGCCTTGCCGCGGATGTCGACCGAGATCGCGTTGTCGTACGTCTTGGTGCCCGTGGCCCAGGCGCTGCCCGTGGCGGCCGAGTCCGGCACGTAGTCGGCCTTGCCGTCCTTGGTCAGCGAGTACGTCGTGTACTGCCCGGTCAGCGGCAGCGCGTCGATGCCCGGGAACCGCCCGCCGGCACCGTGCTCGTAGTCGCGCGCCGAGGTGATCTCGGAGTCGCCCATGCCGTCGCCGATGAGGAGGATGACGTTGTCCGGGTGACCGCCCTTGACGGCCTTCTTGACCTGCTTGGTCTGGTCGCCCGACAGGCGCGTCGCTCCCCCGTGCTTCGAGAGATCCTGGCCCGCCCCGATGGCGCCCGCGGTGCCCACGCCGACGACGACTGCCGCGACGGCGAGGCTGACAGCGGTGCGCTTGCTGTTCTTTCTCGTGGATGAGTTCATGGTGCGAGCCCACCCGACGCGGGTGAACACAGGACGAACACCACACCACGTCGTGCGGAAATGAGCCCGCCGCCGCGGGGCCGGGCGGACGTCAGTCGAAGTCCAGGCGCTCGTCGATCTCGTCGCGGGTCGAGCCGCTGGCGTACAACAGGTCCGCCGCCAACGACCGGACCTGGGCGGCGATCGCCGCTGTGTTCATCGTCATCGCGCCCGGCAGGGCCATGACCGCGATCCGGGCCGCCTCGACGAGCTCGCGCCGCGCAGCCTCGAAGTCGTCCTGCTCGGACAGGTCGTCGGCGAGGATCGCGACCGCGGTCGACAGCGACTTCACCGCGAGGTCCATCCCGGCCGGGGCGTCCTCGCGGTGGCGCAGCATCGCAGCGGTGCGACGCGCCAGCACCCGGGCGTCCCGGATCGCGTTGTCGAAGTCGCGGATGGCGCCCACGTACATCCCGACGTGCTCGCGCTGCTTCCACCGCATGGGTGACATGCGGGTGATCTCCGAGACGCTGGCCGCGGTGGTCTCCAGCGCCTGGAGTCCCGGCTGCATGTCGCGCGCCTCGTCCAGCGCGCGCTCGGCCAGCGCGGTGTCCTGCAGCCGCATGGCGTCCGAGATCCGGCCCAGCACGCCCCCGAGACGCTTCAGCAGCGACTGCACCTCCATGTCGATGTCCCGGACCGCGTTGCGGGGCACCAGCAGGATCATCGCGAGCCCGGCGCACCCGCCGATCAGCGCGTCGATGAAGCGGGTGACCGCGGGGTTGCCGGCGTTGGCGACCGGGACCACGGCGGCCAGGAGGACCGAGGAGTTGGCCGCCTGCGTCATCGCGAGACCCTTGATGCCGAGCAGGGTGCACGCCACGACCGTCAGCGCCACGACGAGCGCGATCTGCCACGTCCCACGCCCGATGGACAGGATCAGCAGCTCGCCGACCAGGACCCCGAGCGCCACACCGACCACGAGCTCGAACAGCGTGCGAGCGCGCAGGCCGGCCCCGGCGATGATGACGATGACCGCCGAGACCGGCGCGAAGAATGCCTGGGTGTGCCCCAGCACGTGGGTGGAGATGAAGAACGCCGCAGCGGTGGCGCCGGCGAGGCGCAGCAGCAGCCGCCAGCGCTTGCGCAGCATGCGCAGCCGGTCGTTCCAGGTCAGCTGCGGTCGCGGCAGCCGGACCCGTCGCAGCGGGACGTCGCGCGACGGGCTCACGACGTCACCGCGGCGCTCACAGGTACAGGCCTGTCTGGCCTTCCTCGATGCGCTCGGACGCGACGGCGTGCAGGTCGCGCTCGCGCAGGAGGACGAAGTCCTCGCCCCGTACCTCGACCTCGGACCGGTCGTCGGGGTCGAACAGCACCCGGTCGCCCACCTCGACGGACCGGACGTGCGCGCCGATGGCCTGGACGCGCGCCCACGACAGCCGCTTGCCCAGCGTCGCAGTCGCGGGGATGACGATGCCGCCGGTCGAGCGACGGTCCCCGGCCTCGTCGTCGAGCGACACCAGGAGCCGGTCGGCCAGCATGCGGATCGGGAGCTTGCCGCTCATGGTCAGCGGAGCAACCGGCGGATGACGACGATGCCGGCGATGACGGCGATCGCGCCGCCCACGACCGGGACGATCGTCTCCATCCGGGGCGAACCGGTCTCGTCGATGAACCGCCCCTTGAGGTTCTCGAGTCCGCGACGGGCGATGTTCTTGGGGTTCGACCGGTCGACCAGCGCGTCGACGGTGACCGCCAGACGTTCGCGGATCACGTCGATCTCGTCGACAAGCTCATCGGATCTGGCGTTTGCCACGTCGTGCCTCGCTCACTCGGGAACCTGCGGACTGCGGACCGTCGGCCCGCACACGTACGCAAGGATAGGACGTATGACGACCCGCCTGCAGCCCGGAGACACCGCACCCGACTTCACGCTGACGAACGACGCCGGAGAACCCGTCTCGCTGTCGGCCCAGCCGGGCAAGGTCATCGTGTACTTCTACCCCGCCGCGATGACGCCGGGCTGCACGAAGCAGGCCTGCGACTTCAGCGACTCGATCGACCGTCTGCAGGCCGAGGGCTACACCGTCCTGGGCATCTCGCCGGACAAGCCGGAGAAGCTCGCGGCGTTCCGGGAGCGGGACGGGCTCACGATCCAGCTGCTGTCCGACCCCGACAAGGAGGTCCTGACCCAGTGGGGCGCCTTCGGCGAGAAGAAGCTCTACGGCAAGGTCGTCCAGGGCGTGATCCGTTCCACGTTCGTCGTGGAGGACGGCACGATCACGCTGGCCCAGTACAACGTCAAGGCCACCGGCCACGTCGCCAAGCTGCGCAAGGACCTGGGGCTCGGCGCCTGACCGAGGGCCTATTCTTGGTCCCGAGTCGGTGTGGTGGAACTGGTAGACACGCAGGATTTAGGTTCCTGTGCTTTCGAGCGTGCAGGTTCAAGTCCTGTCACCGACACTCAGGGCACCGCGATCGGCACCGCGATGTTTGACCGTGCCGCAAACGGGTACATCGTCCGTCCGGTTCCTCCACGGGAACACGGTCACGTCCGGAGAACCTCATGCCCAACGTCGTCACCCCCTTCCTGCGCAAGAAGAAGCACCCCACCACCGATCCGACCGAGCCCCGGCACCGCCGGGAGGGCTGGTTCGACGAGCAGGACAACTGGCACGACGCGGAGAGCCAGTCCGCGGCCGTCGCCGGCGAGCGTCCGCTGCGCTGAACCTGCCCGGCACTTCCCGCCCCTCCCGTACGTTGTGCTGGTGACAGCACGTTGATCCATCAGGAGAAGGGCACGGCATGAAGTCCGATCTGTTCGCGCAGGCGAATCTCGAGGTCCAGACCTCGGAACGGTTCGTCCTGCAGAATCCCCGCATGCTCAAGGTCACCCTGGGCGCCCCGGTGCTCGCGACCAAGGGCGTGATGGTCGCCTACCAGGGCCAGGTCACGTTCGAGCACAAGTCGGCGGGCAGCATCGGCAAGCTCATGAAGAAGGTCGTGACCAGCGAGGACAACCCGCTGATGACGGTCGCCGGCCAGGGTGAGGTGTTCTTCGCGGACACCGCCAAGAACGTCTTCATCCTGAACCTCGAGGGTGACGGCATCTCGATCAACGGCCGTAACCTGCTCGCGTTCGACGCGACCCTCGACCACGACATCCGACGGGTCAAGGGCGTCGGCATCGCGGCCGGCGGCCTGTTCAACACGATCGTCACCGGTCACGGCCAGGTCGCGCTGGTGGCCGACGGCGACCCGATGATCCTCGACTGCTCGCAGCAGCCGACGTACGTCGACATCAACGCCGCCGTGTGCTGGTCGGCGAACCTCACGCCGCAGCTGCACAACAGCATGAACATGCGGTCGACGCTGCGGGGCGGCTCGGGCGAGGCGTTCCAGTACGCCTTCCAGGGACCCGGCTTCGTGGTCGTCCAGCCCTCCGAGGGTCCCGCCTACAACCAGGGCGGCGGAGGCCAGGGCGGCAACGTCGCCGCGGCTGCGGTCGGCGGCGGCATCCTCGGCGGCATCCTGAGCTGATGCGTGCCGGGACGGACCGGTGACGTCGCCGGTCTACCGCGCGCCCATGCGCTCGCGTCGTGACGACGTGCCGCACGCGGCGACCCTCGAGCGGGCGCTCCGCCTCGGCCTGTGCGGCATGGGTGAGGCGACCGACGAGCGGGCCGAGCGGCGGCTGCGACGGCTCGTCGACGCGCCGGACGGATCCTTCGTCTGGACGCGCGTCCCGGGCGGTGGGACGTACGTCGGCCGGCTGGCCGGCCCCTGGCGCCGCGACGACGACGGTGCGGAGGTCGACCTCGTCCACGTGCGCGACTGCACATGGGTCGAGGTCGACCCGGCCCTCGTGCCGGCCGCCGTGACGCAGACGTTCAGCCGGGGTGGCCGCAACTTCCAGCAGATCCACCCCGGCGACGTGGAGGCCGCGACCGCGCGGGTCTGGGACCTGCTCGGCGACTAGGGCCTACGGTGCGAGCCGGCCGATGCCCTTGGCGATGTTCTTCTGCAGGATCTTGCCGACCAGGGCCGCGAGGCCGGGCACCGGTGCGTCGAAGCCGATCGTGTAGTCGAGCAGCGTGCCACCGTCGGTGGTCTGCGTGAGCACCTGACGACCCCAGTGCCCCTTCAGCGGGCTGCCCTGGGAGATCGCGTACTCGATCAGGGTGTTCGGCTCCGAGACCGTCGTGGTCTCGTGGAAGGCCGGGAGCGGGCCGATCTTCAGGCTGCGCGTCGAGCCGACGCCGTTGCGCGACGTGTCACCGTCCTTGACCCGGTCGATCTTCGCACCCAGGACGGGCCCGAGGTTCTCGTGCTCGGAGAGCTTCGCGAAGACCGTGGCGGGATCGGACCGGTACGTGTGCGTGACGTGGACGCGCTGGGGAGTGGGCATGGTCGAGGAGTCTAGGGTGAATCACCATGAAGCGGGCGCGGACGACGACGGGCGGCGACCTGCAGCAGCCGATCAGCGCGGGCGTGGTCGCGGCCCTCGTCGGCTACACCAGCTCGTTCGCCGTCGTGCTGACCGGGCTGCACGCGGTCGGTGCGACGCCCGCCCAGGCCGCGTCCGGCCTGCTCGCGCTCTGCCTGACGCAGGCGATCGGGATGTTCTGGCTCAGTGCCCGGTACCGGATGCCGTTGATCCTGGTCTGGTCCACGCCCGGCGTGGCCCTGCTGGCCGGCACCGAGGCGCTGGACGGCGGCTGGCCGGTCGCGGTCGGCGCATTTCTCGTCGCCGGCGCCGCGTACGTCGTCACCGGCCTGTGGCCCGCCCTCGGCCGGCTCATCTCGCGGATCCCGGCCCCGATCGCCCAGGCGATGCTGGCAGGCGTGGTGCTCGAGCTCTGCCTCCAGCCGGTGACCGCGCTGCGGGACAACCCCGGGGCGATCCTGCCGATCGCGCTCGTCTGGCTCCTCGGCGTGCGGTTCGCGCCGCGCTGGGCCGTGCCGGCGGCGTTCCTCGCGGCCGGTGTCGTCATCGGTGCCGACATGGTCCGCCACGGCACCTCGATCCCGGGGTCGTCCCTGCTGCCCGAGCTGTCCTTCACGACGCCCGCCTGGAGCTGGGCCGCGATGATCGGCATCGCCGTCCCCCTGTACGTCGTGACGATGGCGTCGCAGAACGTGCCAGGCGTCGCGATCATGAAGTCCCTCGGGTACGACGTGCCGTGGCGCGGATCGGTCGTGACCGCGGGTGTCGCCACGATGGTCGGTGCGCCGGCCGGCGGGCACTCGGTGAACCTCGCCGCGATCAGCGCCGCCCTCGCCGCCGGTCCCCCGGCGGGACCCGATCCCCGGCGACGGTGGATCGCCGCGCAGGCCGCCGCGAGCACGTACGTCGTGCTGGCCGTCGCGTCGGCCGCCCTCGCCGCCCTCGTCGCGGTCGCGCCAGCCGGGGTCATCGCGACCGTCGCGGGCCTCGCGCTGCTCGGCACGCTCGCGGACGCCCTCGAGGGCGCGCTCTCGGACCGTTCCGGCCGTGAGGCCGCTGTCATCACCTTCCTCGTCGCCGCGTCCGGCGTCTCGGCGCTGGGCATCGGCTCGGCGTTCTGGGCACTGGTCGCCGGCCTCGTCGTCCACCTCGTGCTCCACCGGAGGCCCCACTGATGTTCCGCATCCTGTTCTTCGAACCTCGCATCGCCGGCAACACCGGCGCCGCGATCCGACTTGCCGCCGTGACGGGGGCCGAGCTGCACCTCGTCGAGCCGCTCGGCTTCGACCTCGAGGAGTCCAAGCTGCGGCGGGCGGGGCTGGACTACCACGACCTCGCCGTCATGACGGTCCACCCGAACCTCGACGCCGCGCTCGAGGCGCTGGCCCCCGGACGAGTCTTCGCCTTCACCGCGCGCGGGGAGCAGGTCTACACCGACGTCGCGTACGAGCCGGGGGACGTCCTGCTGTTCGGTCCCGAGCCGACCGGCCTGCCGCCGGAGGTCCTGGACGACCCGCGCGTCGAGGCGCGCGTCCGGCTCCCGATGCTCCCCGGGCGTCGCTCGATGAACCTGGCCAACACCGCGTCGGTCGCGGTGTTCGAGGCCTGGCGGCAGCAGGGTTTCCGGCTGCCGGAGTGAGGCGCGGGTTGGGACTGGTCCTTTCGGATAATCTTCGACCACTTTCGGCCCGGATCGGCGCAACCATGCAGGTCCAGGCCGCGAGCGGACGTACAGTTACGGTCTCTCGGGAAACAGAAAGCACATCATGACCGTCACCAGGACCGCCGCACGCCGGCCGGTCGCCATCGCCTTCGTGCTCGCCCTGGTCCTGGGGCCGTTCGTGGCCTGGCAGGGCGCCCAGGGCGGCCAGACCCACGAGGTCTCGGCGCTCGCACCCCAGGGGATCGTGGTCGTGGGCGACTCGATCACCGCGCGCTACAACGACTCCCCCGGCGACGACGACCAGGGCTGGTGGAGCATCGTCGGTCACCGCTTCGGCGCGCAGGTCCGGACGTACGCGCAATCCGGCTCGGGCTACCTGCGTCCCGGGCACCGGTGCGAGGGCAACCGCTTCATCGACCGCACGCAGGTCTACTCCGGCCCGGCGCCGTCGATCCTGTTCGTCGAGGGCGGTCGCAACGACTGGGCCCGCTGCGTCGACGGCATGTTCGTCCCCTCGACCGACGCCGAGATCCACCACGCCGTCGACACCTACCTCGACACGTTGCAGACGTTCGTGCCGGCCACGACACGGGTCATCGTGCTCGGCCCGCCGTGGGGTCCGCTCGACCCGACGACCGGTGTGCGGATCACCCGCATCGTGCGAGCCCAGGCCGAGTCCCACGGCTTCCAGTTCATCAGCACCGCCGGCGCCCTGACCGCAGCGCGCGTGGTCGACGGCGTGCACCCCAACCGCCACGGCAGCGCCGCGATCGCCCGACGGGTCATCCGGGCGCTGGAGTGACCCTCAGGCCGTGAGGGCGGCCACCACGGCCGGTGCGATCGCCGCCAGCGCCTTGCCGCGGTGGCTGATGCGGTCCTTCTCGGCCGGCTCGAGCTCGGCCGTCGAGACGTCGTAGCCGTCGGCGGCGAACAGCGGGTCGTAGCCGAAGCCGCCCCCGCCGTGCTCGGCCGCGAGGATCCGCCCGGCCATCTCGCCGTGCTCGACGAGCTCGCGCCCGTCAGGGGTGCACAGGGCCATCGCGCACCGGAACTGGGCCGTGCGCCGCTCCGGCGGCACGTCGGACAGCTGGCTCAGCAGCAGCCGGTTGTTGGCGGCGTCGCCGCCCTCGCTCTTGGGCACGCCGGACCAGCGGGCGGACAGCACCCCGGGCATGCCGTTGAGGGCGTCGACGCACAGCCCCGAGTCGTCGGCGAGCGACGGCAGGCCGGTGGCCTGGAGCGCGGCCCGCGCCTTGATGAGGGCGTTGCCCTCGAAGGTCGGCTCGGTCTCGGCCGGCTCGTCGTACGCCGGGAAGTCGGCCAGGCCCAGCACCTCGATGCCCGGGACGAGCGGCTCGAGGATGCGACGCAGCTCGGCCAGCTTCTTGGCGTTGTTGGACGCCAGGACGACCCTGCTCATCGTCCGAGGGCCTCGTTCTGCAGGCGGGTCAGGTCCGCGCAGCCGGCGGCGGCGAGCTCGAGCAGCGCGTCGAGCTCGGCCTTGTCGAACGGGGCGCCCTCGGCCGTGCCCTGCACCTCGACGAACTTGCCCGAGCCGGTCATCACGACGTTCATGTCGGTCTCGGCGCGGACGTCCTCGACGTACGGCAGGTCGAGCAGCGGGACGCCGTCGATGATGCCGACGCTGATGGCGGCGACGGACTCCACGAGCGGCTCACCCACGAGTGCTCCCTGGCGACGCAGGTGCTCGACGGCGTCGGCCAGCGCGATGTACGCACCGGTGATCGCGGCGGTGCGGGTGCCGCCGTCGGCCTGCAGCACGTCGCAGTCGATCGTGATGGTGTTCTCGCCCAGCGCCTTGTAGTCGATCGCCATCCGCAGCGACCGCCCCACGAGGCGGGAGATCTCGTGCGTGCGTCCGCCGATGCGGCCCTTGACCGACTCGCGCGCCGAGCGGTCGTGCGTGGCCTGCGGCAGCATCGCGTACTCCGCGGTGACCCAGCCGAGCCCCGAGCCCTTGCGCCAGCGCGGGACGCCCTCGCTCGCGCTCGCGGCGCACAGCACCTTGGTCTTGCCGAACTCGATGAGGCACGAGCCCTGCGCGTGGTCGAGCCAGTTGCGGGTGATGGTCACGGGACGGAGCTGATCGGCCTGGCGGCCATCTTCGCGGGTCATGACCTCGAGCCTATCGGGGCCGTGCACCGCTGCCGGGGACGGTCAGAGCTCGTAGGTGGCGCCGGCGGTCACGAGCTCGTAGCGGCCGTCCCACGTGGTCTTGACGTCCGACTCCACCTCGGCCCGGTCGGTCCAGGTGGGGATGTGGGTGACGAGGAGCCGGCCGACCTTGCCGTCCGTCGCGTACCGCCCGGCCTCCGCACCGGTCAGGTGCAGGTTGGGCGGGTTCGTCCCGGACTCCACGAACGACGCCTCGCACAGGAACACGTCCACGCCGTCGACCAGGTCGATCAGCGCGTCGGTGGGGCCGGTGTCACCCGAGTACGCGAGCGAGCGGGTGTCGGTCGAGATCCGGAAGGCGAAGGCCGGCACCGGGTGGTTGACGCGGGCGGACGTGACCGTGAACGGTCCGAGCTGCACCGTTCCGCCGTCCTCCCACGGGCTGAACGCGAACTGCTCGCGCATACCGGTGTTCTCCTCGACGCCGTACGCCGAGACGAGGAACTCGTCGGCTCCCTCGGGAGCGTGCACCGGGATCTGCGCGAACGCGCCCTCGGGGTGGTAGCGGCTGACGACGTAGAAGCCGGACATGTCGAAGCAGTGGTCGGCATGCAGGTGGGACAGGGCGATCGCGTCGATGTCCCGGATCGTGCTGTAACGCTGCAGCGGTCCGAACGCCCCGCTGCCGAGGTCGACCAGGAGCCGGTACGTGCGGCCCTCGAACGGTGCCTCGAGGAGGTAGCAGCTCGCGGGCGACTCGGGGCCGGCGAAGGACCCGGCGCAGCCGATGACCGTCAGCTTCATGCCGCACCGACCCACGAGAGCTGGGTCGCGGACTCGATCTCGGGACCGAGGAAGCGCCGCGCGAGCACGGCGAAATCCTCGGGCCGGCCGGTGGTCACGAAGCCGTGGGTGGGCGCGGGCAGCGCGGGGTCGCGCTCGAGGCCTTCGCGCACGAGCAGCGCGTAGACGTCCTTGGCCGTCTCCTCCGCGCTCGAGACGAGCGTGACCCCATCACCCATGACGTAGGACAGTACGCCGGTCAGCAGCGGGTAGTGGGTGCAACCGAGAACCAGGGTGTCGACGTCGAGGTCGATCAGCGGCTGCAGGTAGTCCTGCGCGACCGCGAGCAGCTCGGGCCCGCTCGTCACCCCCTGCTCCACCAGCTCGACGAAACGGGGGCAGGCCTGCGTGTGGAGGGTGATGCCGGGGTTCGCCGCGAACGCGTCGTCGTACGCCTGCGAGGTCGCGGTGGCCTGGGTGCAGATGACGCCGACGATGCCGTTGCGGGTGGCGCTGACCGCGCGCCGGGTGGCCGGGACGATGACCTCGACGACCGGCACGTCGTACCGCTCGCGGGCGTCACGCAGCACCGCGGCGCTCGCGGAGTTGCACGCGATGACGAGGGCCTTGACGCCCTGGGCGACGAGGTGGTCGAGGCACTCGAGGGCGTACTCGCGGACCTCGGAGATCGGCTTGGGGCCGTAGGGCTGGCGGGCGGTGTCGCCGAGGTAGAGGACCGGCTCGTGCGGCAGCTGGTCGAGCACGGCGCGGGCCACCGTGAGGCCTCCGAAGCCTGAGTCGAAGATGCCTATCGGTGCGTCGCTCACAACCATGAAGCGTACGGCCGTGGTGGGTGTCGGCAAAGTGAACGGGCCCGAGATCACATGTGACCCGCGTTCCACTGCCGTACGCCCTCGCGGCTAGAGCGGGAGCTTCGGCTGAGGTGGGGCGTGCGCGGGGTCGACCCCGTCGAACAGCGACGAGACGGACTCGCCCGCGTGGATCCGCGCGATCGCCTCCGCGAACAGCCCGGCGACGGATCGCACCTGCAGGTCCGGCCAGTCCGAGGGGGCCGGGACGGTGTCGGTCGTGACGACCTCGGTGATCGAGGGATGGTCGCGCAACCGCTCGACGGCCTTGCCGGTGAACAGGCCGTGGGTGCACGCGACGGACGCCTCCGTGCAGCCCTCCTCCTCGAGCTTGTTCATGAGCTCGATGATCGATCCCCCGGTCGCGATCTCGTCGTCGAGGACGATCGCCTTCTTGCCGGCGACGTCACCCACGATCGCGTCGATGACGACCTTGTCGTCCGCCTGGCGCTGCTTGCTGCCCGCGGCGACGGGGATGCCGAGCAGCCGGGCGAACAGCGAGGCGGTCTTGGCGTTGCCGAGGTCGGGCGAGACGACGACCGTGTCGGTGAGGTCGCGGCTGCGGTAGTGGTCGGCGAGCTCGCCGATCGCGGTCAGGTGGTCGACCGGGACGCTGAAGAAGCCGTGCACCTGCGGGGCGTGCAACGTCATGGTCACCACCCGGTCGGCGCCCGCCGTGGTCAGCATGTCGGCCACGAGCCGGCCGCCGATCGAGATGCGCGACGCGTCCTTCTTGTCCGAGCGGGCGTACGCGTAGTGCGGGATGACGGCCGTGACGGAGTCGGCGCTCGCCCCGCGGGCCGCGTCGATCATCAACAGCAGCTCCATCAGGTGGTCCTGGGTCGGCGGGACCAACGGCTGGATGATGTAGACGTCCCTGCGGCGGCAGTTGGCCAGGAGCTGCACCTGCAGGCAGTCGTTGCTGAACCGCACGGTCTGGGACGGCGACAACGGCTGTCCGAGCTCGGAACAGATCTTCTCGGCGAGGGGGCGGTGGGCACTTCCGGAGAACACCACGATCTGGCTCACCTGCACGAGGGTAGCCGAGGCGGCCGTTTCCCGGGGGCGCGGTGCTTCTGCCACCGAATAGGCCCGAAATCGCGCTCATACGGTGGCAGATCCACCGCGCCCGCCGGACCTGCGCTCAGACGGTGGCAGATGCACCGCGCCCGCCGGGGACGACGACGGAGACGCCCCGTCGCTGTCCCGACCTTGGTCCCGGGTGGAACCGCCGATCGGTCGGTAACGTGCCAGGCACCTAGGGCCCCAACGGAGGATCGCCTGTGTCCGAGTCCGCCACCACCTCGTCCTCGACGTCGCGCCGCCCGCTCAATCCCGTCGTCCTGCTGGTCGGCGTCCTGCTGATCCAGCTGGGGTTCACCGCGAGCTACGTCGGTGCGTTCCACTCGCCGAAGCCCCACGAGGTCCCCGTCGTGGTCGTCCCCCCGCCCGGCGCACCGAGCGAGCTCGCCCGCGAGATAACCCGCACCCTCAACGGGCTGGACGGCAAGCCGCTCAAGGCGACCGTCGCGAAGGACGAGGCGGCCGGCCGCGACAAGCTGCGGGACCGGACGGTCGGCGGCGTCCTGGTCCTGGGCCAGCAGGACGACCAGCTGCTCGTCGCGAGCGCTGATGGCTCAGCCGAGTCCGAGGCGATCGAGACCGTGGTCAAGAAGGTGGCCGCCCAGCAGCAGCGGCCGCTCAAGACGTCCGACGTGATCCCGGCGAACAGCGGCGACGCCCACGGCCTCAGTCCGTTCTACCTCGCGGTCGGGTGGGTCGTCGGTGGCTACCTGGTGGCGTCGCTCATCGGCATCACCGGCGGCGAGCGGGTGTCGAGCCTTCGCCGCCTGGCCCTCCGGCTGGCGAGCATCGTGGTCTACTCGGTGCTGTCGGGGCTCGGGGGCGCCTGGATCGTCGGGCCCTGGCTCGACGCGCTCGACCACGGCTACTGGTCGCTGGCGGCGTTCGGCACCCTTCTGGTGCTCGCGGTCAGCGTGTTCACGCTCGCGTGCGAGGCGTGGCTCGGGGTGATCGGCATCGGGGTGGCGATCGTCCTGTTCGTGGTTCTCGGCAACCCGAGCGCCGGTGGGGCATTCCCGAGCGACCTGCTGCCCCCGTTCTTCAGGGCGATCGGTCCGTGGCTGCCCCCGGGTGCCGGCACCAGCGCGATCCGCGGGATCGTCTACTTCGACAGCTCCGGTGTGCGCGGACCAGTGCTGGTGCTCCTCGCGTGGCTCCTGGTCGGTCTCGCGCTGCTGGTCGTCCGGAGCCGTCCGGGCCGGCACGAGCGGGTCGACGCCTGAGCGATACGCCCAGAACGCGCTACGCCCAGAGCTGACCGTCGAGCTTGTCCTCCGCCTCGTCGAGGGTGCCCTCGTACGCGCCGGTCGACAGGTACTTCCAGCCGCCGTCGCAGACGACGAACACGATGTCGGCGCTCTCGCCGGCCTTGATGCACTTGGCCGCCTGGGCGAGCGCCGCGTGCAGGATCGCACCGGTGGAGACACCGGCGAAGATGCCCTCACGCTCGACCAGCTCGCGGACCCGGCGCACCGCGTCGCGGGGCCCCACCGAGAACCGCGAGTCGATCATCGACGCGTCGTACAGCTCGGGCACGAAGCCCTCGTCGAGGTTGCGCAGGCCGTAGACCAGCTCGCCGTACCGGGGCTCGGCGGCCACGATGCGCACGTCGGGCTTGTGCTCACGGAAGAACCGGCCGACGCCCATCAGGGTCCCGGTCGTGCCCAGGCCCGCGACGAAGTGCGTCACCTCGGGCAGGTCCGCGAGGATCTCCGGTCCGGTCCCGACGTAGTGCGCCTCGGCGTTGGCCGGGTTGCCGTACTGGTAGAGCATGACCCAGTCGGGGTGCTCGGCCGCGAGCCCCTTGGCCACCCGCACGGCCTCGTTGGAGCCGCCCGCCGCGGGCGAGGGGATGATCTTCGCGCCCCACATCGTCAGCAGCTGGGTGCGCTCGATCGAGGTGTTCTCGGGCATCACGCAGACGATGTCGTACCCGCGCTGGCGCGCGACCATCGCGAGGGAGATGCCGGTGTTGCCGCTGGTCGGCTCCAGGATCGTGCAGCCGGGCGACAGCCGGCCGTCCTTCTCCGCCTGCAGGATCATCTGCAGCGCCGCACGGTCCTTGATCGAGCCCGTTGGGTTGTGGTCCTCGAGCTTGGCCCACAGCCGGACGTCCGGGGACGGTGACAGCGACGGCAGCCCGACGAGGGGCGTGCCGCCGACCGAGTCGATCAGCGAGTCGAAGCGCACAGGGTTCCCATCAGGAGAGAGTGGCGGCGCCACCGGCGACCGCCGGCAGGATGACCACGGTGTCGCCGTCGGCGACCGCGGTCTCGAGGCCGCCGGTGAAGCGGATGTCCTCGTCGTTCACGTACATGTTGACGAACCGGCGGGCCTCGCCGTTCTCCAGCAGCCGGTCCTTGATGCCCTCGTGGTCGAGCTCGAGCTGGTCGATGAGCTCGGCGACGGTCGAGCCCTTGCCCTCGACGGCACGCTCGCCTCCGGTGAGGGGACGCAGGATCGTGGGGATACGGACCTCGATGGCCATCAGTGCTCTGCCTTCTGTTGTGACGTTTCGGTGGGGGCTACATCTGTATAAGCCGCGACGACGCGAACTTCTTCCTCGGTGACCTCGCCGTCGACGATCCGGTACGACCGGAAGTCGACCGGTCCGCCCTCGTGGGCGCCGTCGCGGGTCGAGACGAGGACGTAGTGGGCGCCGGGCTCCCCGGCGAGGTTGACGTCGGTGCGCGACGGGTACGCCTCGGTCGCGGTGTGCGAGTGGTAGATGACGACCGGCTCCTCGTCGTTGTCGTCCATCTCGCGGTAGAGGCGCAGCAGGTCGCCGGAGTCGAACTCGTAGAACGTCGGCGACATCGCGGCGTTGAGCATCGGGATGAGGCGGGCCGGGACGTCGGAGCCGATCGGGCCGGCCACGACGCCGCAGGCCTCGTCGGGGTGGTCGCAGCGGGCATGCGCGATGATCGCGTCATGGGTGGCCTGGTCGATGGTCAGCACCGGGTGAGTTTATCGACTGCCCCCACGGCCCGCGCAGGGCGACCGCCCGCCGAGACGATGCGCCTCAGTCGAGCGCGGCGATGAGGGTCTCCTGCACGTAGCCGAGCCAGTCGAAGATGTCGGACATCGCGGCGACGGCGTCGTCCTCGGACTCGGCCACGAGCACCGTGTCCTCGTCGGTCTCGATGCCCAGCCGGACGGCCAGCGCCAGGCGTACGTCGGTCAGCGCCCGCAGCCAGGCCTGCACCTCGTCGGGGTCGAGCTCGACCTCGACCGGGTCGCCGTGCTCGTCGGGGACCTCCTCGAACGTCAGCCCGCCGTCGACGAGCGAGCCGATGAGCGTCTCGGCGTTCTGCACCTTCACCGACGTCAGACCCCGCTCGGTGAACCGGCGGAACTCCCCTGCGTCCTCGGGGTCACCGCGGTAGGCGTCCGGGAGCAGCCGCTGCAGCACCGGGTCCTCCGGCGGGAGCGAGGGCCCGCCCATGCCGAGCTGCGCGGCGAGCGGGTCCGCGTCGGACTCGTCGACGCCGTTGCGGTCGCGCAGCAGCTCGATGACCTGGCCGGCGAGGTTGGCGAGCAGGTGCGCCTCACCGATCTCGAACGTCGCCGTGATGCCGCCGCGACGCCGCTTGCGGAACGGCTTCATGCCCGCTCCTCGCGGCCACTGGCCGAGCGAAGCTCGGCAGGGCGCTCCGGGCGCAGCCCGGCCGCGACGCAGTCGCGGGACCGGGGAGCGCAGCGAGCCGGGCGCCTCATGCGTCCTGCCGCTCGAGCGTGGCCCACAGCCCGTACTCGTGCATCGCCTGCA
Source organism: Aeromicrobium chenweiae (assembly GCF_003065605.1). Classification (GTDB taxonomy): domain Bacteria; phylum Actinomycetota; class Actinomycetes; order Propionibacteriales; family Nocardioidaceae; genus Aeromicrobium; species Aeromicrobium chenweiae. The sequence goes on along the minus strand of NZ_CP026952.1, from coordinate 1,009,900 downwards.
CGTGCCGCTCCATCTGCTCGCGGCTGCCGCTGGAGACGACCGCCTTGCCGTCGTGGTGCACCTTCAACATGAGCTCGTGGGCCTTTTCCTCGGTGTAGCCGAAGTAGTTGCGAAAGACGTACGCGACGTAGGACATCAGGTTGACCGGGTCGTTCCACACGATCGTGACCCACGGGTCCTCGAGCTCGATGACGATGTCTGCGTCGGGCTCGGCGATCTCGACGGGGCTCGGGGTGGTCACGCCCCCATTGTGTCGCAGGGACCTGACGACGCGAAACCACGGCACTTCGGTCCTAGGCTGGACCCGTGACCACACCCAGCACCGCCCTGCTGACCGATCGCTACGAGCTCACGATGCTGCAGGCGACCCTGCGCAACGGGACGGCCCAGCGCCGCTCCGTGTTCGAGCTGTTCGCGCGCCGCCTGTCCGGGGGACGCCGTTACGGCGTCGTCGCCGGCGTGGGCCGCGCGCTGGACGCTCTCGCCGAGTTCCGGTTCGGCGAGGACGAGCTCGCCTGGCTCCGTGAGGCCGAGGTCGTCGACGACGCCACGCTCGACTGGCTCGCGGACTACCAGTTCACCGGCTCGATCTGGGGCTATCCCGACGGGGAGGTCTACTTCCCGCACTCCCCCGTCATGATCGTGGAGGGCACGTTCGCCGAGAGCGTCGTCCTGGAGACGCTCCTGCTGTCGGTGCTCAACCACGACGCGGCGATCGCGACCGCGGCCTCCCGCATGATCACGGCCGCCGGTGACCGGCCGTGCATCGAGATGGGCTCGCGCCGCACCCACGAGGCCGCTGCCGTGGCGGCGGCCCGGGCCGCCTACATCGCCGGGTTCGCCGCGACGTCGAACCTCGAGGCGGGCCGGACGTTCGGCATCCCGACGACCGGCACCAGCGCGCACTCGTTCACGCTCCTGCACGACACCGAGCGGGAGGCCTTCGAGGCGCAGGTCCGGTCGCTCGGGCCCGGCACGACGCTGCTGGTCGACACGTACGACATCCCGGAGGCGATCCGCACCGCGGTCGACCTGGCCGGGGACGAGCTCGGCGGGGTGCGCCTGGACTCCGGCGACCTCGTGTCGCTGGCCAGGACCGTCCGCCAGCAGCTCGACGAGCTCGGGGCCGAGCAGACCCGCATCACCGTGACCAGCGATCTCGACGAGTACGCGATCGCGGCGCTCGCGGTGGCCCCCGTCGACGGCTACGGCGTCGGCACCTCGCTCGTGACCGGATCCGGCGTCCCCACGAGCGGATTCGTCTACAAGCTCGTGTCCCGTGCCGACGACGACGGCCGGATGGTCTCGGTCGCGAAGAGGAGCCAGGACAAGGTCTCGGTCGGCGGCCGCAAGTACGCCCTGCGCCGCCTCGGGCCGAACGGTCGCGCGCAGGCCGAGGTCATCGGCGTCGACGGGACACCCGTCCACGACGAGAACGACCGGTCGCTCCTGGTCGAGCTCGTCCGGGACGGCAAGCGGATCCACCACGAGTCCCTCGAGGACTCGCGGGCCCGGCTGCGCTCGTCCCTCGCCGAGCTGCCCGCGTCGGCCCGTCAGCTGTCCAAGTCCGATCCCGTGCTCGAGACGGTCTACGAGGAGAACGCCTCATGACCACGGCCCTGATCGTCGTCGACGTCCAGAACGACTTCTGCGAGGGCGGCTCGCTCGCCGTCACGGGTGGCGCCCAGGTCGCGCAGGACGTCGCCGACCTCCTTGGCACAGGCTCGTACGCCACGGTCGTCGCGACCCGCGACCACCACATCGATCCCGGCGGCCACTTCTCGGACACGCCGGACTTCGTCGACTCGTGGCCCCGGCACTGCGTCGTCGGCACCGAGGGCGAGCTCCTGCACGCCCCGCTGACGCCGGAGATGTTCGCCGAGACGTTCTTCAAGGGCGAGTACGCCGCGGCGTACTCGGGCTTCGAGGGCTCCTCGGTGTCCGGCGTGATGCTTGCCGACTGGCTGCGCGCCGAGGGGATCGACGCCGTGGACGTCTGCGGGATCGCGACCGATTACTGCGTCCGCGCCACCGCCCTGGACGCCGCGCGGGAGGGCTTCACCGTGCGCGTCCTGGAGGGGCTGACCGCCGCGGTCTCGCCCGACACCCTGCCGCGGGTGCGCGACGAGTGGGTCGCGGCCGGGGTGGCGACCGCCTGAGCCACCCGCCCGCGTCCGGCGGCGTTACGTTGGAACCGTGAGCACCCGATCTGCAGACCTCCCGATCGACGAGACGTCGCGGGCCCGACTCGCCGCCCAAGGGCTGCGGCTGGCCGTCGTCGACGGCACCGACGCGGCGGCGTACGAGGCCTGGTTCCGGGCCGAGACCCGCGGCTTCCACAACGCCACCCCGACGCCGGAGACGATCGCCACGCGGCACCGGCTGCTGGGGAAGGACCGCCGTCTCGTCGGGGTCTTCGACGACACCGCGGGCATCCCCGAGCAGCCCGTCGCCACCACGATCTGCTGGCCCGCCGACCTGACCGTGCCCGGACGGCGGGCGGTCCCCGCGTGGGCGGTCAGCGGCGTCACGGTCGCGCAGACCCACCGCCGTCGCGGCATCGCCCGCGCCCTCGTGGAGGCCGAGCTGCGCACCGCGCTCGCGCAGGACCTCCCCGTCGCGATGCTGACGGTGTCGGAGTCGACGATCTACTCGCGGTTCGGCTACTCCCCCGCGGCGTTCGCCCGCGACCTGACGATCTCCACCCGCCGGGTCCGCTGGACCGGACCGGAGCCCCGTGGTCGCGTGCAGCTCGTCACCGGCGAGCAGCTGCGCGAGGACGGGCTCGCGATCGTGGAGCGGGTGCGGCTCGGCCGGCCCGGCGAGATGTCGTACTCCGGGCACCTCTGGACCCGCCAGCTCGGGCTGGCCCCGGGCGACGCCGACTCGCGGAAGCTGCAGATCGTCCGCTACGACGACCCCGACGGCGTCCCGCAGGGGTTCGCGGTCTACGAGCTGGTCGAGGACCCGGCCGACTACGCCGACCACGAGCTCAAGCTCCACACGCTCGTCGCGGCGACCACCGACGCGTACGCCGGCCTGTGGCGGTACGTGCTGGAGATGGACCTCGTCGCGACCGTCACGGCGCACCTGCGGCCGGTCGACGAGCCCCTGCGATGGATGATCGACGACTTCCGCGCCGTGCGGGTCAACGAGCTCGACCACCTCTGGGTGCGGGTGCTCGACGTCCCGGCCGCCCTCGCCGCGCGCACCTACGGCGCGCCGGGTCGTCTGGTCATCGCGATCGACGATCCCCTCGGCTTCGCGGCCGGCACGTGGGCCGTCGACGTGGCCGACACCGGCGAGGCCACCGTGAGGGCGACGGACGATCCCGCCGACGCCTCGATGAGCGTGAACGCGCTCGGCTCGCTGTACCTGGGCGGGGTCCCGGCCCGCACCCTCGCGGCCGCCGGGCTGCTCACCGGGGACGCCGAACGGCTCGACCGGTTCTTCCGCGCCCCGGTCGAGCCGTACCTCAGCATCTGGTTCTGACCCGCTCGGACGTCATCCCGCGCGTACGCCCGACGGGCCGCGCGGGATGACGTCCCCGGGGCTACCGGACGCGCACCTTCACGGTGCCCGACGCCGACGGCTTGGCGACCGACGATCCGGCGTAGTACGCCTTCAGGCTGCGCCGGCCGGTCGCGTCCAGCTTGATCGTGACCGATCGCGTGCCCCCGCTCACGTGCACCGTCTTGAGCACCTTCGACCCGTTCTTGATCGTGACCGTGCCGGTCGGGGCGAAGCCCTCCGCGGAGACCGTGACCTTCGCGGTCTTGGCCTTGCCCTTGCGGGCCTTGCCGGCGATCGACAGGGACGTCCGGGTGGCACCCTTGGCCACCGTGATCGCGAACGGCTCGCTGGTGCCGCGAACCGTACGGGCGTCGCCGCCGTACTCGGCGACCAGCTGGCGGGCGCCGACCCGCAGGCCTGACAGCGTCACCTTCGCGGCGCCGTTCCGGACCGTGCCGCGACCCACCGTCGTGGACCCGTCCTTGACCGTCACGGTGCCGGTCGGCGTCACCCCGGCGCCACCGGTCACGGTGACCGTCGCGGTGAGCTTCTGGCCGTACGCCGTGGTGCGCCGCGGCAGCGACAGCGTCGTCGAGCTCCTCAGCGCGTCCGCGAACACGTCCCGCGCCTGGCCGAGACGCAGGAACACCGTCTCGCCGGTCGAGTCCTTGAGCCCGTCGTTGTCCGTGACCCCGTAGAGCGATCCGTCCGCGGCGATCGTGAATCCCTCGAGCTTCTCCTGCGTCCAGCCGTTCGTGGCCCGGAGCTCGGGCAGGACGTCGATCGCGGGCTTCTTGTCCAGGATCGGCAGCTCGTCGCCGACCGGGTCGTCGGCGGGGATGTCCACGGCGTAGATCCGCTTGTTGCGGGCCTGCGGTCCGTTCAGCTTGTCGCGCTCGATGACCGCGAACGTGTCGTTGTCGACCGCCGTGATCTCGGACAGGCCGACCCAGTCACCACCGTCGCGCTTGGGGCTGTCGAGCCGGTAGCCGTACCAGTGCCACGTCCGGTCCTTCACGTCGTACCGGCCGATGCGGGCCACGTCGTCGCCGTCCAGGGCCTCGGTCTGGTCCTTGACGTCCGTCCAGAGCTGGCGCTGGATGACGGTCCAGACGTGCTCGCCGTCGGCGTCCTGCGTCGCCGTGACGCCCTCGAGACCCCAGTTCTTGACGTGGTCGCTGATCTCGGTCGGCAGCGACACGCTCTCCTGGATCTCGCCGGCGGCGTTCGTGCGGTAGATCGTGTTGGCCGCGCCGGTCGCACCCTCGGACGCCAGCCAGAAGCCACCGTCCGGTCGCGCGTACAGGCCCTCGACGTCGAGGGTGGCGGGTGCACCGTCCTGGCTGATCGTCAGCGCAGAGGTGATGTGCGCCGTCGAGCGCGTGACGTCGACGGTGAAGACCTGCGCGGGCTTCAGCACCGTGTCGGCCGCGGCGTAGATCGTTCCGGCGTCGCCCGGCTTGGCGCTGAGGGCGCCCAGCGCGCTCCACCCGACCGGGTTGCCGGCGACGTCGTCCGAGACGATCGACGGGAACGCGGCGGGGCCGTCGCCGAGCTCGTACAGGCTCACGCTGGCGCGGACGTTGACGGCGGCGTCGTCGGTCTCGCTCGACACCGCCAGCAGGTTGCGCCCGGGGATCGGCAGGATCCCCTCCGGCCCGTTCGTGGCCGGCAGCACCTGGCGGAACCGTGGCGCGGCCGGGTCGCTGATGTCGTACACCGCCACGAAGTTGCTGCGCTCGGAGCCGACGAACGCGTACCGGACGCCGTCGATCGTCGAGATCGCGAGGCCCTCGGGCTCGGCGCCCTTCTTGGCGGCGCGGTCGTCGTTGTAGAGACCGTGCTGCACCGCGAGCCGCTCGAACGAGCTGCCCGCGTCCCACGTCACGCTGCCGTCGGTCGCGTCGAAGACGGTCCAGCCACGCGAGCCGCCCTTCCAGTCGCCCTCGTTGGCCGTCGCGACGTGCGTGTCGTCGACCCAGCCGATCGCGTCGGGCTCGCGCACCACGTCGGTCAGCGAGTCGGTGAGCGAGATCTTGCCGTCCTTCTTGGTGTCGAAGCCCAAGGCGGACACGCGTCCGGCGGAGAAGACCTTCTCGATCCGGCGTGTCGCCAGGTCGATGATGACGATGCCGTTGTTCTCCTGCAGCGTCAGGGCCAGCCGGTCCTTGCCGTTGATCGAGACGTACTCGGGCTCGGGGTCGGTGGGCTCGGCGAGGCCCGCGTCGACGAACGAGGGCAGCGCCGCGCCGTCCGGGCCCACCAGGTCGATCCGATGGGCCTTCCAGTCGGCGGGGGCTCCGTCGAGGTCGATGACCTGGACGAACCCGGGTGGCAGCTGCGGGAGGTCGCCCTTGGCCCTGCCCGCGGGCTTGGCCTCCTCGTCGCGCTGGTTCTCGATCGCGATCGCCGCGTAGTCCTCGCCGGCGCTGACGTCGATCGAGTCCGGCTGACCCTCGAGGTCGATGCTGCGGATTCGCTTGGAGTCCGAGAGGCGTACGACGTCGAGCCGTCCCGAGGGCTTCGTGAAGCTCTCGCTGGTGTCGACGACGACGAGCACGTACTTGCCGACGACCGCGACCGAGGTGGGCTGGTCATCGGTGTCGCCGAGCTGCGCGAGCGAGAGGCTGCCCGCGCCCACCGGCCGGTCCGGGTCGGAGATGTCCAGGAAGCCGATCCGCTTGCCCAGGGCATCGGTGTAGACGAGGGTCTTGCCGTCCTTGGAGACGTCCGAGATCTCGGCGACCGTCGCGGACGAGGCCGGCAGGTCCTTCGGCAGGTTCTTGTAGACCGGGTAGGTCGCGGTGCGGTGGAAGCTCTGGCTCGTGCCGGGGTCCGGCGCGGCGGAGGCGCTGGTCGCCGGCACGACGGCCGCGGCGAGCGCTCCGGCGGCGACGCCGACCAGGGCAGGACGGCTGATCGAGCGCACCATCAGGGACAGGCGCGACGGGCGCGCGGGCAGGGGGTGGTGTGACATGCCTCAGAGGCTGTCCGCCCCGCCCGACCGCACCCCCACCCTCAGGTGAACGTCCGGCGACGCGCGGCGGAAGACTTCGGGACGTCATCCCGAGCGCGCCGTCTGCGCGCCGCGCGGGATGACGTCCCGGGTGGGGTGCGGCTCAGAACAGCTCTTTGGCGAGCAGCTCGAGGGTCCGCTCACGTCCCGGTGCGCTGCGCGGATCGGTGCCTCGGCGGGCCGAGGCGACCGGGTTGATCATGACCTCGTCGACGTCGAACTGCTCAGCCAGCGCGCGCACCTGCGCCGCGGCAGACGCCGGTGAGCCGACGACGGCCTTGCCGAACGCCGACTCCACCATCGCCTGCGCCTGCGGGTGCAGCTCGATCGCCTCGGCGTCCTCGACGAGGTCGAGCGGCGTCAGGGGCTGGCCGGTGCGCAGCTTGGCCATCATGTGCAGGTTGGGCAGCATCAGCGCTGCCGCCTCCTCGTCGGTCTCGGCGACGGAGGCGTTGACGGTCAGGAACGTGACGGGCTCGGACGCCAGGTCGCTCGGCCGGAACTCGCGGCGGTAGACCGCGAGCGCCTCGGCCGTCCCCTGGCCGGAGAAGTGGTGCGCGAACACGTACGGCAGGCCCTTGGCCGCGGCGAGGTGCGCGGAGTACATCGACGAGCCGAGCAGCCACATCCTGGGCTCGCTCGCCGCCGCCGGCGTGGCCTTGAGGACGTAGTTCTGGCGCGGGACCGCGACGCGCACGCCGTCGGCCGACATGAGTGCGACGACGTCGTCGAGGTACTGCGGGAAGTTCTCGATGTCCGTGTCGTCGCGTCCGGCGGCGCCCCGCAGGGCCATGGACGTGACGGGGTCCGAGCCGGGCGCGCGGCCGATCCCGAGGTCGACGCGACCCGGGGTCGCCGCCTCGAGCAGCGCGAACTGCTCGGCCACCGCGAGCGGCGCGTGGTTCGGCAGCATGACGCCGCCCGATCCGAGCCGGATCCGTTCCGTGTGCGCCCCGAGAATGCCGATCAGGACCGGCGGCGAAGTCGCCGCGACGGCCGGCATGTTGTGGTGCTCGGCCACCCAGAACCGGGTGAAGCCGGCACGATCGGCGACCTGCGCGAGCGAGACGGTGGCCGCGAGGGCGTCGCTCGTCGTCTGGTCGGTACGGACGGGCACGAGGTCCAGCACGGAGAGTCTCACGTCAGTCCCAACGCGGCCCGCGGACGGATGCTTCCCACCTCACGCCGTGCGGGTTCGCCCGCGGTGGAGGACGCTGGTGCACATGTCCTCCCCCGCTCGCACGACCGGCCGGATCGCGCTCGGCGCGATGCTCCTGTTCGCCGGCACCAGCCACCTGACCTTCGCCCGCAAGGAGTTCGCCGCGCAGGTGCCGCCGTGGTTCCCCGCCGACACCGACCTCGTCGTCCTCGCGTCCGGAGTGGCGGAGCTGACCCTCGGAGGGGCGCTCGTCGCGGCACCGCAGCGGCACCGGGCCACCGTGGGCTGGGTAGTGGCGGCGTTCTTCGTAGCGATCTTCCCGGGCAACATCTCCCAGCTGGTCACCCGCACGGATGCCTTCGGGCTCGACTCCGACCGCGCCCGCGCGGTCCGGCTGCTGTTCCAGCCCGTCCTCGTGGTCTGGGCGCTGTGGTCGACCGGCGCGTGGCGCGCCTGGCGTCAGCGCCGGGCGTCCGCCCGCGTGATCCAGTAGTCGGCGGTCTGCGGGTCGGCGATCCCGAAGCGGGCGTTGACCGCGAAGAGTGACCCCTTCACGAGGGCGACCGTGCTCGGGACGTCGACCGCCGCCGCGAAGTCATCCCGGTCGATCGTGTCGACGACCTCCGCGGTGCGCAGCCCCCTGTCCAGGTCGACGACCACGATCGTGTTGTCGCGGTTCCTCACGACGTACAGCACGCCGCGACCGCGCTCGAGCCCGTCACCGTTGACGAACGTCACCCCGCCGGTGTCGATCTCGCGCGTCCGACCGGAACGCGAGTCGATCGCGAACAGCAGGCCGGTGTTGCTCTGCACCGCGACCAGCGTGCGGCCGTAGCTCACGATGCCGTTCAGGTTGTTGCCCGCCGCGAGCTGGAGGTCTCCGGTGAGGGGCACGGTCGTGGCCCGGCCGGGGTCCGGCAGGCGTGCTCCCCGCCCGCGGGCGAAGGGGATGACCAGCAGCTCCTTGGACAGCGAGTCGGTCGCGAAGACGCCGCGGTCGGTGACCGTCAGGTCGTTGACGAACCGGGTGGACGCGCTGGGGAACGCGTAGGTGGCGAGCACCCGGCCGGTGTCGGCGTCCTGGGCGCGGACCTCCTGCCCGGGACCGCCCGCGACCCACAGGACGTCGCGGCGGCGGTCGTGGTCGATGCCGACGGCCACCCGGCCGGGCGCGCCGGCGAACCTGGTGGTGCGGCCCGACCGGAGGCTGATCTTCAGGATGGCCCCGTCAGCACGGGAGCCGGAGTACAGGTTCGTGCCGTCGGTGGTGATGCCCTCGGGCAGCCATCCGCTCGGCAGCTCGATCCGGTCCGGCAGCGCGGATCCGTGGTCGTGCCACGAGTGACCGTGGTGCCGGTCGTGGGCGGTGGCGGGCACGGTGGTGGCGGCCAGCAGCAGCGCGGCCAGCGTCACCGCCCGACGGAACATGGTCATGATCTCTCCTGACGTCGCCAAGGTCTCATCCTCCACACGACGTCCCGCCGGGGCAAGGGTCCGACGCGACCGACGTCAGGTCACGTCCTGCGGCATCGTCGCCGGGAACGTCCCGAGCCGCTCGATCATGAATCCGCCCGGGTACGACCGGATGCGGTGCGAGTCCCGCACGCGCACCGGCCTGCGCCGCGGCGGCAGGAGGCGGACGACGCGGCCCCGCACCACCAGCGAGCCGTGCGCGAGGGCCTGCACGATCCGGGGCGGTCGCGGGTAGCCGAAAGCTGCCCGCAGGTGGTCGTCGAGCAGCGCGATGCTGAACCGGCGCATGAGCGGGCGCAGGGGGCGTGGGTAGAAGCCCACGAACAGCTCCAGCGTCGCGTCGGCCACCGCCCGCGCCTTGGCGTCGAACACGTACGTCTCGCGCTCGTACGCGTCCATCAGCTCGGCGAACCCGTCATAGTCCGCCGGCACGTCCTGGATGCCCATGAGGCGGCCGAGCCGCTGGTAGTAGCGCACGGTCGCGGCCTTCTCGGCGTCCAGGCCGTCGCGCCAGCCGTATCTCTCGATCCACCGCACGGGGGTCACCACGAACGTCGACAGCACGTAGCGCAGGTCGTCGTTCGAGATGTCGTAGCTGCCGTGCATCTGGTTCATGCGGCGCACGCCGGCGCGTCCGGTCGGCGACTCGAGCCCCTCCGCGACGATCTCCTCGAGGATCAGCGCGGTGTCGTCGTGCCGTTTCTGCGTCGCCCCGGTGAACTCACCCGTGTCGTGCAGCAGCCGGCCGATCGAGGGCACGGCGTAGGTGCGGAACAGGGCGAAGCTGAGCGCCTGTTGCGAGTCCCACGGGAACTCGTGCATCGCGGTGATCCGGACGATCTGCTCGTACTGCGTCTCCGGGTCGAGCCGACCGATCTCCCGTTGCCAATGACCACGCCTCATGACCGGACACTACCGTGACAGTGGCACTGTCACAATGCCCTAGAGGGTGGCACGGAGGAAGTCGACGATGTCGTCGACGGCCTGCGTGGCGACCGGCACGACGCCCGGCAGGCTCAGGAACCCGTGGATCGCGCCGTCGTACTCGACGTACCGGACCGGGACGCCCGCGGCGACGAGGGCGTCGCGGTACCTCGCGCCGTTGTCGAGCAACGGGTCGTGCTCGGCGGTCAGGATGAACGCCTTGGGCAGCCCCGCGTGGGAGGCGGCGCGGATCGGGGACGCCCGGAAGTCCTCGGTGCCGTGCTGCGCGCCGAGGTAGAGCCGCACGAACGCCCGCATGTTCCGGGACGTCAGTACCGGCGCCTCCGCGTTGCGGTCCTCCGACGGCCACCGGTCGTACATCTCGACACCGGGGTAGATCAGCACCTGCGCCCGGAGGTCGGGGCCGCCCGCGTCCCGGGCCAGCAACGACATCACCGCGGCGAGGTTGCCGCCGGCGCTGTCGCCCATGACCGCGATGCGCGAGGGATCGATGCCGAGCTCGTCGGCGTGGTCGACGACCCACGTCAGCGCCGCCCAGCAGTCCTCCACACCGGCGGGGAACGGCGCGTCGGGGGCGAGCCGGTACGACGGGGAGACCACGACGGCGCGGGCTCCCACGGCGATCCGGGCGGAGAGCCAGCCGGACTGCTCCGGGTTGCCCTGGACCCAGCCCCCGCCGTGGAAGTTGACCACGCACGGCAGCGGTCCCGCGACGTCCTTCGGCCGGTGCACGAGGGCACGCGAGCCGGAGCCGACGGTGATCTCCTGCTGGGTGGCCCGGCGGTCGACCCGGCCGAAGATCCGCCGCCCGAGGCCCGACTGCTGCAGCCGCAGCCGCTTGGCCCGGTGGGCCGGGAGGTCGTCGACCTCCTCGATCCCCTTCTCGACCACCTTCATGAGCCGGGCGAAGACCCGGGTGCGCGGCGCCATGCTGCTCACGGGCGGGTCCTTCCGGTCATGTCACGTCGCGCGGGGTGCGGACGCACACCCTATCCGGACGCCTTGAGCGCCCAGGCCCGGATCGCGTCGATGCGCGCCTGCAGCTGGTCGGACGAGGCCTGCGCCGCCGGGGGGCCGCCGCACTGCGAGCGCAGCCGGCTGTGGGTCACCCCGTGCGGGGCGCCGGTGCGGTGGTGCCACGCGCCGACCAGCGCCTGCAGCTCGCGGCGCAGCTCGCTGCGACGCGAGAACGCGACGTCCGCGGCGACCTCGGGCGCGGCCCTGGCCGCCTTGTCCTTGGCCCGCTTGGCACGGGACGCCTTCAGCAGCTCGGCGACCTGGTCGGGGTCGAGGAGGCCCGGGATGCCGAGGAAGTCGAGCTCGCCGTCGTCGTCCGACAACGCGTCGTAGCCGAACTCGCCGCCGTCGTAGACCAGCCGGTCGAACGACGCCTCGCTCGCGAGCGCGCGGTACTCGCCGAGCTGGTCGGACGCGCCCTGGTCCTCCTGGGCCTTCGCGATGAGCTCGGCCTCGGCCGCGAACAGGTCCGTCTCGTCCTTGACCGGACGCCCGATGACGTGGTCGCGCTGGGACTCCAGGTCGGAGGCCAGCTCCAGCAGACGGGGCACGCTCGGCACGAAGATCGAGGCGGTCTCGCCCTTGCGCCGGGCGCGCACGAATCGTCCGACGGCCTGGGCGAAGTACAGCGGTGTGGAGGTGGTGGTGGCGTAGACGCCCACGGACAGGCGCGGGATGTCGACGCCTTCCGAGACCATCCGGACCGCGACCATCCACGGGGTCATGCCGGCCGAGAAGTCCGCGATCTTGGCGCTGCTGCCCGGCTCGTCGGACAGCACGACGGTCGGCTTAAGACCCGTGATCTCGGTCAGCACCGAGGCGTACGCGCGGGCGCTGTCCTGGTCGCTGGCGATCACCAGGCCGCCCGCGTCGGGGACGTGCCGGCGCACCTCGACGAGCCGGGTGTGCGCGGCCGTGAGCACCTCGGGGATCCAGGACCCGTTCGGGTCCAGCGCGGTGCGCAGGGCCTGCGCGGTGGCGGCGCGGTCCAGCGGCTCGCCCAGCCGGGCGGCGACCTCGTCGCCGGCCCGGGTGCGCCAGTGCATCTGACCGGAGTACGCCATGAACAGCACGGGGCGCACGACCCCGTCCTTGAGCGCGTGGCCGTACCCGTACGAGTAGTCCGCGACGCTCGTGACCGTCCCGTCGACCTGCGGGGCGTACGTGACGAACGGGATCGGGTTGTCGTCGGAGCGGAACGGTGTGCCGGTGAGCGAGAGCCGGCGGACCGCGGGCTCGCACGCCTCCTGCACCGCGTCGCCCCACGTCAGCGCGTCACCCGCGTGGTGCACCTCGTCCATGATGACCATCGTCGAGCGGTGCTCGATCCGGGCGCGGTACGCGTTGGGGTTGACCGCGAGACCGGCGTACGTGACCGCGAAGCCCTGGAAGCCGGACCCGAGGGCGCCCTGGCTGGGCAGCGTCGGGTCGATCGCGATGCCGATGCCGGAGGCCGCCATGGCCCACTGCGTCTTGAGGTGGTCGGTGGGCGTCACGATGACGACCCGCTCGACGATCCCCTTGGACAGGAGGTCGGCGGCGATCGTCAGGGCGAACGTGGTCTTGCCGGCTCCGGGCGTGGCGACAGTGAGGAAGTCGCTCGGTTGCGTGCGTTGGTAGAGCTCGAACGCCTCGCGCTGCCAGACCCGGAGGTGCTGGCTACGCGTCACCCGACGGATCCCCCTCGTCGCCCTTGTCGAGACCTTCCCAGATGTCCTTGCACTCCGGACACACCGGGAACCGCTGTGGATCACGACTGGGGGTCCACACCTTGCCGCACAGCGCGATGACGGGGGTGCCCATGACCATGGCCTCGGTCAGCTCGTCCTTGGGCACGTAGTGCGAGAAGCGCTCGTGATCGCCTTCCTCCGTGCGCTGGTCGACACGTTCGTCGGTGCGCTCGTCGAGTGCTGTCTGCGAACCACGCTGGAAGAAAGCCACGGCCCCAGTCTAACGAGTGCCCGACGTCGATTCCTAGTTCGCCGACGGGTCGTCCGGGAATGTCGCCCAGAATCGGACGTCGTCGTCCTGGCGCCGCAGCACGTCGCGCCACAGCGTCTCGGGGCGAGGCGAGATCAGGTCCCCGTCCTCGGCAGGGACGACGAGCCAGGCACCCTGCGCGATCTCCTCCTCGAGCTGGCCCGGCCCCCATCCCGCGTAGCCCGCGAACACCCGCAGGCCGTACAGCTCGCCGTTCGCGGGCAGCGGTCCGTCGAGGTCGATGAGGCCGACCCGGCCGGCCATCTGACGCCAGCCGAGCGGCGGGACGTCGGCGACGACGCCCAGGGCCAGGGCGGAGTCCATCGCGACCGGCCCGCCCTGGAACAGGCACACCGGCGCGTTCACCAGACCGGCCCAGTCCGGCAGCACCTCGTCGACCTCGGACTCCAGCGGCCGGTTGACGATGACGCCGAGCGCGCCGTCCTGGTCGTGGTCGAGCAGGAACACGACGCTGCGCAGGAAAGGTCCTGCCTCGATGGCCGGGGTGGCCACCAGCATCGTGCCGCGCAGCGAGTCCATGACTCCATGATGCCCCGCGACGCGCACCACGGCGACACTGGCGAAAGCCCTATGCTCGTGGAATGGCTGAGGAGAGCACCAGCGAGGAGCTCACGATCGACGAGCTCGCGGCGCGGGCGCAGATGACGGTGCGCAACGTGCGCGCGTACGCCGCGCGGGGCCTCATCGACGCCCCACGGCTCGCGGGCCGCACCGGTTACTACAACCGCGAGCACCTGCAACGGCTGCAGCTCGTCCGGCAGCTGCTCGAGCGTGGCTTCACGCTGGCCGCGATCGAGAAGGCCATCCAGCACACGCCCCACCACGCCGCGGGCCACACCCTGGACCTGATGACGATCCTCGACCTGCCCGACGAGGACGCCGAGATCATGTCCCGCGAGGACCTCGCCGCCCTGGCCGGGGTCGAGCGGGACGACGCGCTCATCGAGTCGATGGTGGGCCTCGGCCTCGTCGAGAAGCTCGACGCCGACCGCGTGCGCCTCGTCGAGCCCGCGACCGTCCGCGCGGGCGCCTCGGCCGTGACCCTGGGCCTGCCGCCGGAGTCGGTCATCGCGCTCTTCCCGGTGCTGCAGTCCCACCTGCGCACGATCGCGGACACCTTCGTGCGCGAGGTCGTCACCGAGATGATCCAGCCGATCATCGATGCCGGCCTCCCCGAGCAGGACTGGCGCAACGTCATCGACCTCGTCGACGGGCTCCTGCCGATCGCGAGCCAGGTGACGCTGGGCATCTTCCGCTCGGAGTTCCGCAAGTCGATCGACGCCGAGATCGGCGAGCAGATCAGCGGCATCGCGGGCCAGCCCGACTGAGCTCCCCCACGACGCACCGAACCCCGGCCGGCGCCACGGAGGGAGGGAGGTGGCGCCGACCGGGGTGATCGGGGGGTTGCGGGGAGGACTCAGGCGGCGATCGCACTGCGCAGCCGGGCGATGAGCCCGCCGCGGTGCGTCCCGTCCGGCTCGACCGCCCCGGGCGTGGCCCGGAGGGTCTGCCGCGCGGAGTCCTGGATCCGCCGGCCCTGGGCCGTGAGGTCCAGGTGGTAGGTGGGTGTGCCCGCCGAGGTGGCCAAGTAGGCCAGCTCCTTGGCGAACGCCTTGCGCAGGGCCGGCTCGTCCCGGTGGGCGTCGAGCAGGGACCGAACGGCCGGCAGGTCGGCGGCCGTCCTGACCCAGGCGGTGACGGGCACGAGCTCGGGATCGGTCTGCGCGTTGTCGAGGACCCGGTCCATGTGGCCGCTCAGGCGCTGGAACCAGGTCATCTGGAGCTCGAAGAGCGCGTCGGTGTCGGCCGGGAAGGCCTGGCGGCCGCCCTCGACGGAGTCGATGAGGTCGGTGAGAGTGAGGTCGCGGCGCGTGTCGGCGACGGCGAGCATGGCGCGAAGAGCTTCCTTGCGACGGTTGTAAGCATCCCAGGTCATGGTGTGCTCCTTCCTGTTCCGTCGAAACCGCGAGTTACATACTCTCGGTACGTACTCTTAGTATGTTCCAGGCTGTCCGGTGCTGACAAACCCTGGCGATGTGATTCCGGGCACGGAGGCCGGGCCGCCGTAGACTTGTCGGCATGTCCCATCCCGCACGCGTGACGAAGAGCGTCCTGCGCACCGCTCGCAAGACCACCAAGACCACACGGCGCCAGGACTACTCCTCCAGCACCAAGCGGGCGCTGCTCGACAGCGCGACGATCCTGTTCACCGACCACGGCTACGCGGGCACGTCCCTCGACGAGGTCGTCGCCGCCGCCCGGGTCACCAAGGGCGCGCTGTACCACCACTTCCCCAGCAAGCTGGCCCTGTTCGAGAACGTCTTCCTGCGGGTGCAGGAGTCCACGACGTCGGACATCGAGAAGGCCATCAACGCCTCCAAGGACCCCTGGGAGCGAGCCCAGATCGGCCTGGACAAGTTCCTCGAGGTCTGCCGCGAGCCGCAGTTCCGTCGCATCTGCATGCAGGAGGGCCCGGTCGCCCTCGGCCACGAGCGCTGGCACGAGGCGGAGAAGGAGTCCTCGTTCGGCATCGTCCAGCGGGTCGTGGACGACCTGCTGAGTGACCTCGGCGGGGCCGAGGGCCTCGGCGAGGCGTTCGCCGCGGTCTTCTACGGAGCGATCCGCTCGGCCTCGGAGTACGTGGCCGACGCCGAGGACCCGGACGCCGCGAGCGACGAGGTGCAGGCCACCATCGGAGCGCTGCTCGCCGGCCTGCGGCTGCTGCCGAAGGTCACCTGATCAGCCGAGGGTGACCCCGCCGCCGTCCTTGGGGACCAGCTCGAGGAACACGTGGCCCGGGTTGATCCGGTACGGCTTGCCGTCGGCGGTCTCGAATCGCAGCCCCTTCTTCAGGCCGGACTTGACCCACGTCACGGACGTGACCTCGTCACCGTGGAAGACCCGGGCCTCCCCGCGTCCCTCGAACACCGTCTCCGGCACGGGGTTGCCCGCCGGGTCGGTGTAGCCGGCGTCGCCCACCCGGCAGGACAGCACGATCATGGTGTCGGCCTTGAAGTCCTTGCCGGCCTCGGCGTGGCCGTTGGTGCGGACCCACTTGCCGCCCTTGAGCGCCCAGGACGTCGTCGTGAAGTCGCTGAAGCGCACGGTCGCGGCGGTCGCCTTCTTCGGCGCCGGCGTGGTCGCGGCACCCGCCTTCGGCGCCGCGGCCTTCGCACCGGACGCGGGCGCCCACGGCAGGTACGGACCGGGGATCCGTGTGCGCTTGGCCTTGCGGTTGACGGTCTTGAGGTCGATCAGGCGGTTGTAGGGGCGGACCTTGAGCGGGTCGCTGCTGAAGCCCGGCGCGCCACCGTCCTCGGAGAACACCCGGATCCCGGCCTTCTCGACCTTCCTGTAGGCGCCGCTCGCGCCGCCGGATGCCACGATCTGGCCGCCGACCGGGCCGGCGATGCCGATGTCGCTGGTGCGCAGCGATCGCACGTGGCCGACCTTCGACGGGAGCGAGGAGTAGTAGAACGCCGCAAGACGGGTGAGCCCACCCTCGACGAGCTCCTCGATCACCATGTCGGCGTGGTCGAGGCCGTACTGCGGGGCGCCGCCGTCGGTGTTCTCGATCTTGACGACGAAGACGGGATTGTCCGGACGACCCTTCTTCATGGCCTTGCCGGTCAGCGGGGAGACCTCGACGAGGGGCTTCGCGGTGCCCTTGCTGGCCCCCGGGGCCGGCTTCTCCGCCGGGTCCGAGGACGAGCTGCAGGCAGCCAGGGCGAGGGACGTGGCAGCCGCCACGGCCAGGAGACGCAGGTTCATGTCGCCAGCATGCCCCATGCCAGGTTGTCGTCCGGGGAGGTGGGGCGCCTCAGCCGTCCGAGGGCTTGCCGGGCTGCTTCTTCGGCACGGAGCCCTGGGGGGCCTGCGCCTTCTTGCCGCCGCGGCGTCCCGCGCCGGCCTTGCGGAAGCCGGCCTCCTCGGCCTCGGCCTCGGTGCGGAACCAGACACCGGCCTTCGTCCGCGCGTACGACGAGCTGTCCGGGAGGTGGTAGATCTTCGAGGACGTGTTGCCCTTGATCACGTGGTCCGCCGACGGGGGCTCCACGCCGCGGCGTGCCGACGGCGTGGCCTTCTTCGCCGGCTGTGGCTCCGGTTTCGGCTCCGGCGCGGGCTCCGGTTTCGGCTCCGGCGCGGTCTCCGGCTCCGGCGCGGGCACCTCCTCGGGGGCCGGCACGTCCGTGGGATCCGGCGTGGGAGCGGCCTTCATCGCGGGTCGGGGAGCGCGACGCCTGCCGGCACGCACCTGGAGCTCGCGCACCAGCCAGCCGAGGACGAAGGCCAGCACTGCGGTGAGCACCAGCCAGACGGCGATCTCGCCGACCGTGTAGTCCGACACCGCTCAGCGCTCCTTCACGACGAGGTCGACGCGCCGGTACCGCTCGGCGGTCGCGCTGATCCCGGCACGGGCCGAGCCGTAGGTGCGCGTCGAGACGCGCTCGGGCTCGATGCCGAGGCCCACGAGGTACGTCTTGACCGCTGCGGCCCGCGCCTTGCTCAAGACCTGGCCCTGCCGGGGATCCTTGGGGCCGAAGTGCCCGCCGATCTCGACCGTGACGCCGACGTTGCGGCGCAGGACGTCGGCCACCGCGGCCAGCGGCACGCCGTCGTGGGCCCCGAGGTACGAGACGCCCGGCGGGAAGGTGATCGTCGTGGAGTTGAGGACCGCGGCGTCGGCCTTGTCGAGGCTCCCGGCATCGATCCGGAGGTCGTCGACGACCTCGAGGGCGGGCAGCGCGGTCGCGACCAGATCGACGACGCGGTCGCGCCCCGCGGCGCTCTGGATGGTCCCGCCGATGCTCACCGTCCCGGTGCCGTCGACGTCGAGCCGCAGGTCCTCCACGGACACGACGTCACCGAGCAGGCCCGGGACGGCCCCGGCCCACGGCGCCGCCTTCACGTCCGGATCGACCTCGAGGTCGCCGGAGACGGTCGTGTCGAAGACCAGTGACGCTGCCGCCTTGATGTCGGCCGCCGCGTCAGGGTCGGGCACCACACCGCTCATCACCACCCCGTCAGGGGACCGCTCCAGCGAGATCGTGGACGTGTTCGGGTCCGCCGCTCGCACCCGGTCCTCCGGACCCGTGTCGCGACCGGTGTCGATTCGAGCCCAGCGCACGCCCTGGACGCCCTCGACGACGTCGCGCGCCTCACGCAGGTCGGTCCGGCTCCCGCCGCTGAGCTGCGCCTCGCGGCCCTCGAACGTGACCGCGACGCCGTCGAGACCCGCAGCGGCCAGCGCCTGCTCGGCCGACGGGCGCAGGGCATCCGCGATCGAGCGCGAGCCGGCCACGGCACCGAGCGCCACGGCCGCGACGAGACCCGCTGCGACGAGCGCGGTCAACCACTTGAGGCTGGTGTCGGACACGTCCGGTTCTCTCCCCTGTCATCGAGCGCAACGGTTGATCAGCGTACGCGGTCGGGCGACGGCGCCGCTCCGCGCCGAGCGGTTGTCGTACCCGGCTGGAACGATGGGGGGCATGTCCGATCCGCTCGCCCGGTTCGCGCCCGCGACCCGGGCGTGGTTCACCGAGTCCTTCGACGCACCCACTCCCGCCCAGGTGGGGGCGTGGGACGGGGTGGCCGGCGACGAGCACGTGCTGGTCGTCGCGCCGACCGGTTCGGGCAAGACCTTGGCGGCCTTCCTCTCGGCCATCGACCGGCTGATGCACGCCGGCGAGTCCGAGGGCACCCGGGTGCTCTACATCTCCCCGCTCAAGGCGCTGGCCGTCGACGTCGAGCGCAACCTGCGCTCACCCCTGGTCGGCATCACCCAGGCGGCGGCCCGGCGCGGCGACGAGTTCCGCGAGGTCACCGTCGGCGTCCGCTCCGGCGACACCTCCCAGCGCGACCGCCGGGCACTGGTCACCCGTCCGCCCGACATCCTCATCACGACTCCCGAGTCGCTGTTCCTGATGCTCACGTCGGCCGCCCGCGAGACCCTGCGCAGCGTCGACACCGTCATCGTCGACGAGATCCACGCCGTGGCGGGCACCAAGCGCGGCGCCCACCTCGCGCTGTCGCTCGAGCGGCTCGACGCGCTCCTGGACACCCCGGCACGTCGCATCGGGCTGAGCGCGACCGTGCGCCCGCACGACGAGGTCGCCCGGTTCCTCGCGGGGTCCGGCCGCGTGCAGGTCGTCGCGCCCCCGTCGCCGAGCCGCCTCGAGATGCACGTCGAGGTCCCGGTCGACGACATGACCAGCATCCCCGCCCCACCCCGCCAGGAGGGCAGCGGTGCCCGTGCGCTCGAGGACGAGGCCCCCCGGGGCAGCATCTGGCCGCACGTGGAGGAGTCCGCCATGCGCCGGGTGCTGGAGCACCGCTCGACGATCATCTTCGTCAATTCCCGCGGTGTGGCCGAACGACTCACCGCACGCCTCAACGAGGCGTACGCGAAGCACCTCGAGACCGATCCCGTGCCCCGTGACTCAGGCCGGCCACCGGCTCAGCTGATGGGCGGCAGCGCGCAGTCCGAGGGCGCCGAACCCGTCCTGGCGCGCGCCCACCACGGATCGGTCAGCAAGGAGCAGCGGGCGCTGATCGAGGACGAGCTGAAGTCCGGCCGGCTGCGATGCGTCGTGGCCACGTCGAGCCTCGAGCTGGGCATCGACATGGGAGCGGTCGACCTCGTGGTGCTGGTCTCGACCCCACCGTCGGTCGCCAGCGCGCTGCAGCGCGTGGGGCGAGCCGGCCACCAGGTCGGCGAGCTGTCCCGCGGCGTCCTCTACCCCACGTCGCGCCAGGACCTCCTCGGTTCCGCGGTCACCACGTCGCGCATGCAGCACGGCCTCATCGAGCGGCTCGACATCCCGGCCAACCCGCTCGACATCCTCGCCCAGCAGACCGTCGCCGCGACCGCGCTGGAGAGCCTCGACGTCGAGGAGTGGTTCGACACCGTGCGCCGCAGCGCCCCGTTCGCGACGCTCCCCCGGTCCGCGTACGACGCGACCCTCGACCTGCTCTCCGGCCGCTACCCCTCCGACGAGTTCGCCGAGCTGCGTCCACGCCTGGTGTGGGACCGTGACGCCGGCACGATCACCGGACGCCCCGGCGCCCAGCGTCTGGCGGTCACCAGCGGCGGCACGATCCCCGACCGCGGGATGTTCTCGGTCAACCTCGCCGCGGGCACCGAGGAGACGGGCTCACGCAAGGTCGGCGAGCTCGACGAGGAGATGGTCTACGAGTCGCGCATCAACGACGTCTTCGCGCTCGGCGCCACGAGCTGGCGCATCCAGGAGATCACCCACGACCGGGTCATCGTCACGCCGGCGTTCGGCCAGCCAGCCCGGCTCCCGTTCTGGAAGGGCGACGCGGTCGGCCGGCCCTACGAGCTGGGCGAGGCGATCGGCGCCTTCGTCCGTGAGGCGTCCGCCCTGTCGGCCGAGCAGCTGGCCGGGCACGCGTCGGAGCTGGGGCTGGACCGGCGCGCCTCGGACAACCTGAGCGCGTACCTCGGCGAGCAGAAGGCCGCGACCGGCCAGGTCCCGTCCGACCGCACCCTGGTGGTCGAGCGGTTCCGCGACGAGCTCGGCGACTGGCGGGTCGTCCTGCACTCGCCGTTCGGCCGCCGCGTCCACGCGCCGTGGGCACTGGCCGTCGCGGCCCGCATCGTCGAGCGCTACGGCATGGACGGCTCGGTGGTCGCCAGCGACGACGGCATCGTCGCGCGCATCCCCGACACCGAGACCGAGCCGCCCGGCGCCGACCTGTTCGTGTTCGAGGCCGACGAGCTCGACAAAATCGTCACCGAGGAGGTCGGCGGCTCGGCGCTGTTCGCCTCGCGCTTCCGCGAGTGCGCGGCCCGCGCGCTGCTCCTGCCACGGCGCAACCCCGGGTCCCGCGCCCCACTGTGGCAGCAGCGCCAGCGCTCGGCCCAGCTGCTCGACGTCGCCCGCAAGTACCCGACGTTCCCGATCCTGCTCGAGACCGCCCGCGAGTGCCTGCAGGACGTCTACGACCTGCCGGCGCTGACCGCGCTGACCCGGCGCCTGGCCTCCCGCGAGGTGCAGATCGCCGAGGTCACCACCGAGCGCGCCTCACCGTTCGCCCAGAACCTCCTGTTCGGCTACGTCGCGGCGTTCCTCTACGAGGGCGACACACCGCTGGCCGAGCGCCGCGCCTCCGCGCTGACGCTCGACCCCACCCTGCTCGCCGAGCTGCTCGGGCGGGCCGAGCTGCGCGAGCTGCTCGACCCCGACGTGCTCGAGCGCACCGAGCTGGAGCTGCAGCGCCTGACCGAGGACCGCCGGGCCAAGGACATCGAGGGAGTCGCCGACCTCCTGCGCATGCTCGGACCACTCACCGAGGCCGAGGTCGCCGCCCGTCTGCAGCCCGACCTCGCCGACCACGCGCCGACGTGGCTCGGTGAGCTGCGCGACGCCCGGCGCGCGATCGAGGTCTCGATGGCCGGCGAGATCCGCTGGGCCGTCGTCGAGGACGCCGGCCGGCTCCGCGACGCCCTGGGCGTCGTGATCCCGCTCGGCGTCTCCGAGGCGTACCTCGAGTCGTCCGCCGATCCGTTGACCGACCTGATCTCCCGGCACACCCGCACCCACGGGCCGTTCACGACGCAGGAGGTCGCCGAACGCTTCGGTCTCGGCACCGCGGTCGTGCAGCAGGTGCTGCGCCGGCTCTCCCGCGACGGACGGTTGACCGAGGGCGAGTTCCGCCCGCACGCGACGGGCAGCGAGTGGGTCGAGCCCGGGGTGCTGCGCCGCATCCGCTCCCGCTCGCTCGCTGCGGCGCGCCAGCAGGTGGAGCCCGTCGACCCGGGCACGTTCGCCCGGTTCCTGCCGTCCTGGCAGGGCGTCGGCGGCAGCCTGCGGGGTCCCGACGGCGTCCTGTCCGTGATCGACCAGCTGGCCGGTCTCGCGCTGCCGGCCTCGGCGTGGGAGTCGCTCGTGCTGCCCGCTCGGGTCCGCGACTACTCCCCCGCGATGCTCGACGAGCTGACCTCGGCCGGTGAGGTCGTGTGGTCGGGCGCCGGCACCCTGCCGGGCAACGACGGCTGGGTGCAGCTCCACCCGGCCGACTTCGTGCTGCGCGCTGCCGGTGCGCAGCCCGCCGAGACCGACGCCCTGCACACCGCGATCGCCGATGCGCTGGACGGCGGGGGCGCCTTCTTGTTCCGCCAGCTCGTCGACGCACTCGGCACCGACGGCGGCCTGCCCGACCATGCCCAGGTCGCCGAGGCGCTGTGGGACCTCGTCTGGAGCGGTCGGGTCAGCAACGACACGTTCGCCCCGCTGCGCACGCTCGTCGGGCGAGGCGGCGCCCACCGCACGAGCAGGCCCACACCCCGTGCCCGCATCCACGGCCGTCGGCCCCGGTCGCCGCGCGTCGCGGTGCAGGGGCCGCCGACCGTCAGCGGCCGGTGGTTCGCGCTGACCGAGACCACCGCCGACGCCACCGCGCTGCAGCTGGCCCGCACCGAGGCGCTCATCGGACGCTACGGCGTGGTGACCCGCGGCTCGGTCATGGCCGAGCAGACACCGGGCGGCTTCGCGGCCATCTACCGCGTGCTCCGCGAGCTCGAGCAGACCGGCTCGGTGCTCCGCGGCTACTACATCGAGACGCTGGGCGCCGCCCAGTTCGCCGCGACGTCCACGGTCGACCGCATGCGCGCCCACGCGACCGACGACGACCGGCCCACCGACGCCCGTGCCCTCACCCTGGCCGCCACCGACCCGGCCAACCCCTACGGCGCGGCCCTGCCCTGGCCCGCCCGCGCCGCCGAGGACGACTCGTCCCGGCACCGCCCGGCGCGCAAGGCCGGGTCCCTCGTCGTCATGCACGACGGCCGGCTCGTGGTCTACCTCGAGCGGGGCGGCAAGAAGGCCCTCGTCTTCGACGACGATCCGGCACGCCTCGCCGCGGCCGCCACGTCCTTGGCGGCCACCGTCCGGGGCCGGCGGATCAGCCGGCTCACCATCGAGACCGTCGACGGCCGGCCGGTGGCCGCCAGCGCGTTCGGCGAGGCACTGGCCGAGGCGGGCTTCGAGCCCACGATCAAGGGGCTGCGACTCGATGCCTGAGGGCGACACCGTCTGGCGCACCGCGCACCACCTCCACGAGGCGCTCGCCGGCCAGGTGCTGACCCGCACGGACTTCCGCGTGCCCGCGTTCGCGACGGTGGACCTGTCCGGTGAGCTCGTCGACGAGGTCGTCAGCCACGGCAAGCACCTGCTGATCCGCACCGCGGAGCACTCGATCCACTCCCACCTGAAGATGGAGGGCGCCTGGCACGTCCAGCGGCTCGGCACCGACTGGCGACGTCCCGGTCACTCCGCGCGCGCGGTCCTCGAGAACGCCGAGTGGCAGGCGATCGGCTACTCCCTGGGCATCCTGGAGGTCCTGGCGCGCAGCGACGAGGCCGAGGCGATCGGCCATCTCGGGCCCGACCTGCTCGGACCGGACTGGGACCTCGACGAAGCCGTCCGGCGGGTGTCCGCGGACCCCGACCGTCCGGTGTTCCTGGCGCTGATGGACCAGCGCAACCTCGCCGGCTTCGGCAACGAGTACGTCAACGAGCTGTTGTTCATCATGGGGCTCTCGCCGCACCGTCCCGTCGGTCAGGTCCGGGACGTCGCGCGGGTCATCTCCCGCGGGCAGCGCATGCTCGACGTCAACAAGTCGCGCATCGAGCGGTCGTTCACCGGCAGCACCCGCACCGGCGAGGACCGGTGGGTCTATCGCCGCGAGCGGGCCCGCTGCCGCCGCTGCGGGACGCGCCTGATGAACGGCCAGCTCGGCGACCGGCCGACCGCCGAGCGCAACATCTTCTGGTGCCCCCACTGCCAGCCCTAGCCCAGATCTGCGGACTCCTGCACGCTTTCGCGGACGCAGAACGGTGCAGAAGTCCGCAGATCTGGGCTGGGATGACGGCCGAGAGGCCGACTGATTGTGCCCTCGCCCTAGGATCACTGTCATGACTGAGCAGAGGACCGTGGCGGACTCCGACCTGGAGGCCTACGAGCCGGACGACCGGGGGCTCGGCTGGCTGCTCGCGATCGGCGGCGCGATCGGGATGCTCTCGGCGGCGATCCTCATCATCGACAAGGTGAAGTTCCTCCAGGAGCCCGACAAGGCCCTCGGCTGCGACATCAACGCGTTCGTCAGCTGCGGCGGCGTCATCAACACCGACCAGGCCTCGGTGTTCGGCTTCCCCAACCCGCTCATGGGCGTGGCCGGCTTCGCGATCGTGCTGACCCTCGGCGTGCTCATCGCCGCACGGGTGCGACTGCCCGACTTCGTGTGGCTCGGACTGCAGGCCGGCGCACTGTTCGGCATCGGCTTCGTGACCTGGCTGCAGTCGCAGAGCATCTACTCGATCGAGAAGCTGTGCCCGTGGTGCATGGTGGTCTGGGCGGTGATGATCCCGATCTTCGTGTGGCTGACCGCGCGCAACCTGCGCGAGTTCCTGCCGGGCAACCCGGTCTCCCGCTTCGTCACCGACTGGACGCTGCTGATCAACATCCTCTGGTACGTCGCGGTGATCGCCGCCATCTGGTTCCAGTTCGGCAGCGACCTGTGGGCCTGAGCCCTACGACGCGTCGGCCACGCGCTCGATGACCTTGGCCAGGCGGACGTCCCGATCGGTGACGCCACCCACGTCATGACTGCTCAACCGGATGTCGACCCGGTTGTAGACGTTCGTCCACTCCGGGTGGTGATCCATCTCGGTGATCGGGCCTGCCGCACGGTTGATGAAGGCGATCGCCGCGTCGAAGGTGCTGAACTCGTACGACTTGACGATCGCCTCGCCCTCTTGCGACCACCCGGGCAGGTTCTCGAGCGCGTCTTCGATCTGGGCGTCGGTGAAGGAACTCATGGGGTCACGCTAGCCGTGGCTGGGTCAGGCGCAAGTGTGGTGAGTTCCGGCATGCCGGGCGCGTCGCGCACCCAGGAGAGCTGCGGGGATCCCTTGCTGGCGGCGCCCAGGGGCGGCCGGGCCCTCGTGCGCCCGGAGAGCTGCGGGGATCCCTTGCTGGCGGCCGCGGATGGCGCCTGCGGCGCGAGGCGCGGCCGCGGGGAGGGGCCCACTCGATTCGCTCGGCTGTTTTCACCAACGAAAAATGCCTCCGCCATCCCAAGACCGGGGATGGCGGAGGCATTTTTCATTGGTGGAGCTGCGGGGAATCGAACCCCGGTCCTACGGCGCTGAGTCAGGGCTTCTCCGGGTGCAGTCTGTCTAGTCGCTTTTCTCAGCCCCGGCGCTCGAACAGACGCGTCGCCGACGGGCTCAGTCGCAGAAAAGTCCCGATCACACGCTGCGACGCCGTGTGACCAGCAAGTCTCCTTAATGAGACTGGCAATCCGGAGCGGAGACGCCCCCGGGCCAGCCCTTCACCTATCGCTTAAGCAGCGAGGGCGAAGTCAGTGCGCTTGGAATCGGCACTTGTTGGTTTCCAGAGATCGTTAAAGAGATAACCCTGGATCCTCTACCCGCTTCACCTGAATCGAACGACCTTAGTCGAAACCGATCAGCCCCTCTTGAGTTTTCAACCGCTGCCGAAGCAACGTGTCCATCCTACTCCACCACAACGACACGCCCCCGCGAATCATTCCGCAGGGGCGTGCCCACACACCGCGTCAGCGCCTGATCCTCACGCTCCTCGACGTCGCACGGACGTCCTTCGCGTTGGGGGCCGACGCCGTCACCACGACAGCCAGGCGGTGCCCGACGTCCCGCCGGCCCACGACGTACGTCGCCGAGCGGGCACCCGCGACAGGCCGGCCGTCGCGGAACCAGCGATGTGCCAAGCTCGCCGGAGCACCTCCGGACCAGGTGCCGGGGAGCGCTGTCAGCCTCTGACCCACCTGCGGCCTGCCTTGGACCCGCGGGCGCGAACGGTTCACCAGCCGGCCCGGCTCGTGGACCTGCACGTCCGCTGCCCGCACGTAGAAGATCCGGTGGTTGAGCGCGAGCTGGTAGTAGACGTCCCGACCCCGGACGTCGGTGCGGTCCCCCGGCGCCGAGCCGTCGTACGTCGTGGCCCTGTAGTAGTCCGTCACCACCCTGCGGTCCGTGAGCGCGTATGCCTGGCCCGGCTTCAGCGTGTACTCGACCGGGGAGACCGACTGGTACGGCACGGTCGACGGATAGGCCGACTCCTCGGGATAGGCACGCCCGTAGACCGGTGCGCTCGTGGCCCCCGGCCTGACCGTCACGGTCGCGCCCGGGGTCCTGACCAGCACCGGCCGCGCCGCCGGGTTGTGGATCCACGCGAGCTCGCCGGACCAGGAGACCTGCACCCAGTCGTCCTGCAGCGCGGCGACGACGAGCCGGTTGCCGGCCTGGGCGCGCGCGCTGACGTCGTTGACGGACGTGGTGCCGTCGGGGCTGCCGGTCGGGTGCGTGCCGACGTCCTTCGCGAGCGGGGAGGTCGCGCTGGGGCCCTGGTGGAGGGTCGCGAAGTTGGTCGGCGCGCCGACCCGGCACGGGCCCGAGCCCGGCGACTGCTCCTCGCACTGGGTCAGGGTCTGCGGGTTGCCGGCGTACCCCGGCTTGACCGTCACGACATCACCGACCTTCACACCGCTCGTGGGGCGCGCCTTCCCGGCGATCGGGGCGCGCAGCAGCTCGAAGTAGTGCTCCCAGTCCCAGTACGGTCCCGGGTCCCAGTGCACGCTCGCGGTCGCGCCTGCGGTGGTGCCAGGCACCTGGTCGTGGCCGATGACGTGCGCCGGGTCGAGGGGGATGTCGTACTTCCTCGCGAGGTGTCTCACGAGCGTGGCGGAGCGTTGGTACATCGCCTCGGTGAACCAGCCGCCGTTCCCTCCCTTGCCCTCGTGCTCGATGCCGATCGAGTGCATGTTGACGTACCAGTTGCCCGCGTGCCAGCCGACGTCCTTGGCGTCCAGGTGCTGCGCGATGTGCCCGTCGCTGGAGCGGACGGTGTAGTTCCACGCGACGTAGGTCGGGTCCTGCACGAGATCGAGTGATCCGTCGTACGTCGCCTCGGTGTCGTGGATGACGATGTACCTGAGCCTCGGGCCGCCCCTGCCGGTGCGGTCCGCGATGTCGTGGTTGCCGTAGCTGCTGGTCGAGTCCGGCTCCGCGGGGTCGCCCTTCTCGTACGGCGCCGGCACCCACTCGCAGGCCAGGACGACCGGGCAGTCGGTCCTGCCGGTCCCGGCGGCTGCCTGCGGGGCGGCCGGCACCGTGGCCTGCGACTGCGCCGCCAGGGTGACCGTGTCGCCCCGGTCCGTGACCCGGCTCTCGCCGTGGCGCAGCGTCGTGAAGACCTGGCGGGCGAGCTCCCGGCTCGAGCCGCCGTAGCGGGCGACCGCCTCGCGCCAGTCGTTGACGTCGGGGCTCGGGGTGTCCTGGTACGAAGCGAGCACCGCCGCGCCCGCGCAGACGTTGGCGACCGGGTCGGTCTTGACCCGGCTGAGCGGCAGGCCGGTGAGCCGCGCCCCCAGCCTGGCGGTCTGCGACGACGCCGCCGGACGGGAGGAGGACCCGTCGCCCTTGTCACCGGACGCGACGGCGAGATCGGTGAGGTTCATCGGCCCGTAGCCTCCGTCGGCGCTCGGCCGCCCGCCGTGGTCGTCCCATCGCGACTGCAGGTACGACACCGCCTTCACGAGCTCCGCCGGCACCCCGGCCTCCTGCCCGGCGCGTGTGAAGGCCTGCTCGAGCGGAACGCCCGGCGATGCCCATGAGCAGTCGACCGTCGTCGCGGCCGTCGAGTCCGTCGTGGCGACCGCAGGCGCCCAGGCCGCTGTCAGTCCCAGCCCGACCAGCACGGCCGTGGCGCGTGGCACACGTGTTCGCATGATTCCAACCCCCCGAGAGTCAGTGAATCCCTCGAACATGACACATCGGGCGGCGAAAAAGGAGGTGGCGGACAGGAAATCTCCTATGCCGGAGCCGGCCCGTCGCCGGACTGCAGTGCATCGCGGCTCACGGCACCGCCGTGGATGAGGCTCGCTGCGCACGCCGCCGCGACGACGAGCAGACCTGCGCAGATCATCGTGCCGGTGTCGAACCCCGGGCCGAACACGTCAGGATCGGCGAAGTCCCGCCCGGTGATGCCGGCGATCGGCGGGATGGCCGCGACGGCCAGCAACGAAGCCGTCCGGGCGACGGCGTTGTTGATGCCCGAGGCGATCCCCGTCTGCGCCATGGGCGCTGCGGCGAGGACGGCCGTGGTGAGCGGCGCGACCAGTGTCGTGATCCCGATGCCGAACACGACGGTGGCGGGCAGCACGTCGACCCAGAAGCTCGCGCCCTCCCCGATGCGCAGCATCAGCAGCAGGCCGGCCGCGGCGATCAGGGGCCCGAACGTCATGGGCCACCGCGGGCCGATCCGTGCCCCCAGCGCTCCGGCCCGGCCGGAGAACAGCAGCATGATGACCGTCATCGGCAGGCTCGCGAGACCGGCCTCCAACGGGGAGAACCCCGAGACGTACTGCAGCTGCTGCACGAGAAGGAACGCAGAGGTGGCGAGCGCGCCGTAGATCGCGAACGTGCAGATGTTGGCCGCGGTGAAGATCCGGTCCGCGAACAGCGCCACCGGCACGAGCGCGTGGGGGGTGAGCTTCTGGTGCACCACGAAGACCACCATGACAACGGCTCCCACACCCACCCACGGCCAGGACCTCTCCACGAGCCCGTACGTCAGCGCGGCAAGACCCGCCGCGGTCAGGCCGGCGCCGGTGTAGTCGAGGCGCTCCTGCTGCCCCGTCGTCTCGGGCACGTGACGGACCGCGATCCACACCACCGCTGCGGCCAGCGGCACGTTGATCCAGAAGATGCCCCGCCAGCCGGTCGTGTCGACGAGCCAGCCGCCGACGAACGGGCCGATCGCCGTGGTCACCCCCGACAGGCCGGACCACAGGCCGATCGCCGGTCCGCGGTCCTCAGGCGCGAACGTCGCCGAGATGATCGCCAGGCTGCCGGGCGTCAGCAGCGCCGCACCGACGCCCTGCAGGCCGCGAGCCGCGACCAGCACCTCGATCGTCGGCGCCGCTGCGCAGACGACGGACGCGGCGGCGAACCAGACGACACCGGTCACGAACACCGCGCGCCGCCCGAGCCGGTCCCCCAGCGATCCGCCGATGAGGATGAGGGCCGCCAGCGTGAGCGTGTAGGCGTTGACGATCCACTGGACCCCGGCCGCCCCGGCGTCCAGGTCCGACCGCATCGCGGGCAGCGCCAGGCCGACGATCGACCCGTCGAGGAACGCCATCCCGGAGCCCAGGATCATCGCTGCCAGCAGCCATCTGCCCTGCGCGGTCGCGAGGCGGACGGTGCCGGCGTTCACGCCGGGCGGCCGTTCATGCGTCGACGCCGAACAGCTCGGCCCCGTTGTGCCACAGGACGCTGCGCATCCAGTCGTCGCCGAGGGCCAGCCGCTGCAGCACCTCGACCTGGTGGGCGTACGCGTAGGGGATGTTGGGGAAGTCCGTGCCGAACAGGATCCGCTCCTGCAGGTCGAGCAGCCGCTGCGGCACCCCGTCGGGGACCGGCTGGCCCCAGAAGTCGACGAACGCCATCGTGGTGTCGAGGCGGACGTTGTCGTGCCGCTCGGCGAGGTCGAGGAACTCGTCCATCTCGGGCATGCCGAGGTGGGCGATGACGAGCGCCAGATCCGGGTGGCGGGACAGGACGTCCGCGACGCCGGCCGGGCCGGTGTGCCGGCCGGGAGCCGGGCCGGACCCGGCGTGCAGGACGACGGGCGTCCCGCTCTCGGCCAGCGTCGCCCAGACGGGCTCCAGCAGCGGGTCGTTGGGCGCGAAGTCACCCACCTGGACGTGGACCTTGAAGATCTCGACGCCGTCCGCGACCAGCTGCGGCACGTACGTCGCGGCGTCCGGCTCGGGGTAGAACGTCGCCGACCACAGGGCGTCGGGGGTGCGCTCGGCGAAGTCGCGGGTCCAGTCGTTCATGAAGCCCGCCACTCCGGGCCGGTGGGCGTACGACAGCGCGGAGAACCGCCGCACCCCCATCGAGCGCAGGCGCGCGACCCGGTCGTCGTCGCTCGTCCGGTACGCGATCGGCCACGGACGGCCGAGCAACGGACCGGCGGAGTCGAAGTAGGCCCACACCTTCGCCAGGATCTGCGGCGGCATGAAGTGGGCGTGCACGTCCACGATGCCCGGCAGGCCCAGATCCTCGATCAGGGCCGGAAGATCGGAGTCCTCCAGTGTCACTAGTGCATGCCCTTGAGGCGGCGCCCGAGATCGCGCTCGGCCTCACGGGTCGCGGTGCGCTCGGCGATGGCGTGGCGCTTGTCGTAGGTCTTCTTACCACGCGCCAGCGCGATCTCGACCTTGGCTCGACCGTCCTTGAAGTACAGCGAGAGCGGGACGATCGTCAGGCCCTTCTCGGTCGTGCGCCGCTCGATCCGGTCGATCTCGGAGCGGTTGAGCAGCAGCTTGCGACGGCGGCGGGTCTCGTGGTTGGTCCACGTGCCCTGCGTGTACTCGGGGATGTGCACCCCGAGCAACCACGCCTCGCCGCGGTCGATCTCGCCGAAGCCGTCCACCAGGGATGCGCGACCTGCACGCAACGACTTCACCTCGGTGCCCGTCAGGACCAGACCGGCCTCAAACGTGTCTTCGATGTGGTAGTCGTGGCGCGCCTTCTTGTTCTGCGCAACGAGCTTGCGCCCCGTTTCCTTGGCCACCCGCCCATTGTGTCACCTCCGGCCAGATTCATCCGCCTGCGGCTGCCACGACGACCGGATCGGCACATCCGCGGGCGAAGCCGGCGATCCGCCGATCGATGTCGCGCCGCAGCACGACGGTGCCGATGCGCTCGGCCACCGGGGCGAGCCACTGCGGACGGCAGCGGAAGCTGTAGCGCCAGGTGGCCCGGCAGCGTCCCCCGGGCTCGGGGGCGAAACGCCATCCCCCGGCGAACGACTCGAAGAACCAGGGCCCCTCGACCATCTTCATGCCCACGTTGGTGGGCGGGTTGAACGAGACGTACTCGCTGACCATGTGCAGCCGCGAGCGGTGCCGGGTCTCGGTGCGGACGCCCTTGGCCGGAGCGCTCGCGCCGTCGAGGAAGTGCTGCTCGTGGATGAACGGGTCCCACCGGAGCCGGACGTCACCGGTGGTCTGCGAGACGGCGAAGGCGATCGCAGGATCGACGTCGACGACGACGCTGGACTCGATCCGCCTCACAACCAGCCCATCGGGTTCACCATCGTGCCGTTGCTCAGCACCATGAAGTGCAGGTGGCACCCGGTGGAGTAGCCGGTCGTGCCGACGTACCCGATGACCTGGCCGCGCGAGACCTTGCTGCCTGCGCTCACCGCGAACCGCGAGAGGTGGTTGTACGTCGTGACGACGTTGACGCCGCGCTTGACACCGTTGTTGAGAATGACCCGGTTGCCGTACGCCGCGTTGAAGTACTGCTGGATGACGGTGCCGCTGGCGGCGGCCCTGATCGGGGTGCCGCAGCCGACGCCGAAGTCGGTGCCGTCGTGGAGCTTGTAGACCCCGGTGATGGGGTGCTTGCGCATGCCGAACGGCGACGTGACGGGTCCGCTGACGGGGTACGAGAGCGCACCCCCGCTGTCACCGCCGCTGCCCTTGCCGCGGGTCTTGACCTGCTTGGTCGCCAGCGCGCGGAGCTGCGCGGCGAGGCGGTTGGCCTCCGCGACCTTCTCGCGGTACTGCCGCTCGTCCTCGGCCACGGCAGCCGAGGCGGAGTTGCGGACGTCCTCGCGGGCCTTGACCAGCTGGGCGACCACGGCGGCCTGCTCCTCGGCGATCTTCTCCAGGCGCTGCATCTCGACCAGGTTCGCGGCGGCCTGGGCACGCTGCACCTTGACCTCGTCACGCAGCTTCTGCACCTTCTGCCGCTTGAGCTTGAGGATGACGCGGGTCGCGTCGAGGCGCTGCATCGTGGCCACCTGCTGATCGCCCACCACGGTGTTGAGGCTCATCTGCTCGCTGAACTGCTCGGTGTCCTCACCGCGCAGGAAGCCGCTGACGGCATTCAGCCGACGGTCACCCTGCAGCGCCTGCTGGACGGCGAACTCCTCGACCGACGACTCGGACGCCCTCAGCTTCTTCTCGCCCTTCTTGAGCTTGGCGCGTGCCGCGGCCAGCCGGGCCTGGCTCTGCTCCAGCTTGAGCTGCATCTGGTCGTCGATCGCCTTGGCGGTCGCGAGCTTGCCCCGCGTACGACCGAGCGTCGCCTGCGCGGCGTTGAGCTTGCCCTGCGCGGCCCTCAGCGCGGCCGCCGCGTCGATCAGCTCCTGGGTGGACTCGGCGAGGTGCTTCTTGGCCTCGGCCTGCTCCCTGCCCGCGTCCTTCTTCTGCTTCTGGAGATCGTCCTTGCGGTCCGCGAACGACGGGGTGGCGAGGGACGCGACGAGCGCCGCCGTGAGGACCAGAGCGGTCAGGGCACGGCGGTGCCTGGGGTGCGTGACGGTGGTGGACATGACCTCGACCTTGGGGGAAGTTACCCCGAAGATCCGGGGACTGTCGACGTGCGGATGGAGCGTGACGATGGAACTGTCAAGCCCAACTTTAGGCTACGTGCCTCATACGTCCAGGTATTTGCGGGTCAGCAGGAGTGTCGGCACCATCGCGAGCAGCACCGCGAGGACCGTGGTCTCGCCCATCACGGTGAACGCGTCCTGCCAGCCGACCCAGGTGGTCGTCGTGGACAGGGTGTCCCGCAGGTACCCGTAGACGACGAACTGCATGAAGGCCGCGAGCCCGCCGGCCGCGAGGGCGGCGGAGATCAGCGCCGCCAGCATCGACTCGAGCACGAACGGCAGCTGGATGTGCCAGCTCGACGCACCGACCAGTCGCATGATGCCGATCTCCCGCCGCCGGGCGTACGCCGTCATGCGGATGGTGTTGGAGACCTGCAGGATCGCCGCGACGACCAGCAGCGCCGAGATCGCGAGCGCACCGTTGCGCAGGTTGTCCAGGAAGGTGAACAACGGCCCGAGCAGCTCCTTGATCGAGCTGACCCGGCCGACGCCCTCCATACCGCTCAGCTGGCTCTCGACGCTGTCGAACTTCTCCGGGTCGTTCAGGGTCACGAAGTACGTCGAGGGGAACGACCTGGGGCTGAGGGTCTCGAGCAGCTTCTTGCCCGTGTCGGACTGGCTGTAGAGCACGCGCGAGCGCTCGTACTGCTCCTTCGGCGTGCGCTCCTCGAAGGACTTGACCTGCGGGTTCTCCCGCAGCGCCTCCTCGATCGCGGCCTGCTGGTCCTTCGTGGTCAGGCCCCCGATGCAGTTGGCGCTCGGCGAGTTGCGCGTGCACAGGTCGACCTGCAGCTGCAGCCGGTCGCCGTAGTACTTCTCGGTGCGGTCGGACTGGGCCAGGATCAGCAGGCCCAGCGCTGCCAGCAGCAGCGACACGGTCATGGTGACGATCAACGAGATCGACATGGACTTGTTGCGCGACAGGCTCTGGCGCAGCTCACTCATGGTGCTTCGCATCTGCAGGGATCCTCTAGTTCTGGTAGCCGTAGATGCCGCGGGCCTCGTCGCGGACGATCAGTCCGCCCTCGAGCTCGATGACCCGCTTGCGCATCTGGTCCACGATCGACGAGTCGTGCGTCGCCATGACGACGGTCGTGTCCGTGCGGTTGATGCGGTCGAGCAGCTTCATGATCCCGACGCTGGTGGCGGGGTCGAGGTTGCCGGTGGGCTCGTCGGCGATGAGGATCATCGGCCGGTTGACGAAGGCGCGGGCGACCGCGACGCGCTGCTGCTCGCCGCCGGAAAGCTCGTCGGGCATGCGGTGGCCCTTGCCCTCCAGGCCGACCATCTCCAGCGTCTCGGGGACGACCTTGCTGATCTCGCTGCGGGGCTTGCCGATGACCTCGAGGGCGAACGCGACGTTCTCCGTCACGGTCTTGTTGGGCAGCAGGCGAAAGTCCTGGAAGACCGTGCCGACCTGGCGGCGCAGCTTGGGCACCTTCCAGCTCGAGAGCTTGTTGATCTCCTTGCCGGCGACGTAGACGCGACCGCTCGTGGGGCGGGCCTCGCGCAGGATCAGACGCAGGAAGGTCGACTTGCCGGAGCCCGAGGCGCCGACGAGGAAGACGAACTCGCCCTTCTCGATCTCGAGGTCGACGGCGTCGAGCGCGGGGCGCTTCTGGCCGGGGTAGGTCTTGGTGACCTTGTCGAATCGAATCACTCGGACGAGTCTAGGCAGGTGGACCCCAGTGTCGTGGGAGGGCCGGTCTCAGGCGATCCGTGCTGCGACGTACTCGTCCACGGCCCCCGGCGCGAGGACCGCGTCGATCACCATCGCGCTCGCACCGAGGATGGCTCCGCGGCTGCCGGCCGATGTGCCCACGATCCGCAGGTTGTGCGTCGCCAGCGGCAGGGACCGCTGGTACACCACCTCGC
Organism: Aeromicrobium chenweiae; assembly: GCF_003065605.1. Classification (GTDB taxonomy): domain Bacteria; phylum Actinomycetota; class Actinomycetes; order Propionibacteriales; family Nocardioidaceae; genus Aeromicrobium; species Aeromicrobium chenweiae. The sequence continues at coordinate 975,423 of NZ_CP026952.1, read as the reverse complement.
GGACCCCGGCGAGGAGGTACTCCCCCGCCTCGGAGAGCTTTCCGCCGATGACGATGACCGACGGGTTGAGCAGGTTCACGCAGGTCGCGAGCACGGAGCCGAGGTCACGGCCGGCCTCGCGGACCGCCTGCAGGGCGGCGATGTCACCGGCCGAGACGGCGTCGACGATCTGCTGGGAGCTCTCGACGTCCAGCCCCTTCGCACGCAGCTTGGCCGCGATCGCCGGACCGGCAGCCACCGCCTCGAGGCAGCCGGTGTTGCCGCAGCGGCAGACGACGTCGGCCGGGGCGCCCGCCACCTGGACGTGCCCGAGGTCGCCCGCGGAGCCCAGCGCACCGCGCAGCAGGCGCCCGTCGGTGACGATGCCCGCTCCGATGCCGGTCGCGACCTTCACCAGCAGCAGGTGCGGTGTGCTGTGCCACGACGTGACGTACTCGCCGAGGGCCATGAGGTTCACGTCGTTGTCGACCAGGATGGGGCCGCTGAAGTGCCGGCCGAAGTGCTCGGGGACGTCGAAGTCGTGCCATCCCGGCATGATCGGGGGGTTCGCCGGACGTCCCTTGGCGTGCTCGACGGGTCCCGGCACCCCGATGCCGACGCCCGCGACGTCGGCCGGCAGCCGGCCGAGCCCGGCCAGCAGCTCCACCCCGATCGCCGCGGCCCGGTCGAGCACCACGACCGGGCCGTCGGCGATGTCGCTGACGACGGTCCTCTCGTCGAGCACCTGGCCCGACAGGTCGCTGACGGCCACGCTCGCGTGCGAGGCGCCGAGATCGATCGCGAGGACCACCCGGTCCCGCCGGTTGAGCGCGAACCGGGTGGGCGGGCGTCCCCCGGTGGACGCCGCTTCCCCGACGGGCTCCAGCAGTCCCGAGGACAGCATCGCCTCCACGCGGGCGGTGATCGTCGAGCGGGCGAGGGAGGAGAGCTGGGCGAGCTCGCCGCGGGTCCGGGGGGTGCCGTCACGCAGCAGCTGGAACAGGTCGCCGGTGCCCACCAGAGTCGGGGGAAGTCCCGAGGACGCGCTCATGACCATGAGTAAACCAGACCCCCTTGGGTCATGCCGAAGCGAGAACACTGTCGCCCAACGTTCGACTTTTGCTTGACGAGCGACAAAACGTGTGACTAGCATCACAGCCATGTCAACCGCCCCCCTGCTCGAGATGCGCGGCATCGTCAAGGAGTTCCCCGGTGTCCGGGCGCTGGACGGCGTCGACCTGGTCGTGCGTCCCGGCGAGGTGCACTGCCTGCTGGGCCAGAACGGCGCCGGGAAGTCGACCCTCATCAAGGTGCTGGCCGGCGCCCACGGCGTCGACGAGGGGACGATCCTGTGGGAGGGCGAGCCGGTCACGTTCAGCGACCCGCAGGCGGCACTGGCCACCGGCATCGCGACCATCTACCAGGAGCTGGACCTGATCGACGGGCTCAGCGTCGCCGACAACATCTTCCTCGGCCACGAGCGGGCCCGCGGCGGCATCACCCGCGACGCCGACATGAACAAGGCAGCGCGCACCCTCCTGGCGACCCTCGGCCACCCCGAGATCCGCCCCACGCGCGAGGTCGGCAGCCTCTCGGCCGCCGGCAAGCAGATCGTCTCGATGGCCCGGGCCCTGTCCCGCCAGGCCCGGGTCATCGTGATGGACGAGCCGTCCGCGGTGCTGGACCCCGATGAGGTCGACGGGCTGTTCCGCGTGGTCGAGGACCTGCGGTCCTCCGGCGCCGCGATCGTCTACATCTCCCACCGCCTCGAGGAGATCCGCCGCATCGGCGACCGGCTCACGGTCCTCAAGGACGGCCGCACGGTCGCCGGGGACATCTCCGCCAAGGACACCCCGACCTCCGAGCTCATCACGCTCATGACCGGACGCACCGTGTCGTCGGTCTTCCCCCGACGGTCCACGCCCCTGCCCGACGGACCCGCGCTCCTCACGGTCGACCACCTGGTCCGCGACGGCGAGTTCGCCGACGTCTCGTTCGAGGTCCGGCCCGGCGAGGTCGTCGGTCTCGCCGGCCTCGTCGGGGCCGGCCGCAGCGAGATCATCGAGACGATCTACGGCGCCCGGCGCGCCACCGGCGGCTCGGTCACGGTGGACGGCAGCCGGCTGCGCAACGGCTCGGTCGACGCGGCGGTCCGCGCCGGGCTCGGCCTGTGCCCCGAGGAGCGCAAGTCGCAGGGCCTGATCCTCGACGAGGCCGTGTACCGCAACATCTCCCTCGCGAGCATCGATCGCTTCGCCCGTCTCGGTGTCTCCACCGAGGGCGCCGAGCGTCGTGCCGCCCATGAAGCCGCCCGGTCCGTCGACGTCCGTCCCGATGCACCCGACCGTCTCATGCGCACGCTCTCGGGCGGCAACCAGCAGAAGGTCGTCCTGGCCCGCTGGCTGCTGCGGTCGTGCAAGGTCCTGCTGCTCGACGAGCCCACCCGTGGGGTCGACGTCGGCGCCCGGGCGGAGATCTACACGTTGATCCGCGAGCTCGCCGACTCCGGCGTCGCGCTCGTGGTCGTCTCCAGCGACATCGACGAGGTCCTCGGCCTGTCCGACCGGATCCTCGTCATCGCCGAGGGCTCGGTCGTCCACGACGGCCCCAGCGACGCCATCGACGCGTCCGGCGTCCTCGACCGCATCCTGGCCACCCACGAGCACCAGCCCACCCTCGACGACCAGAAGGGGGAAGTCGCGTGAGCGCCTCCCTGCGTGACCCGTCCCTCTCCGTGCCCGCGAAGCCGCCCCGCGGGGACCGCGCCGGCTCCCTCGGCCTGGCCCGCAACCTCGGGCTGGTGATCGCCCTGATCATCCTCTGCGTGGTGGGCGTCGTCTCGGCCGGCGACCGCTTCGCCAGCACCGACAACCTGCTCACGATCCTGCGACTGGCGGCCGTGATCGGGGTCGTCTCGATCGGGATGACGTTCGTGATCACCGGAGGCGGCATCGACCTGTCCGTCGGCGCGATCGTCGCGCTCGCCTCGGTCTGGGCCACCACCACCGGCACCCAGGCCATGGCGGACGACATCGGCTGGGTCGCAATGGTCTTCAGCGCGATCGTGGTCGGCGCGGTGTGCGGCACGATCAACGGCGTCCTCGTCGCGTACGGCAGGGTCGTGCCGTTCATCGCCACCCTGGCGATGCTGGCGTCGGCCCGGGGACTGGCCGAGATCATCGCGGACCGCAAGACCCAGATCATCCGCAACCAGGGATTCCTCGACTTCTTCGGGGCCGAGCCCCTCGGCATCCCGGTCATCGTCCTCATCTTCGCCGCGGTCACGCTGGCCGGCTGGTTCCTGCTGAACCGCACGACGTTCGGACGGCGCACGTTCGCGGTCGGCGGCAACCCGGAGGCGGCCCGCCTGGCCGGTATCCGGGTGCAGCGCCACACGGTCTACCTGTATGCGCTGCTGGGCGCGACCTGCGGCATCGCCGCGGTGATGATCATGTCCCGCACCACGACCGGGACCTCGACCCACGGCAACCTCTACGAGCTCGACGCGATCGCCGCCGTGGTCATCGGCGGGACGCTGCTGAGCGGTGGCCGCGGCACGATCGTCGGCACGCTCTTCGGCGTCCTCATCTTCACGACCCTGACCAATGTCTTCACGCTCAACAACCTCTCGACGTCGGCCCAGGCCGTCGCCAAGGGCGTGATCATCGTGATCGCCGTGCTCCTGCAGCAGCGCATCGCGAACCGCAAGACGTAGCACCGCCACGCCGCATCCCCCACCACCACAGGAGTCCACATGTCCACGACCCATCCCCGTCGCCGTCGTGCGCTCGCCACGGTCGGCGCGTTCGCGGCAGCCACCCTCGTCCTCGGTGCCTGCACCAACGGCTCGGGCGACGACAACGACACCAGCGAAGCGATCAGCAAGAGCAACACCGACAACGACAAGTCCGGCGACAAGGTCGTGATCGGCTTCTCCGCCCCCGCGGCCGACCACGGCTGGATGGGCTCGATCAGCAAGTCCGCGATCGCCCAGGCCAAGAAGTACGACGACGTCGACCTGAAGGTCGCCGAGGGCACCAACGACGTCAACCTCCAGATCTCGCAGGTGGAGACGTTCATCAACGACAAGGTCGACGCGATCGTCCTGCTGCCGTTCGACGGCGCCGCCATGACCCCCGTCGCCCGCAAGGCGATGGACGCGGGGATCACGGTGATCAACGTCGACCGTGAGTTCGACTCCCCGTTCGCCGCCCGGACCACGGTCCTGGGCGACAACTACGGCATGGGCGTCTCGGCCGGCACCTTCGTCTGCGACGACGCCGCCGGCAAGAAGGGCCTCAAGGTCGCGGAGATCGCCGGCATCGACTCCCTCCCGCTGACGCAGGAGCGCTCGAAGGGCTTCGCGGACGCCCTCAAGTCGTGCGGCCTCAAGGTCGACAACCGGGTCGCCGCCGAGTTCACGGTCGAGTCCGGCGAGCGGGCCGCCTCGAACCTGCTGCAGGCCGCACCCAAGATCGACTACCTGTGGAACCACGACGACGACCAGGGCGTGGGCGTCCTCGCGGCCGTCAAGAACGCCGGACGCGACGAGTTCACGATGATCGGCGGCGCGGGATCGGCCAACGTCATGCGGGACATCAAGGCCGACAACTCGGTGCTCAAGGCGACGGTGGTCTACCCGTCCACGCAGGCCGCCGACGGGATCAAGCTCGCCCGCCTGCTCGTCCAGGGCAAGTCGATGTCGGACCTCGCCGAGATCGAGGTGCCCCGCCAGCTCAAGCTGTCGGCACCGGTCGTGACGAAGGAGAATGTCGACACCTACCTCCCGTCGGCGTTCGAGTCCTGATCGTCCGGGGCCCGCAGCCATCGCTGCGGGCCCCGCACCACCTCCCCCGCCCCTCCACGTCCTCACACGAAAGCTGGCACATGTCTGACACACGTCCCGACCTCGGCATCGGCATGGTCGGTTACGCCTTCATGGGCGCCGCCCACTCGCAGGCCTGGCGGACCGCCCCGGCCTTCTTCGACCTCCCGGTGACGCCCCGTCTGTCGGCGATCTGCGGCCGGGACGAGGCCGCCGCGAGCGACGTCGCCCGCCGCTTCGGCTGGGAGTCCGTCGAGACCGACTGGCGCGCGCTGCTGACCCGCGACGACATCGACGTCATCGACATCTGCACCCCCGGCCACACGCACGCCGAGATCGCGATCGCCGCCCTCGAGGCCGGCAAGCACGTCCTGTGCGAGAAGCCCCTGGCCAACACCGTCGAGGAGGCCGAGGCGATGGCCGACGCCGCTGCGGCCGCCGCCGAGCGGGGGGTGCGGGCGATGTGCGGGTTCACGTACCGCCGCACGCCGGCCGTGGCGTTCGCCCGCCAGCTCGTCGCCTCGGGCCGGATCGGCACCATCCGCCACGTCCGCGGGCAGTACCTCCAGGACTGGCTCGCCGACGAGGACGCCCCGCTCAGCTGGCGCCTCGACAAGTCCCTGGCCGGCTCGGGTGCCCTCGGCGACATCGGCGCCCACATCATCGACATGGCCCAGTTCGTCTCCGGCGACGCGATCGCCTCGGTCAACGGCCTGATGCAGACGTTCGTCCCGACCCGCCCCGTGGGGGGCGACCATGCCACGCTCGGGGGTACCTCCTCCAGCGCCACCGAGCGCGGACCGGTGACCGTCGACGATGCGGCCGCCTTCACCGCCCGCTTCGTCGGCGGCGCCATCGGGGTCTTCGAGGCCACCCGGTTCGCCACCGGACGCAAGAACGCGCTGCGGCTCGAGATCAACGGCACGCTGGGCTCCCTCGCGTTCGACTTCGAGGACATGAACGTGCTCGAGCTGTTCGACGCGACGGAGGACCCGTCCGTGGCCGGCTTCCGGCGCATCCTCGTCACCGAACCGACGCATCCGTACATCGCGGCGTGGTGGCCTCCGGGCCACGGCCTCGGGTACGAGCACGGGTTCACCCACCAGGTCGTCGACCTGGTCACCGACATCGCCAAGGGCGCCGACCCCACGCCCTCCTTCGCCGACGGGCTCGCCGTGCAGCGGGTCCTCGCGGCCGTCGAGGCGAGCGCCGTCGACGGCACCACCCACCAGATCGGAGCCACAGCATGACCCGTCCCATCACCTTGTTCACCGGCCAGTGGGCCGACCTCCCGTTCGAGGAGGTCGCCGCCCTGGCAGCCGGCTGGGGCTACGACGGTCTGGAGATCGCCTGCTGGGGCGACCACCTGGACCCGTGGGCCGCCGTCGAGGATCCCGACTACATCAAGACCCGCCTGGACATCCTGGCGAAGCACGACCTGAAGGTCTACGCGATCTCCAACCACCTCAAGGGCCAGGCGGTGTGCGATGACCCGATCGACGAGCGTCACCACGACATCCTCTCGGCGCGGGTGTGGGGCGACGGCGAGCCCGAGGGCGTGCGCCAGCGGGCGGCCGAGGAGATGAAGCACACCGCACGGGCCGCGCGCATGCTCGGCGTCGACACCGTCGTGGGGTTCACCGGGTCCTCGATCTGGAAGTACGTCGCGATGTTCCCGCCGGCCTCCGAGGCCATGATCGCCGCGGGCTACCGGGACTTCGCCGACCGGTGGAACCCGATCCTCGACGTCTTCGACGAGGAGGGCGTCCGCTTCGCCCACGAGGTGCACCCGAGCGAGATCGCGTACGACTACTGGACCACGCACGCCGCCCTGGACGCCATCGGGCACCGCGAGGCGTTCGGCCTCAACTGGGACCCGTCGCACTTCGTGTGGCAGGACCTCGACCCGCTCGGGTTCCTGTGGGACTTCAAGGACCGGATCTACCACGTCGACTGCAAGGACGCGAAGAAGCAGGTCGGCAACGGCCGCAACGGCCGGCTCGGCTCGCACCTGCCGTGGGCGGACCCGCGCCGCGGCTGGGACTTCGTGTCGACCGGCCGGGGTGACGTGCCGTGGGAGGCGTGCTTCCGCATGCTCAACACGATCGGGTACGACGGCCCGGTCTCGATCGAGTGGGAGGACGCCGGCATGGACCGCCTGCTGGGCGCGCCGGAGGCGTTGGCGTACGTCAAGGCCAACCTCTTCGACGCCCCGACCGCAGCCTTCGACGCGGCGTTCAGCTCGTCGGACTGAGCCGCACGACGACACCGGTGAGCGGGCGGCGTCCTCGTCGCAGGGTTAGCGTCGAAGCATGAGACTTCCGCTCGTGGACCCCCGTGACGCGCTGGCCCTGATCGCCCGCGGCCCGGCGCTCGTCGAGACGGCGCTGACGCTGGTGCCGCGCGCTGCCGCGCTGCTCGACGCCGCAGAGATCCTGCTCGACCGGGTCGACGGGCTCGTGGACCAGGTCGAGACGACGCGGCTGGCGGCCGACGACGCGATCAAGCGCATCGACGGGACGATCGAGCGGGCGGACGAGGCCATCACCACGATCGGCCGGACCAACACCCGCGCCGACCACGCCATCGACCAGATCGGCCAGACCAACACCCGCGCCGACCACGCCATCGACCAGATCGGCCAGACCAACACCCGCGCCGACCACGCCATCGACCAGATCGGCCAGACCAACACCCGCGCCGACGAGGCGGTGGCGCGGGTCGACGCGACGATCGACCAGGCCGACGCGCTCGTCGTCCGCGGTGCGGGCCTGCTCGCCAGCGTCGAGCCGACCGTCGAGCGCGGGCTGCGCATGTTCGACGAGTTCGCCCCGATCCTCGAGCGCCTCCGCCCGATCGCCGAGCGCATGTCCACGACGATCTCGCCCGACGAGGTCGAGGCCGTCGTGCGCCTCGTCGATCACCTGCCGAACCTGGTGGAGCGCATCGAGACCGACGTGCTGCCGATGATGGAGACGCTGCGCAACGTCGGCCCCGACCTGCACGACCTGCTCGACCTCACCCGCGAGCTGAACATGATGCTCGGCAAGGTGCCCGGGATGGGACGGGTCAAGAAGAGGGTCGACGAGCAGCAGGAGCGCGACGCCGCCCCTGGCGACGACGACCGCTGACCAGCCGGCGCCGCCCGAGGGGACTCGCTACGCGGCCGCGTGCTCGCGACGCCAGCGGATGCCGGCCTCGATGAAGTCGTCGATCTCCCCGTCGAGCACGGCCTGCGTGTTGCCGGTCTCGTAGTCGGTGCGCAGGTCCTTGACCATCTGGTACGGGTTGAGGACGTAGTTGCGCATCTGGTCGCCCCACGACGCCTGCACGTCGCCGCGCAGCTCGTCCAGGTGCGCCCGCTCCTCGGCCTTCTTGAGGGCCAGGAGCTTGGCCTTGAGGATCACCATCGCGCTGGCCTTGTTCTGCAGCTGGCTCTTCTCGTTCTGGCAGCTGACGACCGTGCCGGTCGGGATGTGCGTCAGGCGGACGGCCGAGTCGGTCGTGTTGACGCTCTGCCCACCCGGGCCGGAGGAGCGGTAGACGTCGACCCGGATCTCCTCCTCGGGGATGTCGATCTCGTCGGTCTGCTCCAGCACCGGGACGACCTCGATCGCGGCGAACGACGTCTGGCGGCGGCCCTGGTTGTCGAACGGCGAGATGCGCACCAGTCGGTGCGTGCCGGCCTCGACCGAGAGCGTCCCGTACGCGTACGGCGCCTTGACCGCGAAGGTCGTGGACTTGATGCCGGCCTCCTCGGCGTACGACACGTCGTAGACCTCGACGGTGTAGCCGTGGCGCTCGGCCCAGCGGATGTACATGCGCTGCAGCATGAGGGCGAAGTCGGCGGCGTCGACGCCGCCGGCGCCCGAACGGATCGAGACCAGCGCGTCGCGCTCGTCGTACTCGCCCGACAGCAGCGTGCGGATCTCGAGGGAGTCGATCGCCTTCTTGATGCGCACCAGCTCGTTGTCGGCGTCGGCCAACGTGTCGCTGTCGCCCTCCTCAGCGCCCATCTCGTGCATGATCTCGACGTCGTCGAGCCGCTGGCGCAGGCCCGTGACGCGCTCGACCTCGGCCTGCAGGGTCGACAGGCGACCGGTCACGCGCTGGGCGTTGGCCTGGTCGTCCCAGAGATCGGGCGCACCGACCTCTTCCTGCAGCTCGGCGATCTCCTTGCGCACGGCATCGAGATCGAGGACCTTCTCGATGGACGTGAGGGTCGCATCGAGGGCCTTGGTTTGCTCTGTGAAGTCCGGAGTTGCCACCTGTCGAGGCTACCCCGTCCGGTCACACGCTCTTGCGGCGGAACTCCGGCGACTGCGTCGGCCCGGTCGCTCCGTGCGACTTCTCGCTGCCGTCGTGCTCAGCGCCCTCTGTCGTCGCGTGGTGCTTGCCCTTCTTCTTCTCCAGCGCCTCGCGGAACTTGGCCTTCATGTCGGCCTGCTTGTCGGTGCCCTCTGATTCAGCCATACCGCCACTGTAAGCCCTCGCGAGCGAGTAAACTTCCGGCGACTAAAGGAGACACGTTGTATCTGCGCAGGCTGATCCTGGTGGCGGCATTTTTGGCGACGGGACTCGCGGTGCCCACCCCCGCGTCGGCGTCCGTCGCACCGTTGACGGTCAAGCCGTCCCGACCGGTCCAGGACAAGACGTTCACGATCAAGGGCACGACCACGCCGAAGTTCGCGCGGCCGGTGCGGCTGCAGCGGTACATCGGCGGACGCTGGACCACCGCCCGCAAGACCAAGAGCACGTCCTCGGGACGCTACTCGTTCACGTACAAGTCGAGCGCCTCGTCGTTGACCTTCCGCACCTATCTCCCCAAGGCGAAGCGCAAGGGCAAGGGCCGCACCTACAGCTCGCAGAAGTCGGCCAAGATCGTGGTCAAGCCCGTGCGCCCGGTCGTCAAGACGCCGAAGCCCGTCGTCACGCCGAAGCCCGTCGTCAAGCCCGCTCCCCCGACGGCGAACCCGGACGCCGAGGTCGCGCCCGCCACGACGACGCTGAGCCTCGCCACCGCCGCCGGGCACACCGTGACCGCCGACGTCACGTCGACACCCGCGGTCGCGGGTCGAACCGTCCAGGTCCAGCGCTTGGAGGGCGCCACCTGGGTCACGGACGCCACGGGGACCCAGCCGGAGTCGGGCCGGACCTCGTTGTCGTTCGACGCGCCGGACCCCGGCACGCTGCGGTACCGCGCCGTCGTCACGGGCGCCGGACTGCCCACCAGCACGTCGCCGGAGTCGCGACTGACCGTCGAGTCCCCCGTGGCCCGCGTCGACATCAGGACGGACGACAGCACACCGATCACCAGCGGCGAGACGTACGTGCCCGGAGAGATCGTCGTCGACCCGCGCGGATCGGGTCTGCCGGCCTCGACCACCCGCGGCAAGCTGCGCGTGCGCGGCAACAGCACGGCCTGGGTCAAGATCAAGCTGTCCTACAAGATCAAGCTGGACAAGAAGGCCTCGCTACTCGGGATGCCCGAGAGCAAGAACTGGGCCCTGCTCGCCAACTTCTACGACCGGTCGCTGGTCCGCAACACGCTCGCGTTCGAGGCCAGCCGCCTCGTCGGTCGCCCCTGGACACCTCGCATGCAGTACGCCGAGCTGTGGGTCGACGGCAGCTACAGCGGTCTCTACCAGCTCGGCGAGAACATCGAGGCCGAGAAGGAGCGCGTCGTGCTGCCGGACGGCGGCTACCTGCTGGAGGGTGACGCGAACACCGACGACGACCCCCGGTTCACGACCGACCGTGGCTTCCAGGTCTACTTCAAGGAGCCCGACGACCCGGACACGGGGACGCAGGCCGAGGTCGCCCGGAAGGTCCAGGCGGCCGAGGACGCGCTGTACGCAGGCGACCTGTCGACGATCGACGTCCGCTCGTTCGTCGACTGGTACATCGTCAACGAGCTGCTCAAGAACTACGACTCGGCGATGAACAACAGCATCTGGATGATCCTGTCCCCCGACGGCACGCTCGGGATGGGACCGGTGTGGGACTTCGACCTCTCGATGGGCAACCGAGCGGCCTTCGGGGCGGAACTGCCGTCAGAGCTGTTCACCGGCGCGCCGTTCGGTGAGTACGGTCCGACGCAGATCCGCGTGCCCGAGGGGCACTGGTACAACCGACTGCTGGCCGATCCCGAGTTCACCGCGCAGCTGAAGGCGCGCTGGAAGCAGGTCCGGGTGCCGCTGGCGGGTCTGTCGGACCACGTCCCGGCCCTGGCCCGGGAGCTGCGGGACTCCGCGCCGCGCAACTTCGCGGAGGGCGCCGGCGGCTCCGGGCTCCCGATCGGGCCGTCGATCCTCGACCTCCCCCCGTACGCGGTCTTCCACGGCTCGTGGCCGGCCGAGATCGGCGCGGTGCAGTCCTGGGTCGCGGACCGCTACACGTGGCTGGACGGCCACCTCTCCGGCTGACCCGGGCATGATGGGGTCATGACGAGCGACCCGGGCTGCCTGTTCTGCCAGATCGTGGCCGGGACGACCGAGGCGGCCCGGGTGCTCGAGACCGACGACGTCGTCGGCTTCCTCGACGTCCGCCCCGTGTTCAAGGGGCACGTGCTGCTGGTCCCCCGCGAGCACGTCGTCACGCTGCCCGATCTTCCTGGGGACCTGATCGTCCCGCTGTTCTCGACCGCGCAGCGGGTGGCGACCGCGATCACGTCGGGTCTCGGCGCGCAGGGCACGTTCGTCGCGATGAACAACGTGGTGTCGCAGAGCGTGGCCCACCTGCACGTCCACGTCGTCCCCCGCACCAAGGGGGACGGCCTGCGCGGCTTCTTCTGGCCGCGCACCAAGTACGCCGACGGCGAGGCCGAGACCTACGCCGCCACGATCCGGGAGGCCCTGGCATGACCCTCACCCGCGAGACAGCCGCTGCGAAGGCGCGCGAGCTGCTCCACGTCGACGTGACGCCGCACCCCCACGAGGAGCTCGAGAGCGACCTGGTCTGCGGCGGGTTCGCCTTCGACGGCGGCGACCGGGCCGCGATCATCGGCTACGACGGCGGCTACCAGACCAGCATGACCGAGCTGTCGGGCGAGACCGTCGACACCCTGATCGTCGGCTGGCTCGCCGAGCAGCGGCACCGGCACGGGACGGACGCGTTCGCGGTCGAGCCGGCGCCTCCGCCCACCCACCCGTGCCCCGTGTGCGGCGCAGCGACCTTCCACAGCGATCGCTATCCCGCCTCGGTGTGCGCGGAGTGCCAGCAGCGCGCGACGGACCGCGACGGGCGGCGGATCGTCGGGTACAACGAGGGACCCTTCGGCGGGCTCGTCGTGTTCTACGCGGAGTCGCCCTCGGGCACGCAGAGCGAGATCGCCGGCGACGTGCTGGAGACCGGCCGGTGCTGGATCGACGGCATCGAGTGCACGATCGACGAGGCCCGGTTCGGCGGCGTCGTGATCCAGCGCGTGGAGGTCCACTAGGGTCGCAGGATGGACTCGGCGAGCGTCACCCACACGGTCACCACCGCGGACACGGCGGCGGCGCTGGGCTCGGGCGACCTGGACGTGCTGGCGACACCCCGCGTCCTGGCCTGGCTCGAGGAGGCCACGTGTGCCGCCCTCGACCTGCCGGTGGATCGCACGAGCGTGGGCACCCGGGTCGAGATCGAGCACCTGGCCGCGAGCCCGGTCGGCGCCGAGGTGACCGCGACCGCCACGGTCGTGCACACCGACGGCCGCCTCATCCGCTTCCAGGTCGTCGCCCAGGACGCCTCCGGGGCCCTCCTGGCCAGCGGCGAGGTGCGTCGTGTCGTCGTGGACCGGGAGCGATTTCTGTCCCGGATCACGCCTGTGGGAGACTGAGGCATCGACTTTCGAGGAGGAACACCATGGGCAAGACCGGCCGCAAGCGTCGCGCACGCCGCAAGAAGGGCGCCAACCACGGAAAGCGCCCCAACGCGTGAATCCAGCAGCACATGAGAAATCCCCGTCCATCGGACGGGGATTTCTTCGTTCCGGTCGTGGTGGGACCGGGAGCTAGGCCTGCTTCTGCTCGGTGATCGTGACCTGGACGGTGCGGATCGACATCAGCACCTTGTCGCGCAGGGGCTCGGGGGCCACCTCCGAGCACGAGCGGGAGACGAGGCTCTTGACCACGCGCTCGAGGTCGTACTCGCTGAGGCACGTCGTGCACTCGTCGATGTGGTTCTGGATCTCGGCACAGCTCGCGGTGTCGATCTCGTGGTCGATGAACAGATAGAGGTTCTCGAGGGCCTTCTCGCAGTCGGGTCCCTCACAGTTGCTCGTGCTCATGCCTTGTCACCTGCTCCCGTCACTGCCATCCCACGGTCACGCGCGTAGTCGGCCAGCATCTCGCGCAGCAGCCGCCGCCCTCGGTGCAGCCGGGACATCACGGTGCCGATCGGCGTGTCCATGATCTCCGCGATCTCCTTGTAGGGGAAGCCTTCGACATCCGCGAGGTACACCGCGTAGCGGAAGTCCTCCGGCAGCGCCTGCAGCGCGTCCTTGACGTCGCTGTCGGGCAGGTGCTCGAGCGCCTCCATCTCGGCCGACTTCAGGCCCGAGGAGCCGTGCGACTCCGCGCGGGCGATCTGCCAGTCCTCGATCTCGTCAGTGACCTGCTGCGGCTGGCGCTGCTTCTTGCGGTACGAGTTGATGTACGTGTTGGTGAGGATGCGGTACAGCCACGCCTTGAGGTTGGTGCCCGGCTTGAACTGGTGGAAGGCGCTGAACGCCTTCGAGAAGGTCTCCTGGACGAGGTCCTCGGCGTCGTGCGGGTTGCGCGTCATGCGCAGCGCAGCGGAATACAGCTGATCCAGGAACGGCAGGGCGTCGGCCTCGAAGCGAGCCTGCTGCTGCTCCGGGGTCTCGGTCTCCCGCGCGTCGGGGATGTCAGGGGTTTCTGGGGTGACGGTCATCGCCTCCCAGCCTACTCCCGGAACCGTACGCGGGCGCAGTGGCGTGATCGATGAGCTGTTCTGTCGTGCATGTGTCAGCATCTGACCTCCTGCAATGTACAACCGCCGGAGGGGTGCTGCTATTCCGCGGCGAGCGGGGCGATCAGCTCGGGTCCGTTGTTGCGGACGTTGTTGACGGCGGTCGAGACCGGGTAGGCGTCCAGGCGTCCCGGGGCGGCCGGGATCAGCAGCCCGAGCAGCTCGTCGGTGGCGCGCGGCGCGGGGTCGAGCCAGGCGTCGTACGCCTCGGGCTCGAGGAACAACGGCATGCGCTCGTGGACGTGTCCCACGGCGTCCTCGGCGGTCGTGGTGAGGATCGTGTAGCTGATGACCCACTCGCCGTCCTCGCGGTCCTTCCAGAACTCGTAGAGTCCTGCCATCGCGAGGACAGACCCGTCCTTGGGCGTGATGTAGAACGGCTGCTTCGTGGGCTTCTTCCTGCCCTCGGCGGGCTCGCCGGCGTACCACTCGTAGTAGCCGTCGGCGGGGACGAGCGCCCGCCGCCGCGCGAACGCCTTCTTGAACGCGGGCTTCTCCGCGACCGTCTCGGACCGGGCGTTGATCAGCCGGTTGCCGATCGAGGGATCCTTGGCCCAGCTGGGGATGAGGCCCCACCGGGCGGTGAGCAGCTCGCGCTGGGGACGCGCGGACGACTCCGCGGTGTCCTCACGGCGTCCGATGACCACGGGCGCGAGCTTGGTCGGCGCCATGTTGTAGTCGGCCTCGAGCTCGACGAACGAGTTCGCCAGGTCGACCTCGAAGGCCTGGTGGAGGGTGGCCGAGGTCTGGGTCGTCGCGTAGCGCCCGCACATGCGACCAGCGTGCCACAGGGCACGGACAGGATGCCCCGCACGCGGGTCCGGTATGAATGGTCCATGACCCTCTTGCGCATGGTGGCGCGTCCGATGCTTGCCTCGCTGTTCATCCACGGCGGGGCGATGGCGCTCAAGCAGCCCGGTCCGCGTGCCGCGAAGGCGCAGCCGGTGGCCGACCTCATCAAGAAGGTGGCCCCGCAGATCCCGGTCAACGGCTCGAACCTGACCCGTGTCAACGGTGCGGTGCACCTGGTCGCCGGGCTGGGACTGGCCACCGGACACCTCCCCCGGCTCTCGGCGTTGGTGCTCGCGGTGTCGCTGCCGCCCACGACCGCGGCCGGCCACCGCTACTGGGACGAGAACGACCCGGCGGCGCGCACCAACCAGCGCATCCACTTCATGAAGAACATGGCGCTGACCGGTGGCCTGCTCATGGCGACGCTCGACCCCGACCCGCACAAGAAGATCCTCGTGCGTCGTGCGAAGGACAAGATGACGGACGCCGCGGCATCGGTCGCGGACCAGCTGGACCACATCCGCAGCTGACGTCCGGCAGCATCCCCGCACGGACCGATAGGCTGGCGGCGATGACTGACCCGCTCCCCTGGCTCGCGCCCCACCGTGACACGCCGTTCGTCGGCGAGGTCCTCGTTCCCGGCTCGAAGTCGCTGACCAACCGCGTCCTGATCCTCGCTGCCCTGGGCGACGGGCCGTCCGTCATCACCCGACCTCTCGGCTCGCGGGACACGAACCTGATGGCGGCCGCGCTCACGACGCTCGGTGCCACGATCGAGCGCGACGGCATGACGTGGACCGTCACGCCGGCCCGCTCGACCGGGGCCGATCCGGTGACGGTCGACTGCGGCCTGGCCGGCACCGTCATGCGGTTCGTCCCCCTGCTCGCCGCCCTCGGCGACGCCCCGGTCACCTTCGACGGCGACGAGCACGCGCGCGTCCGCCCGATGGCCACCACGATCGCGACGCTCCGCAGTCTCGGCGTCGAGGTCGACGACGGCGGCCGCGGCGCGCTGCCGTTCACGGTGCACGGGAGCGGCCGGGTGCCCGGCGGGACCGTCGAGGTCGACGCGTCCGCGTCGAGCCAGTTCGTCTCGGCGCTGCTGCTCGTGGGTGCCCGTTTCGAGCAGGGGCTCGACCTGCGCCACACCGGCGGGACGCTGCCGTCGATGCCGCACATCGAGATGACGGTCGCCGAGCTGCGCCGCCGCGGCGTCCGCGTCGACACCGACGAGCCGGCGCGCTGGGTCGTCCACCCCGGCACGATCGACGCGCTCGACGTCGAGATCGAGCCCGACCTGTCGAACGCCGGCGTGTTCATCGCGGGCGCGCTGGTCACCGGCGGCGAGGTCCGCATCCGCAGCTGGCCCCGCGACACCGACCAGGCCGGCGACGCGTGGCGCGACATCGTCCCGGCGTTCGGCGGCACGGTCACCCCCGACGGCGCCGACCTGGTCTTCGCGGCCGGGCCCGAGCTGACCGGTGTCGAGCTCGACCTGCACGACGTCGGCGAGCTGACACCGGTCATCGCCGCGATGGCCGCCCTCGCGACCACGCCCTCGCGCCTCACCGGAGTCGCGCACCTGCGGGGCCACGAGACCGACCGCCTGGCCGCGCTGGTCACCGAGATCAACCGTCTCGGCGGGGACGCGGAGGAGCTCGAAGACGGCCTGCTCATCCGGCCGCGACCGCTGCACGGCGACACCTTCCGGACGTACGACGACCACCGCATGGCCCACGCCGCGGTGGTCCTCGGTCTGCGGGTGCCCGACCTCCTGGTCGAGAACGTCGTCACGACGATCAAGACCTACCCCAACTTCGCCCCCGTCTGGGAACGCCTGATGACCGCGCCGGCGAAGGTCTGACGCGATGGCACGCCAGGACGACGAGCACGCCCGGTTCGAGCGCCCCCGTCGTCACACGCGACCCCGGACGAAGGTGCGGCCCAACTACGACGAGGCGGCCACCGCCCGCGTCGTGACGATCGACCGCGGCCGGTACACCGTCACGCTGGACGAGCCGTCGACCGGCGCGAGGGGCACCCGCGTGATCACCGCGATGAAGTCGCGCAACCTCGGCCGCAAGGGCGTCATCGTCGGCGACGAGGTCCGGGTCGTCGGCGACATCAGCGGCGACGAGGGCTCGTTGGCCCGCATCGTCGAGGTCATGCCGCGGCGCACGGTGCTGCGTCGCACGGCGGACGACGACGACCCGATCGAGCGCATCATCGTGGCCAACGCCGACCAGCTCGTCATCGTCGCCGCCCTGGCTGACCCGCCGCCGCGTGCGGGGCTCATCGACCGGTGTCTCGTGGCCGCGTTCGACGCCGGCATGGAGCCGCTCGTCTGCCTCACCAAGTCCGACCTCGGCTCGCCCGACGAGATCGTCGCGATGTTCGAGCCGCTGGGTGTGCGCGTCCTGGTGACCCGGCAGGACGGCGACCTCGACGCCGTGCGGGACGCCCTGCGCGACCGCACGAGCGTCCTCGTCGGACACAGCGGGGTCGGCAAGTCCACGCTCGTCAACGCGCTCGTGCCCGATGCCCGCCGGTCGGTCAGCTACGTCAACGCGGTGACCGGACGCGGCCGGCACACCTCGACGTCCGCGATCAGCCTCGAGCTGCCGTTCGGCGGGTGGATCATCGACACCCCCGGCATCCGCTCGTTCGGCCTCGCCCACGTCGAGGTCGACGACATCATCAAGGCCTTTCCCGACCTGCAGGAGGTCGCTCGCGGCTGCCCCCGCGGGTGCCTGCACTCCGCGACCGAGCCCGAGTGCGCGCTCGACGTGGCGGTCGCGGACGGCACTTTGGCGGCCGCGCGGGTCGAGTCGTTCCGGCGCATCCTGGCCAGCCGTGACCAGAAGGACGAGTACTAGGCACGGCCGTTCCGTGTGCCGACGGCGGATTCGGACTGCGAACGCCGTACCCTGAGGGCCATGGCTCACTCGTACAACGACGACCTGCGCCTCGCACACGTGCTCGCCGACAACGCTGACAACCTCTCGATGGAACGCTTCCTCGCGGTCGATCTCCAGGTCGACACGAAGCCGGACATGACGTACGTGACCGAGTCCGACCAGGCCGTCGAGGCCGCCGTACGGCGCACCCTCAAGTCCGCCCGCGGCCGGGACGTCGTGCTCGGCGAGGAGCAGGGCGAGGACGAGGGCACGAACGGTCCCGGCGGACGGCGCTGGATCATCGACCCGATCGACGGCACCTCCAACTTCGTCCGCGGCGTCCCTGTGTGGGCCACCCTCATCGCCCTGGAGGAGGACGGCGAGATCGTCGCCGGCTGCGTGTCCGCACCCGCCCTCGGCCGTCGCTGGTGGGCCAGCAAGGGCACCGGTGCCTTCACGGGCAAGTCGCTCATGTCGTCGCGCCAGATCCAGGTCTCGCGGGTGTCCGACCTCGAGAGCGCCTCGTTGTCGTACGCCTCGCTCGGCGGCTGGGACGTGATCGGCCGCGGCGAGGCGTTCGCCGCGCTGATGCGCCGCTGCTGGCGGACCCGCGCCTACGGCGACTTCTGGTCGTACATGCTGCTCGCGGAGGGCGCCGTCGACATCGCTGCCGAGCCCGAGCTCAAGATCTGGGACATGGCCGCGCTCGACGTCATCGTCCGCGAGGCCGGGGGCACGTTCACGAGCCTCGCCGGTGCGCCCGGGCCCTGGGGCGACAACGCCCTGGCCACCAACACGCGCCTGCACGACGCCGCGATGGCGTACCTGGGGCACTTCCCGGACCAGGGGCCGCCGGACCGGTCGTGGACCGACGAGCCCGAGGACGAGTCCGGGCCGCCCGAGCGCGACAACGTCCGCACGTTCGACTTCGCACGGGAACCGGCCGACGAGTCCTCGTGATGCTCGCCCCCGGGGTGTGACCGGGGTTACAGTGCGGGGAACCCAGGAATGGAGTCTCCGATGCGCGTGAACGAGGTCCTGTCGTCCAAGGGGAGCGACGCGGTCTACACGATCGCCCCCGATGCCACGGTCCGCGAGCTGATGGACCGGCTCGCAGAGCTCAACGTCGGCGCCCTGGTGGTGAGCGCCGACGGCGACCAGATGCTCGGCATCGTGTCCGAGCGCGACATCGTCCGCAAGCTGCGCGGGGCCGAGAACGCGCGCGACATGGCGGTGGCGGACATCATGACGACCGACGTGCGGACCTGCTCGCCGGACGACTCGTTCGGCAGCCTGATGGCGATCATGACCGAGCACCGCATCCGTCACGTGCCCGTGCTCCAGGACGGCCGGCTGATCGGCGTCCTCAGCATCGGCGACGCGGTCAAGCACCGCATGGAACAGCTCGAGTTCGAGCGCGACCAGCTCAGCAGCTACGTCGCCGGCGGCTGACCACCTTCTTGACGCCGACACGTTGCCGATATATCGTTTAGATATCGACAACATGTCGGTTGTAGAGAAAGTGGGTCACCCCATGCGAAGCAACGACTTCTCAGACACTCGCCGCCCGGCCGATCGCCGCCGCGGCAGGCACCATCAGGACCGCGGGTTCGGCGCCGACTTCGGCCCCGGGTTCGGCGGCCCCGGCCGCCCCCGTGGCCGGCGTCGCGGCGGTCGCGGCGGCGACGTCCGCGCCGCGGCCCTGCTCCTCCTCGCGGAGGGGCCCAAGCACGGCTACCAGCTCATCCAGGAGATCGGCGAGCGGAGCGAGGGATCCTGGTCACCCAGCCCCGGCTCGATCTACCCCGTGCTCCAGCAGCTCGAGGACGAAGGACTCCTCACGTTCCAGCGCGTCGACGGCCGCAAGACCGCGACGCTGACCGAGGAAGGCGACGCGTACGTCGCGGAGCATCGCGAGCAGCTCGGCACCCCGTGGGAGGACGACCGCGCCGACCAGCGCCGCGAGATGCACGACCTCTCGACGAGCCTCAAGGGGTTCGTCGTGGCCTGGAAGCAGGTCGCGCAGGTCGGCACGCCCGCCCAGCAGGAGAAGGCCACAGCGGTGGTCGAGGACGCCCGCAAGGCCATGTACCGCATACTGGCGGACGATGAGTCATGACGGACGCCTGAACCTGCCCGAGAGCGAGATGACCTGGAGGTTCTCTCGCTCCTCCGGCGCGGGCGGACAGCACGTCAACACCACGGACACCCGCGTCGAGCTGATCTGGTCGCTGGCCGACACCACCGCGCTCTCCCCCGCCCAGAAGGAGCTCGCCGCAACCAGGCTGAGCAACCGGCTGGTCAACGGCACGATCACGGTGGTGTCGTCGCAGTACCGCTCGCAGCACCGCAACCGCGAAGCCGCGCGCGTCCGCCTGGAGGAGCTCGTCGGGCGGGCGATCGTCCCGGACCGTCCGCGTCGGGCCACCAAGCCGAGCCGGTCCTCGCAGCGTCGCCGCCTGGACGAGAAGAAGCGACGCGGCTCCCTCAAGCAGGGTCGCGGCGGCAGCTGGGAATAGCCGCTGACTGACAACGGTTGTCATGTGTGTCGGTTTCTCCGACAGACGAAAGGACATCCCATGAAGGTCCGCAGCTCACTTCGCTCGCTCAAGAACCAGGCCGGTTCGCAGGTCGTCCGGCGTCACGGACGCACGTTCGTGATCAACCGCGACAACCCCCGGTTGAAGGCCCGTCAGGGCTGACCAAGACGCAGCTGCCACGACTCGAACTCGCCGACGACGCGCATTCCGAGGCGCTCGTAGAGCGGCAGCGCGCCCGATCGTGACGACGTCGCGAGCTCGCCCGTGAGGCAGCCGCGGCGTCGTCCTGCGTCGTAGGCCTCCGCGAGGAGCCCCTGCGCGATCCCCTGACCGCGGTGGTCCGCACGGACCGCGAGCTGGTGCACCCAGGTCGCGCCGTCGCTGTCGTGCACGACTGCCGCACCCACGACCTCGCCCGCCGCGGTCGCCACCCGCCAGTGCGACGTGTCCGCGCCGTCACGCTCCACGTGGCGCGTGTGCCAGTCCTCGTACGCGAGACGGAACTGCCCTTCCCACTCGGCGAAGGCGTCGACGACCACCGTGTGCACCGCTCGTGCGTCCGCCGGCTCGAAGGGGCGGATCACGACGTCCGCCGGCAGCGCGTGACGCCGCAACGGCGCATCCTCGTCGAGCCGCAGCACCCACTCGCCCGACACGCGCTCGTAGCCGCGAGCGGCCAGGATCTCCGCCCCCGCGGTGTCCGCGCTCGCGATCTGCTGCTCCGCGACCTCCCAGCCTCGACCACGGGCCAGCCCCTCGGCCCAGTCGGCCAGCGCCGTGCCGATGCCGCGGCCCAGGTGCGACGGGAGCACCTCCACGAGGAGGTGCCGGCGGGTGTTCACCTCGGCACCGGCGACGATCCTGCCGTCGTCCAGCACCGCCAGCGTGTCCGTCGCCAGGTCGCGTCCTTCCGTCGACCACATGCCGATCACGTCGGACTCGTCGATGAAGGCCTCCCCGACGAAGTGCCGCTCGGACGCCGCCAGCACCCCCGTCACCTCGGGCGCGTCCGCCATCGTCAGTGGACGCTCGGTGAGACCGGCAGGCAGACGCAACGACATCCGCCCATCCAATCAAGGCGGCCGCGCCGAGTCCACGTGATTGACGACCGGCTCGCCGGGTACGCGGGGCGCACGACCATCGAGGAGGACCCAATGACCGTCGCACCCCCCGAGCCCGCCCTGCCCGAGGAGGACGAGCCGAGCCGTCCCGAGACCCCCGACATGCCGGACCCGGCCTTCCCCGAGGTGCTGCCCACGCCGGAGCCCGGCCAGGAGCCCGACCGGGAGCCGGCACCCGAGACGCAGCCCGATCCCGAGGGCTGACGTCAGGCGACGACCTGCCCGTCGACCTGGCCGAGGGCGATGCGTCGTCCGCCGGCCAGCCTGGCGCTGGCCGCGATCGTGACCCGGTCGCCGTCCAGCAGGAACGACCGGGACGAGCCGTCGTCGAGCAGCACGGGATGCGAGCCGTTCCAGGACAGCTCGAGCAACGATCCCCGCTGACCCTGCTCGGGCCCGCTGACGGTGCCGGAGGCGAACAGGTCACCCGGCCGCAGAGCCGCTCCGTTCGCGGTCAGGTGCGCGAGCATCTGCGCGGGCGTCCAGTACATCTGCGCGTACGGTGCCCGTGACAGGACGGTGCCGTTGACGATCACCTCGAGCTCGAGGTCGAGCCCCCACGCGTCCTCGTCCTGCAGGTACGCGAGCGGCTCCGGGTCCTGGCGTGGCGGGTCGACCCGGGCTCCCGCCAGCGCCGCGAGCGGCACCACCCAGGGCGACACCGAGGTGGCGAACGACTTGCCGAGGAACGGGCCCAGCGGGACGTACTC
The DNA here is from genome assembly GCF_003065605.1 of Aeromicrobium chenweiae. Taxonomy (GTDB): domain Bacteria; phylum Actinomycetota; class Actinomycetes; order Propionibacteriales; family Nocardioidaceae; genus Aeromicrobium; species Aeromicrobium chenweiae. The sequence continues at coordinate 953,586 of NZ_CP026952.1, read as the reverse complement.
CCAGGCCTGGACGTCGCGCGCCGACCAGTCGTTCACGACGCAGATCCCGAAGACGTGGTCGTCGAAGGACGACGTCGGCACCGGTTCGCCGAGCGTCGAGCCGGCCCCCACCACGAAGCCGATCTCCGCCTCGATGTCGAGCTTGGCGGTCGGGCCGAACGCGATCGTGCCGTCGTGCCCGCGGGTCTGCCCCGACGGCCGCCGGACGGGTGTCCCGGAGGCCACGACCGTCCCGGCGCGGCCGTGGTACCCGATCGGCAGGTGCTTCCAGTTCGGCGTCAGCGCGGCCCCGTCCGGCCGGAACAGCCGACCGACGTTGGTCGCGTGGTGCTCGGAGGCGTAGAAGTCGACGTAGTCCGCCACCGTGAACGGCAGCACGAGCTCGACCCCGGCCGCCGGCGACAGGTGTTCCGCGAACGCGTCGAGACTGGCCGCGACGAACGTCCGCACCTCGTGCCAGGCCAGGGGGCCGGCGGCCAGCAACGGGTCGAGCGACCCGGCCGCGAACAGCCCTGCGTGGACGTGCCCCCGTGCCGCCGACGCCGCCGTGAGGTCGAGGACGTCCGTGCCGACCCCGACGCCCACGCGTGCGCGCTCCTCCCCCGGGCGGACGAACGAGCAGTACGGCAGCGTCGCCCGTCCGAAGTCCGTCACCCGCGCACCCCGAACCGCGAGTGGCGCACCCCGGACCGCGAGTGGCGCAGTTGTGCACGACACGCCGTCCCACTTTCTTCACTCTGCGCCAGTCGCGGACCGTTTTGCGCCAGTCGCGGGTCTTTCACCGGGACCACGACCAGGCGTAGCGGCCGTCGTCGCAGGCCCGCCCACCCTCGCCGAGCTCGAGCGGACGGAACGTGTCGACCATGACTGCGAGCTCGTCGAACGACTCCGCGCCAAGACTGGCCTCGATCGCGGACGGCTGCGGACCGTGCGAGTGGCCGCCGGGGTGCAGCGACACCGAGCCACGCCCGATGCCCGACCCCTTGCGCGCCTCGTAGTCGCCGGCGACGTAGAACATGACCTCGTCGGAGTCCACGTTGGAGTGGTAGTACGGCACCGGGATCGCCAGCGGGTGGTAGTCGACCTTGCGCGGCACGAAGTTGCAGATCACGAAGTTCGCCCCCTCGAACACCTGGTGCACCGGCGGCGGCTGGTGCACCCGCCCCGTGATCGGCTCGAAGTCCCTGACGTTGAACGCGTACGGGTACAGGCAGCCGTCCCACCCGATCACGTCGAACGGGTGCTGCGGCACGACGTGCACCGATCCGGCCAGCCCGAGCGGTCCGGACCCCCGGTGCTTGATGAGCACCTCGACGTCGCTCTCCTCGCGGAGCTCCGGCTCACCCGGTCCGCGCAGGTCGCGCTCGCAGTAGGGCGCGTGCTCGAGGAGCTGCCCGTACCTCGACAGGTAGCGGCGCGGCGGTGAGATGTGGCTGTTCGCCTCGATGCAGTACGCCCGCACGCCACCTTCGGCCGGCACCCAGCGGTGGGTCGTCGCCCGCGGGACGATCAGGTAGTCGCCGGGACCGAAGTCGATGTGCCCGAACACCGTCTCGAGGGTCCCCGAGCCGTCCTCGATGAACACGCACTCGTCGCCGGTGGCGTTGCGGTACAGCGGCGACGTCTCGGCCCCCACGACGTACGAGATGCGGACGTCGGCGTTGGCCAGGACCAGCCGCCTGCTGGTGACCAGGTCCCGCCGTCCCCCGTCGTCGAACAGGTCGTGCAGCGACAGGTGCCGGGCCAGGAGGGGCTCGTTGGGCGTCGTGGTGTGGTCGGGCAGGTCCCAGCGCCGGGCGTCCACGATCGCCGACGGCACGCCGCGGTGGTACAGCAGCGAGGAGTCCGAGGAGAATCCCTCCTCCCCCATCAGCTCTTCCCGGTACAGCGCCCCGTCCGGGGCACGGTGCTGGGTGTGCCGCTTGGGCGGGACGCTGCCGGCGGTGCGGTAGTGGGCCACGGTCAGGACTTCCTGGGCCTAGAAGTTCCCACGGCGGGCCTGCTCGCGCTCGATCGCCTCGAACAGCGCCTGGAAGTTGCCCTTGCCGAAGCCCAGCGAGCCGTGCCGCTCGATCAGCTCGAAGAACACGGTGGGCCGGTCCCCGATCGGCTTGGTGAAGATCTGCAGCAGGTAGCCGTCCTCGTCGCGGTCGACCAGGATGCCGCGGGACTGCAGCTCCTCGATCGGCACCCGCACCTCGCCGATGCGCTCCCGCAGCGCCGGGTCGGTGTAGTACGAGTCCGGCGTCGCGAGGAACTCGATCCCGGCGGCCCGCAACCGGTCCACGGTCTGCAGGATGTCGTTCGTCGCGAGGGCCAGGTGCTGGGCGCCGGGGCCCCGGTAGAACTCGAGGTACTCGTCGATCTGCGACTTCTTCTTGCCGATCGCCGGCTCGTTGAGCGGGAACTTCACCCGGTGGTTGCCGCTGGCCACGACCTTGCTCATCAGCGCCGAGTACTCCGTCGCGATGTCGTCGCCGACGAACTCGGCCATGTTGGTGAAGCCCATGATGCGGTTGTAGAAGTCCACCCAGTCGTCCATCCGGCCGATCTCGACGTTGCCGACGACGTGGTCGAGCGCCTGGAAGATGCGCTTCGGCGCGTCGGCGGCACGCACCAGCGAGGAGGTGCGGGCCACGTACCCGGGCAGGTACGGCCCGTCGTAGCCGCTGCGGTCCACCAGGGTGTGGCGGGTGTCGCCGTACGCTGCGATGGCCGCGATCCGGACGGTGCCGTGCTCGTCGCTGACGTCGTGCGGCTCCTCGAGGATGGTCGCGCCCTCGGCGCGGGCGTGATCGATGCAGACGTCGACGTCGGGGACCTCGAGCGCGATGTCGGTGATGCCGTCACCGTGCAGGCGGTGGTGGTCGAGGACCGGGCTGTCCGGGGCCACGCCGCCACGCAGGACGAACCGCACGGCGCCGCTCTCCAGGACGTACGCGTGGTGGTCGCGGTTGCCGGTCTCCGGCCCCGAGTACGCCACGAGGTCCATGCCGAACGCGGTCATGTAGAAGTGCGCCGACTGCGTCGCGTTGCCGACCGCCCACACGACGGCGTCCCAGCCGGTCACCGGGAACGGGTCGGTGGTCGGGTCGTGCTCCACCAGGCCGACGAGCTGCTGCAGCTGGGCGAGGTCGAGATCGGCGAGACGCTCGGCGTCTGTGAGGTCGATGGTCATGTGACACAGCACACCCCATGCGGGTGGCGTGGACAACCGGCCCATTCGAAGGTGGTCAAAGATGGCATCTGGGTGCACCATGAGGTGATCTGACTAGGCAGAATGACTGGATGGAGTCCCGATGGACCAGCTCGATGTCGCCCTCGTCGAGGCGATGCACACCCATCCTCGCGTCGGGGACCTTGAGCTGTCGCGCCTGACGAGCGTCGCCCGGGCGACGGTCCAGTCCCGTCTGGCCAAGCTCGAGGAGGCCGGCGTCATCACGGGGTACGGGCCCGACGTCGACCTCGTCGCGGCCGGCCACCCGGTCCTGGCGTTCGTGACCCTCGAGATCGTGCAGGGCTCGCTCGACGCCGTGACCGCCGAGCTGGACTCGCTGCCCAACGTCCTGGAGGCGTACATCACGAGCGGGAACGCCGATGTCGTCTGCAAGATCGCCGCGACCTCGCACGAGGACCTCAAGGACACGCTGCTGCACATCAGCCAGTCCGGCTCGGTGGCCCGGTCGACCAGCGTCATCGTGCTGTCCGAGCTCGTGCCGCCGCGCGTCCTGCCGATGCTGCGCAAGGGCGCGGACGAGGGCCCGACCCGGTCGCCCTCGTTCCGCACGGCCTGACGCGATTCGGCGGCCGACCGAGCGCCATCACCGCGCACCGCCTAGTTTGGATGGTCGAGGACAGGAGGTCGGATGCTCGCGGACAGGTACGAGCTCGATCATGAGATCGGTCGGGGCGGCATGGGCGCGGTGTGGTTGGGCCGCGACGTCGTGCTCGACCGGATCGTCGCGGTCAAGCAGATCGGCATGGGGCACGGCGGTGGCGAGCCCGACCTGCAGCGTGCCGAGCGCGAGGCCCACCTGGCCGCGCGGATCAACCACCAGAACGTCGTCGCGGTGTACGACCTCGTCGACGACGGCGGCCACCAGTGGCTCGTCATGGAGCACGTCGACGGCCCCACCCTCGCCGGCCTCATCGCGACGCGCGGCACCCTGGACCCGGACGAGCTCGCGCCCCTGGTCGAGCAGGTCGCCGGGGCCCTCGCGGCGGCCCACGAGCACGGCATCGTCCACCGGGACGTCAAGCCGTCCAACATCCTGCTGACCCACGACGGTGTCGCGAAGCTGTCGGACTTCGGCGTGGCCCGCGCGCAGGCCGACGCATCCCTGACCCAGACGGGCCTGGTGACGGGCTCGCCCGCCTACCTGTCGCCCGAGGTCGCGAGCGGGCGCACGGCGACGGCCGCGAGCGACGTGTGGTCGCTCGGTGCGACCGTGTTCCACGCCCTGGCGGGTCAGCCGCCCTACGCGGTGGGCGACAACGTGCTCGGCGCCATGTATCGCATCGTGCACGAGGCACCGCCGGCCCTGGACGTCGGTGGCCCGCTCGCAGCGCTCGTCGCCGCCATGATGCAGCACGACCCGGACGCACGACCGACGATGGCCGCGGTCGAGCAGGCCGTGGCCGCCCAGACCGGCGCCGAGCCCGCCCACGACCTCGACGCGACGCAGGGATTCGACGCCTTCGCGGCAGCGCCCGAGCCGACGGCCACGACCGCGTTCCGCCCGCTGGAGCGGCCGGTGGCCCCACCAGTGGAGCCGGCGAGGGAGTCGCGCCCGACGCCGACCCGCGCCCGACGCCCTGCCCGGCCCGGTGGGTCCCGCGCGCCCTGGCTGGTCGCCGCGGGCGCCGTCGCTGCCCTGCTCGCCGTCATCGCGTTCGTCGGTCTGCGCGACGAGCCGGCCGGCAACCCGCCCGCTGCGGCGGCCGGGACCCCCTCGAAGGACTCCGGGTCTGCACCCGCCAAGGACGACCCGCAGCCCGCCGGCGACAGGGTGACGGCCGAGGCGATGGAAGGGTTCGCGGCGGACTACCTGGCGACGGCGAGCAACGATCCCGACGCCGGTTTCACGATGCTGACCCCGGACTACCAACGGGCCAGCGACGGCCTCAAGGGGTACAAGGGCTTCTGGGGCGACGTCGCCAACCTCGCCGTCGAGCAGGTGTCTGCCGACCCGGCGTCGATGCGCGTCTCGTACACGTACTCGTACGACTTCAAGGGCGACCGGCGCTCCGAGGCGGTCACCCTCCAGCTCGAGAAGTCCGGCAGCGGCTTCCTGATCGCCGGCACCGTCTGACGGACCGCCGGCGACCAGGAAGGGGTCAGTGGCTCTGCGACGCCGTGGGGCGATGCGGGATGAGCAGCACCAGCACCGCGGCCAGGACCGCCGCACCGCCGCAGATCGCGAACAGCTGCTGATAGGCCGACAACGACGGCGCGGCGATGTTGCCCAGGATCACCGTGTTGGCTGCCAGGATGCTGCCGCCGATCGCACTGGCCAGCGAGCTGCCGAGGCTGCGGAACAAGGTGTTGAGGCCGTTGGCCGAAGCGATCTCGTTGCCCGGCGTGTGGGCGTTGATCAGCGCCGGCATCGCGGCGTAGCCGATCCCCGTTCCGGCGCCCACGATCGCGGAGCCGACGATGACCTGCCACAGCGAGTCGTGGACGACGATCCGCATGAGGAAGCCGGCGGCCACGATGACGGCGCCGAGGGCGAGCGTCTGCGGAGCGCCACGCCGCTCGATCAGCTTGGCCGCGACCGGGGAGAGCAGCAGCATCGCGATGCCGCCGGGCAGCATCGCCAGCCCGCCCACGAGCAGGCTCGAGCCGAACCCGTACCCGGTCGACTCGGGTGCCTCGACGTACGAGGCGGTGCCGATGAACGAGGCGAACAGCGCGAACCCGAACAGGATCGAGGCCATGTTGGTCAGCACGATGGGACGACGACCGAGGGCGCGCAGGTCGACGAGCGGGTCGTTGATCCGCATCTGGCTGAACCCGAAGACCGCGACCAGGACCGCCGAGATCGCCAGCAGGACCCAGATGCGGGAGTCGCCCCAGCCCCAGGCCGAGCTCTGCGAGAGCGGCAGCAGCAGGCAGATGAGCGCGGCGGCGAGCAGCACGGCGCCGATCACGTCGACGCGCCCGCCACTGCGTCCCGGAGCCTCCGGGACGATGGTGAGGATGCCGACGAAGGCGATGAGGCCGGCGCCGAACGTGATCCAGAACAGCACGTGGAAGTCGGCGTGCTCGGCGACGAGGCCCGCGATCGGCAGGCCGAGCGCGCCGCCGATGCCGAGCATCGCGCTGACCAGCGCGATGGCCGAGCCGACCTTCTCGCGCGGCAGGACCGCCGCGAGCAGGCTGATGCCGAGCGGGATCGCGGCTGCGGCGCAGCCCTGGATCGCCCGGCCGGCGATGAGCAGGCCGATGTTGTCGGTGACGGCGGTCAGCAGGGAGCCGACGACCAGGGCGCCGACCGCCACCAGCAGCAGCCGGCGCTTGCCGAACATGTCGCCGAGGCGCCCCATGATCGGCACCGAGACGGCCGCCGCGAGCAGGGTCGAGGTCAGCAACCAGTTGACGTTGCTGGCAGAGGTGTCGAGCTCGGCCGGCAGGATCGAGAGCACCGGGATCAGCAGGGACTGCGACAGCGCGACGACCAGTGCACCCAGCCCCACGAACACGAGCTCGAGCGTCGCCCGCCGGGAGGAGGCGCGCACGGGCGGCTGCTGGGCCGCGAGGTCTTGGTCGGTCATCGATCACTTCTTCCACGGGCAGGGCGTACGAACTCGGACACCTTATGCCCAACCTGACACTCGGTGCCAATCAAGGCACGACAGATAGGGTGGCGACATGTCCGGTGAGATGACGCTGCGTGACCACGCGCGCGCAGCGGTGCGCGACGAGGTCTCGCGCCAGGCCTGGCGACTCTTCGCCCGGCAGGGGTTCGAGGCCACGACCATCGACCAGATCGCCGAGGCCGCCGGGATGTCGCGCCGGACGTTCTTCCGCTACTTCACCGGCAAGGACGAGCTGGTCCTGTCACGCCTCGTCGAGTCCGGCGACCAGATCGCCCAGGCGCTGCGCGACCGCCCGTCCGACGAGGCGGCCTGGCCGGCCCTGCGGGCCGCTTTCCAGCACCTGGTCGAGCTCCAGGAGAGCCACGCGGACGTCGCTCGTCCCTTGCAGGTCATGCTGCGGGACGAGCCGGCGCTGCGCGCGACGCAGCAGGAGCGCCGCACGACCTGGCTCGAGCTGCTGACCCCCCTCGTGGCCGACCGGCTGCCGGCCCGCCGACGGCGCACCGGCCCCGACACCCGGGCCGCGGCCCTCACCGGCAGCGCCCTGGCCTGCTTCGAGGCCGCACAGGTCGCCTGGGCGAGCCACCCCGACGTCCCGCTCGCGAGCCTGCTCGACGAGGCGATGGAGTCCGTCAGCGGCTGACGTCCCCCGGTCTCGGGACCGAGGATGAGGGTTTTGGGTGGCCACAGCTGCCCCAACCCCTCATTGTCCGTCCGCGTCAGCCCACGCCCATGTGCTTGCCGGCGTCGCGCAGGACGTCGGTCAGGCCGGCCGCGATGTCGTCCAGCAGCGCTGCGTCGCTGATGAGCGGGGGCGCGATCTGGAGCACCGCGTCGCCGCGGTCGTCGCAGCGTGCGATGAGCCCCGCCTCCCGCAACCGGGCCGGCAGGAAGCCGCGCAGCAGGTCGTCGCGCTCGGCCTGGTCGAAGCGGGTCGCGGAGTCGTCCTTGACCAGCTCCATCGCCCAGAAGAAGCCGGCGCCCCGGACGTCGCCGACGATCGGGAGCTCCAGCAGGTGGTGGAGCCGCTCGCGCAGCGGATCCGCCTGCGCCCGGACGTTCTCGAGCACCCGGTCGCGCTCGATGATCTCGATGCTCTTCATCGCCAACGCCGCGCTGAGGGGGTGCCCGCCGAACGTGATGCCGTGGCGGAACACCTTGCGCTGCTCGACCAGCGGGGCGATGACCCGCTCACGGACGAGGGTCGCGCCCATCGGGGCGTACGCCGAGGTGAGCCCCTTCGCGACTGTGACGAGGTCGGGCGCCACGTCCTCGCGCGAGACCGCGAACCACTCCCCGATCCGGCCGAATCCGGTGATGACCTCGTCGGCCATGAGCAGGGCGCCGTACGTGTCGGCGATCCGTCGCAGGCCCGCCCAGTAGCCCGCCGGGGGCGTGAAGCAGCCGCCCGCGTTCTGCACGGGCTCGGCGATGATGAGCGCGACCTCGTCTGCACCGGCCGCGACGACGGCGTCCTCGACCTCCTGCAGCAGACGGCGGCAGAACGCGTCCTCGTCCTGAGCGTCCGGCGCTCGGAACGCGTTGGTGTTGGAGACCCTCGCCACCTCCACGGGTGGAGCGCCGAAGCCCTCCTTGAACGGCTGCACACCGGTGAACGACAGCGCTCCCAACGTCACCCCGTGGTACGCCCGCTCGCGCGCGACCGCCTTGGTGCGCTGCGGCTGGCCGACCGCGATGAAGTGCTCGCGCACCATCTTCCACGCGGCCTCGACCGACTCCGAGCCGCCGCCGGTGAAGAACACCCGGTAGTCGTCGGCCGGTGCGAGGTCGGAGATCCTCTCGGCCAGGTCGATCGCGGCCGGGTGAGAGGTCCCCCAGCTCGTGTTGAATGCGAGGGACGTCAGCTGCCGCCGCGCGGCGTCGGCCATCTCCTCGCCGTACGAGTAGCCCAGCTGCGAGCAGAACAGGCTCGAGAGGGCATCGATGTAGCGGCGGCCCGTGGTGTCGAAGACGTACGGTCCCTCCCCGCGGTCCAGGACCAGCAGGTCGTCGATCTCCTGCTTCGAGAAGTGCAGCACCAGGTGGTCCTTGGCCGACTGCTGGAGGCGGTCGTGCTCGGATCGGGTGACGTTCATGGGTCGCACCTCTCGTGGGTCGGGGTTGGTCAGCTGGTGGGGTCGGTGATGGCACGCGCCATCTGGGCGCCGACGCGCAGCGCTCCGTCGACGTGCTGGAAGCCCAGGCCTGCGACGTCGGAGCTGCCGATCTGGATGGGGCCTGCTGGCTCGCGCAGGCGGGGACCGAACCGGGTCAGGCCGCCCAGGTCGAAGCTCGAGCCGTACGCACCGCTGCCGAGCTCCTCGGAGGTCCAGTCGCTCTCGAAGTACGTGAGCGGGGACGCCGCCTCGGGGCCGAAGTAGGTCTGCAGCGACTCCAGGATGATCGCGCGCCGCTGGTCGGCGTCGAGCGCGAGCACCGCATCGGCCTGCACGTCGGACACGAACCCGACCAGCGTGCCGCGGTCCTCGTCGTGGTTGGTGTTGTCGTACGCCTCGTGGACCGTCAGGTAGGGGCTGAACGCCGTCCCGGAGAGCCCCGCGTCGCGCCAGAAGGGCGTCTCGTACGTCGCGTGGACCTTGATGACCTGGCCGAACGACTGGTGCTGGCGGGTCTCGCGCTGGACCGAAGGCAGCGGGGGCTCGAACCTCACCCGGGTGACCGCCGTCGGCGGGATGGCCAGGACGAGGTGGCGGGCGCTGACGGTCAGGTCGCCGCACGCGACCGTCACTCCCCCGTCGTGCCAGCACACCTTCTCGACGTCGTGTCCCGTGCGGACCGCGTCGCCCAGCCGGGCGGCCAGCTGCAGCGGCACCTGCTGCAGCCCGCCGATGACGCGGCGGTCGAGGATGAACTCGGAGTCGACCAGGTTGCTGAAGCTGCCCGCGCTCGCGGCCATGTGGACGGCCTGCAGCGCCGAGAACGTGTGGGCGGGCTTGGTCAGCATCGCCTGCGCGATGAACATCGCGATGTTGTCGCGGGCCTCCTCGTGCTCGCACTGCTCGTCGAGCCAGGCGCGGAACGTCACGTGGTCGAGCTCGGTGGCGCCGGGCATGTCCCAAGGCCGGGCGGGGTCCATCTGCGCCGAGAGCTCGTCGAGCAGCTCGGTCAGGCGGTCCATCTCCGCCTCGACGGCCGGTGCGACGGGCAGCACCTCACCGGTGAACGTCCGACGCTCGCCGTCGAGGCCGACATAGACCGACTCCCCCTCGCGGTGCCGCTCGAACGTCTCGAGGCCCAGCTCGTCGAGCATCGCCAGGAGCGCCTCCTGGTCCGGCGAGACCCACTGCCCACCGATCTCGAGGTCGACCCCGTCGACCTCCTCGGTCCACAGCCGCCCACCGACCCGGTCGCGCGACTCCAGCACCAGCACCGATCGCCCGGCCCGCTGCAGCGCGTACGCCGCGGAGAGGCCGGTGGCCCCGGCCCCCACCACCAGCACGTCGACCTGCTCGTCCGTCACCGGTCAGCCCTCCACGTTGCTCATGACGTGCTTGACCCGCGTGTACTCCTCGAGCCCGTACGCGGACAGGTCCTTGCCGTGCCCCGAGGCGCCGAAGCCGCCGTGCGGCATCTCCGAGACGAACGGGATGTGCGTGTTGACCCACACGCAGCCGAAGTCGAGGTCGGCGGTCATCCGCAGCGCCCTCCCGTGGTCCTTCGTCCAGACGCTGGCCGCGAGCCCGTACGGGACGTCGTTCGCGAGCTCGGTGGCCTGCTCCTCGGTGCCGAACGCCTGGACGGTCAGCACGGGTCCGAAGACCTCCTGCTGGACGATCGCGTCGTCCTGCCGCACCCCCGAGATCACCGTGGGCTCGAAGTAGAAGCCGTCACGGTCCACGCGACGGCCGCCCGCCTCGATGCGGGCGTGGTCGCCGATCCCGCCGACCATCCGCTCGACCGAGGCCAGGTGGTTCGCGTTGTTGAGCGCGCCGTACGTCGCATCCGCGTCGTCCGGAGCACCGGGGCCGGCAGCCTTCGCCTGCTCGACGAGGAGGCGGAGCAGCTCGTCGTGGACGCTCTCGTGGGCGATGACCCGCGTCGCGGCGGTGCAGTCCTGGCCCGCGTTGAAGAACCCGCCCATCGCGATGCCCTCGGCCGCGGCGGCCAGGTCGGCGTCGGCGAACACGACGGCCGGGGCCTTGCCGCCCAGCTCCAGGTGGGCCCGCTTGAGGTTCCGTGCCGCGGACACCGCGACCTCGATCCCCGCCCGCACGGACCCGGTGATCGCGACCAGCCCGGGGACGGGGTGCTCGACCAGCAGCCGGCCGGTCCCGGCGTCGCCGTTGACGACGTTGAGGACGCCGGGCGGCAGGACGTCACCGGCGATCTCGGCCAGCCGCACCGTCGACCGCGGCGTCGTGTCGCTCGGCTTGAGGACGATCGTGTTGCCGGCGGCCAGCGCGGGCGCGATCTTCCAGATCGCCATCGCGAACGGGTAGTTCCACGGCGTCACCTGTGCCACGACGCCGATCGGCTCGCGGCGGATGCTCGACGACAGCCCCTCGACGTACTCCCCCGTCGCCTTGCCCTCGAGCAACCGGGCGGCGCCGGCGAAGAACCGCAGCTGGTCGACGCCTTGGTCGATCTCCTCGGTCGCGATGTGCTCCTTGACCTGTCCGGTGTCCCGCGCCTGCAGCTCCACGAGCTCGTCCCGAGCCGCCTCGACGGCCTCCGCGATCCGCAGCAGTGCGAGCTGACGGGCCTTGGGCGTCGTCCGCTTCCACGTGCGCGACGCCGTGAGCGCCGCCTGGAACGCCTCGTCCACCTCGGCCGCGGTGGAGATCGGTGACCGGCCGCCCGCCAGGCCGGTCGTCGGGTCGACCAGCTCGATGAAGTCGGTGGTCCCGGAGTCCACGAGGGCGCCGTTGACGTAGTTCTGGACGATGTCGCTCATGCGGTCGGTTCCTCCGTGGGGTCGGGCAAAGGGACGTCGGGCGGGCGCGGTGTCTCGGCGGTCATGAGTCGAACCCCAGCCCGAGGCGGTCGAGGGTGCGCAGCATCAGGTTGCGCCGGCCCTCATGGTGGTCCGCCCGGTCGAGGGACCACTTCGTTGCCTCGATGCCGATCTTCGCGAACGGCTCGGGCGGGAACGGCAGCGGCTTCCTGCGCACCATCTGCAGCTGCGTGCGCGGCGTGGCGTCACCGGCCAGCCGGTCGAGCATGACCTCCGCCGCGAACCGGGTCGCGGCGACCCCGAGACCGGTGAACCCCGCCGCGTACGCCACCCGGCCGCGCCGGGCCAGCCCGTGGAACGCGCAGAACTGCGTCGAGGTGTCGATCGCACCGGCCCACCGGTGGCTGAAGCCGAGCCCCTCGAGCTGCGGGTACGTCGTGAGGAAGTGCGAGGCGAGCCGGCGGTAGGAGGCGTCCCGGTCCTCGTGCTCGGGCCGGACCCGGCGGCCCGCGTGATAGACCGCGTCGTATCCGCCGTAGAGGATCCGGTCGTCCGCGGTCAGCCGGGAGTAGTGGAACTGGTTGGCGAGGTCGCTGACGCCCTGGCGGTGCGCCCAGCCGACGTCGCTCATCTGGGCCGGGCTGAGGGGCTCGGTCATCAGCACGTAGTCGTAGACCGGCACGGTCGAGAGCCGCGAGCGGCGAAGCAGGGGCCGGAACACGTTGGTGGCCAGCGCGACCGTGCGGCTGCGCACCAGGCCACGGGTCGTGCGGACGTCGACCCGCCCGGTGCGGCCCGACCCCAGGCCCGAGACGGCGGAGTGCTCGAAGATCTCGACACCGAGATCGGCCGCGACCCGGGCGAGCTCGTGGACGAGACGGCCGGGGTGCACCAGTGCGCACTCGTCCTTGACCCAGCGTCCGGCGTGGAAGACGGGGCTCGCGATCTCGGCCTGCACCGCGTCACGATCCAGCCACTCGCCGCGGCCGGACTCCTGGAGCCAGCGCACCTGGTGCGGCTCGTACGCGACCTCGAGCACGCCGGTCCGCTCGAGCTGGACGTCCATCTTCAGCTCCGCGACGTCGCGCTCGATCGCGTCGAGGTTGTCCAGGCCCATCTGGTGGAGCGTGTCGTAGTCCTCGGGCCAGCGGCGACGGCCGTTGTCCTCACCGTGCGTGAGACTGGCCTCGGCGAACCCGCCGTTGCGCCCGGAGGCCGCCCAGCCGATCGTCTCGGCCTCGAGGAGCACGACCCGGGCCGTGGGGTCGCGGCGCTTGGCGAGCAGCGCGGTCCAGAGCCCGCAGTAGCCGCCGCCCACGACCGTGAGGTCGGCGTCGATCGTCCCGGTGAGCGAGGGCCGGTCGAACGTCTCGACGTCCTCGAGCCAGAAGACCGCGCGCCGGCTCCCGCGAAGGGCGTCCGTCACCTGGCGGGCGGCAGGCGCCTGCCGCTCGAAGACCGTGCGGTGCGAGGTCATGGGGCTCCTTCGGAGGTTCCGTCCATCCTCCCGCGTGGGCGGACCCGGCACCATGGTCATGGTGTCGCGTTCCCGCGGGCGGAGTGGACACAGTGTCAATGCGGCGGCGTACCCTGACCCGCATGCCATTGACACTGCGCACGATCCTCGCACTGGACGTCCTCGTGGCGGGACGCCCGGAGGTGCTGGCCGGCGAGGACGCTCTGGACCGCCCCGTGCGGTGGGTGCACGTGACCGAGGTCGACGACATGGCGGACCTGCTCGGCGGCCACGAGGTCGTGCTGACGACCGGGCTCCCGCTGGTGGGACCGACGGCCGATCCGCAGCGGTTCGTCACCCAGCTCGCCCAGGCCAGCGCGTGCGGCCTCATCGTCGAGCTCGGTCCCCGGCTGCCCGAGCTGCCGGCCGACGTGGTGCGCCAGGCCGAGCGACTGCAGCTGCCGCTCGTCGCGCTGCACTCCCCCGTCCGCTTCGTCTCGATCACCGAGGCGGTGCACCGCCTGATCGTGGGCGAGCAGTACCAGGGGCTCGAGCTGGCGCAGCGGACCCACGAGGTCTTCACCAACCTGAGCCTGGACAGCGCCGACGCGTCCGCGATCCTCGCCGCGGCGGCCGGGCTGATCGACGCGCCGGTCGTGCTGGAGGACGCCGGGCACCACGTGGTGGCCCTCGCCCGCCACGGTCGGACGTCCGGGGCACTCCTGCGTGAGTGGGAGGAGCGCTCCCGGCGCGCACCGGTGCTGGAGGAGGCCGGCACGACGGGTCCCGAGCAGTGGCTCACGTGCCCGGTCGGCCTGCGAGGTGCGCCGTGGGGACGCGTCGTGGCCCCGCAGCCCGCCCACGACCCGGCGACGACGGCGATGGTCATGCAGCGCGCCGCCCAGGCGCTCCAGCTGTCCCGACTCGTCGAGCGCGACGCGACCCGGCTGCAGTCGCAGGCCCAGGAGTCGCTGCTGCAGGAGCTCGTGGACGGCCGTGTCCAGGACGAGGCGGACGGCCTGGCACGGGCCGCCGCCCTCGGCATGCGAGCCGGCGTCGCGTACCTGCCGGTCGTCGCACTGTTCGAGCGCGCGACGTTGCCCGACCAGGTCGCCCGTCAGCGGCGTGCCCGCGCACAGCTCGAGACCGTCTCGGACGCGCTGGTGACGGCCCGCCTCGACGCGATCGCCGGCAGTGTCGACGACGGCGGGGTGGGGATCGTCATCGCGCTGCGCCCGGGGGTCCAGGAGGACACCGCCCTGGAGGCGCTCGCAACCGCGACCGGGCGCGACGGGCCCGCCCCCGCGTCCGGCCCCGTCCTCGGCGTGGGCCGCGCCGCCGCCACGCTCCTCGTCGCGGCCTCGCGGATGCGCACGGCTGTGCACGTCGCCGAGGCCGCACGGGCGCTCGAGCCGTCGTCGGCACGCTGGTTCCGCTCGACCGACGTACGCCTGCGCGGTCTCGTCGCGCAGCTGCAGGACGACGAGCGGGTGCTCGGGTTCGCGGAGTCCGAGCTCGGCCCACTGCTCGCACACGAGGCCGAGCACGCGACCGGCCTGCTCGAGCTGCTGCGCCGGTACGTCGAGCTGCGCGGCAACAAGGCAGCACTGGCCCAGGCGACCCACATCAGCCGGCAGGCCCTCTACGGCCGACTGCGGAAGCTGGAGTCGATCCTCGCGGTCGACCTGGACGACGCGGACTCGGTGCTGTCGCTCGGCGTCGCGCTGCTGGTGCACGACATCCGCGTCGGCCGGGCTCGTCCTCGGCCGGGCACGCGCGGCACTACCGTGACGTCATGACCTCCCGCCCCACCACGCTGACGATCCAGGGGGCCACGGCCCTGCTGACGCTCGACGACCCCGACCGGCGCAACATCCTGACCTCGGCGATGGTGCGTTCGATCGACGAGGACGTGACCCGCGCCGAGTCGGTGCCCGGGGTCAACACGCTCGTCGTCACGGGCCGCGGCAAGGCGTTCTGCGCCGGCGCCGAGCTGTCCACCCTGGAGCAGTCCGCCGCCGGGGACTTCGACGACGTCCGTGAGGTCTACGAGGGATTCCTGCGTGTCCTGCGCTCGCCGCTCGCCACGATCGCGGCGGTCAACGGGCCGGCCGTCGGCGCGGGGCTCAACCTCGCCCTCGCCTGCGACGTCCGGCTCGCGTCGACCGCGGCCCGGTTCGACACCCGCTTCGCCCAGCTGCGCCTGCACCCCGGAGGCGGCCACACGTGGCTGATGGAACGGGCCGTCGGTCATCAGCAGGCCACGCTCGCGGTGCTGTTCGGCGAACGCTGGGACGCCCAGCGCGCGCACGAGGTCGGGCTCGTCGCGAAGGTGACCGCACCCGAGAAGCTGATCGACGAGGCGCTCGCGCTCGGGGCGCGCCTCGACGGGATCGAGGGTGCGCTCGTCCGCCGCTACGTCTCGACCCTTCGTCAGGCCCAGCAGACGCCGGACCACGAGGCGATCTTCGCCGCCGAGACGCGGGCGCAGGCCTGGTCGACCACACGGCCGGCGTTCGTCGAGCACGTCCGGGCCCTGCGGGAGTCGATCTCCCGCCGCTAGGCCGTCAGCCGACCGGGCGCTCCGCCCGCCGCAGGTTGCGGATGAGCTCCTCGCGACTCTGTCCGTCGACGTGGTGCCGCCACATGGGGGTGCCGGGGGCGCTGCGCCACGACTCGCTCAGCGGGCTGTTGTCCACGGCGTCGAACCCCAGGTCGTCGTAGAAGCGCGTCACCAGCTCGACCGCCTCGGGGTGGTTGCTGGAGACGGCCAGCGCCTTCCGTTCGGGGTGTCCGGCCGGCCGGGCCAGCCGGATCAGCGCAGGCAGCCGGTCGTCCGGGACACGGATCGGGGACCGCGCGTGGAACTGCACGTGGGTGAACGCCTTCACGATCTTCGAGGTGGGCAGCTGCTGCTGGCGCAGCTCGTGGATCGTCGTGCGACCGGACTCGATCTCGGGCCAGCTCCCGTCGCGCCAGGCCATGTAGTTGTTGTTGTCGATGACGACCTTGCCTGCGAGCGCCTCCACCGGCGGCAGCACGTCCGGGGCGTACGGGAACGCGGTGACGGCGAAGTCGGCTGCGGCCGCGGCCTCCGCGGGGGACGCGGCTCGTGCGCGCGGACCGAGCTCGTCGACCAGCCCGCGCAGCGTCTCAGGACCTCGCGAGTTGGCGATCACCACGTCGTAGCCCGCCGCGATCGATGCGCGGGCCAAGGTGCTTCCCACCTGGCCGGCGCCCAGGATGCCGATGGTCGTCATGACGACTCCTCTCCAGCCAAGGCAACGCCAGATGTCCCGTCCATGTTCCGCTCGCGGTCAGGTGCCGAGCGGGCTCCAGGCGCCCTCGTCCCGGATCGAGCGGGTGATCCGCCGGCTGATCTCCCTGAGCTGCCGGGTCTGCGCCTGCGTCAGCGGGGCGAGGACCAGCCGCTGAACGGTCTCGACATGCGCCGGGGTGGCCTCCTCGACCTTCCGCCGGCCCGTGTCGGTGAGCGTCGCGAGCGTGTAGCGCCCGTCCGCCGGGTCGCTCGAGCGCTGCAGCCAGCCCCTGGTCTCGAGCCGTGACGCCGCCCGGGACAGTCGGGACAACGAGCTGTTGGCGTAGCCGGCCAGGACGCTCATGCGCAGCGTGCTGTCGGGAGCCGTCGCGAGCGCGTACAGGACGCCGTACTCGAAGTGCGTCAGGTCGGCGTCACGCTGCAGCTGGCTGTCGAGCGCGGCGGGCAGCCACTCCAGGAGGGTCGCCAGCGCGGACCAGGTCTCGAGGTCCTCACCGCTGAGCTCGGCAGGGGTACGGGGATCCGGCATGAGCGCAACAGTACGCGAAGTCACGCCCACCGTGCGCCCGTTTCACTTGATTGGGAAAGTGACGCGACCTACTCTTCACTTGACCAGGAAAGTAATCACCGGTGCCGTCATGGGCGGCACGACCCCAGGAGACGACACCATCATGGATCTTCAGCTCAACGGCAAGACCGCTTTCATCAGCGGATCGACACAGGGAATCGGCTACGCGATCGCGGAGGCACTCCTCGCGGAGGGCGCGTCGGTCATCGTCAACGGACGAGACGCCACGCGGGTCGACACCGCCGTGGCCAGCCTCCGGGAAGCAGCCCCGGGCGCGGACGTCTCAGGTCTCGCCGCGGACTTCGGTGACGCCGAGCAGGTGACGCGGCTGCTCGAGTCGCTGGGCTCCGTCGACATCCTGGTGAACAACGTCGGCCTGTTCGAGGTCAAGCCGTTCACCGAGATCTCCGACGACGACTGGCAGCGCTACCTCGAGGTCAACCTCATGAGCAGCGTCCGGCTCTCCCGGCACGTGCTCGGCAGCATGCTGGCCACGGGCTGGGGACGGATCATCTTCGTCGGCAGCGAGTCGGGCGTGAACGTCCCGGCCGACATGGTGCACTACGGCGTGACCAAGGCCGGGGCGCTGGCCCTCGCGAACGGGCTGGCCAAGCTCACCCGGGGCACCGAGGTGACCGTCAACACGATCCTCGGGGGGCCGACCTACTCCGACGGCGTCGCGCAGACCGTCGGACAGATCGCCCGGGCCCAGGACCTGCCGGAGGAGGCGATGAAGGACTCGATCATCGGCCAGAACGCGACGACGCTGCTGGAGCGGTTCATCGAGCCGGCCGAGATCGCCCACCTCGCCGCCTACCTGGCCAGCCCGCTGTCCTCGGCCACGAACGGCGCGGCCGTCCGTGCCGACGGCGGAGTCCTGACGACCATGCTGTGACGCCGAAGGGGCCGGCCGCGAACGCGACCGGCCCCCTCGGGGTTCTGCTTCAGGCGTGGATCACTTCAGGTCGAAGCGGTCCAGCTCCATGACCTTGGTCCAGGCCGCGACGAAGTCCGCGACGAACTTCTCGCGGGCGTCGCCCGACGCGTAGACCTCGGAGAGGGCCCGCAGCTGCGAGTTCGAGCCGAACACGAGGTCGACGGCCGTGGCCGTCCACTTCAGCTCGTCCGTGGCAGCGTCGCGGATCTCGTAGACGTGCTCGTCCGACTCCGACGCCTTCCAGCGCGCACCGGGTGCGAGCAGGTTGACGAAGAAGTCGTTCGTCAGGACGCCGGGACGGTCCGTCAGGACGCCGTGCTGCGCACCGTCGACGTTGCCGCCGAGGGCACGCATGCCGCCGACGAGCACCGTCATCTCCGGAGCCGTCAGGTCGAGCATGTAGGCCCGCTCGACGAGCTGCGCCTCCGGCGAGAGCTTGTCGGCCGCCCGCAGGTAGTTGCGGAAGCCGTCGGCCCGCGGCTCCAGGACCTTGAAGGAGTGGACGTCCGTCTGCTCCTGCGTGGCGTCGCCACGACCCGGGTGGAACGGGACCGTGATCTCGACACCGGCGTCCGCAGCGGCCTTCTCGATCGCGGCGTTGCCCGCCAGGACGATCAGGTCGGCCAGCGAGATCTGCGCGCCACCGGCGGCGTTGAACTCGGCCTGGATGCCCTCGAGCTTCTCGAGGACGGTCGCGAGCTGCTCGGGCTGGTTGACCGCCCAGCTGCGCTGCGGCTCGAGGCGGATGCGGGCACCGTTGGCGCCGCCCCGCTTGTCCGTCGAGCGGAACGTGGCCGCCGACGCCCATGCGGTGCCGATGAGCTCGGAGATCGAGAGACCGGAGTCCAGGACCTTCGCCTTCAGCGACGCGATGTCGGCGTCGCCGACGAGGTCACCCTGGGGCGCGGGCACCGGGTCCTGCCACAGCTGCGGCTCCGGGACCCAGGGACCGAGGTAGCGGTCGACGGGGCCCATGTCGCGGTGCAGCAGCTTGTACCAAGCCTTGGCGAACGCGATCGAGAACTCGTTCGGGTTCTCCAGGAAGCGGCGCGAGATCTTCTCGTACTCGGGGTCGAACCGCAGGGCCAGGTCGCTCGTGAGCATCGTCGGCTTGCGCTTCGGGGAGTCCGCGGCGGGGCCGGGGACGATGTCCTCGGCGTCCTTGGCGACCCACTGGAACGCACCTGCGGGGCTCTTGGTGAGCTCCCAGTCGTACTTGAACAAGAACTTGAAGAAGTCGTTGCTCCAGCGCGTCGGCGTCGAGGTCCAGGTGACCTCGAGGCCGGACGTGATCGCGTCGGCGCCCTTGCCGGTGCCGTACTCGCTCTTCCAGCCCAGTCCCTGCTCCTCCAGCGGAGCGGCCTCGGGCTCGGGGCCGACGAGATCGGCATCGCCGGCGCCGTGGGTCTTGCCGAAGGTGTGTCCGCCGGCGATCAGCGCGACGGTCTCCTCGTCGTTCATCGCCATGCGGGCGAACGTGGCGCGGATGTCGCGCGCCGAGGCGACCGGGTCGGGGTTGCCGTTGGGACCCTCGGGGTTGACGTAGATCAGACCCATCTGGACCGAGCCGAGGGCCTCCTCGAGCTCGCGGTCACCGCTGTAGCGCTCGTCGCCCAGCCAGGTGTCCTCCGGGCCCCAGATGATCTCCTCGGGCTCCCAGACGTCCTCACGGCCGAAGGCGAAGCCGAAGGTGGTGAAGCCCATGTCCTCCATCGCGACGGTGCCGGCGAAGACCAGCAGGTCGGCCCAGGAGATCTTCTGGCCGTGCTTCTGCTTGACCGGCCAGAGCAGACGACGGGCCTTGTCGAGGTTGGCGTTGTCGGGCCAGCTGTTGAGGGGCGCGAACCGCTGGTTGCCCTCGCCGGCGCCGCCACGGCCGTCGAAGATGCGGTAGGTGCCGGCCGCGTGCCAGCTCATGCGGATGAAGAGGCCGCCGTAGTGACCGAAGTCAGCCGGCCACCAGTCCTGCGAGGAGTTGAGCACCTCGACGACGTCGCGACGCAGCTCCGCGAGGTCGAGCTTCTTGAACTCCTCGGCGTAGACGAAGTCCGGGCCGAGCGGGTTGCTCTTGGACGAGTGCGCGTGCAGCACCGACAGGTCGACCTGGTTGGGCCACCAGTCCTTGTTGGTGCGCGGACGGCCACCGGTCTTGGGGGTCGGCGAGTCGATCGCCGGGTTCTCGCTCTCGCTGCCGTGGGCAGCCGCCGAGTCAGGCATGACGGGGCACCCGGCTTCGGCCTTGCGATCGATGCCCTGGGGGCTCTCGGGGGTCTGGCTGTCGTTCATGTAATTCCTTCCGAACGGGTCGAGCTGGCGGTCACTTGCGGGCAGAGGTGGTGCTGGGGGAAGCAGCGCACTCGGGGCAGATGCCCCAGTACACGACCTCCGCCTCGTCGACCACGAATCCGTGGTGGTCCGAGGCGGTGAGACAGGGGGCCTCGCCGACGGCGCAGTCGACGTCGACGATCGTGCCGCAGGAGCGGCACACGAGGTGGTGGTGGTTGTCGCCGACGCGGACCTCGTAGCGCGCAGTGGCGCCGGCGGGCTGGATGCGGCGCAGGAGGCCGGCAGAGGTCAGCGCCTTCAGGACGTCGTAGACGGCCTGGTGCGACACCCCGCCGGACGTGGACCGGACCGCCTCGATGATCGCGTCGGTGTCGGCGTGCGGATGCTCGTGGACGGCGGCCAGCACGGCGATGCGGGGGCGCGTGACACGCAGGGAGGCCTCGCGAAGCGTGCGCTCGATCTCTGCGGTCCGGGTCATCGCCACGAGTCTAGCGGTTTTCTTGAGTCAGTCAAGAAAACGCTCGTCGGCGGGGGCGGTGGATGCGTCACCATATGAGCGCGGATCTCGCCTCGTACGGTGGCAAAAACACCGCCCCGGCGGGGATTTCGGCCTAGGATCCGGCCGCCCAGTCGATCCGGTGCAGGCAGTGCGTGCCCGGGACGCCCTTGAGCTCGACCTCGCGACTGTCCAGGACGTGAAGCGCGTCCTCACCGACGGCTGCGAGCACCGCCTCGCTGACCAGCACCTCTCCCCCGTCGGCCTGCGACGCGACCCGCGCGGCGATCGCGACGTTGCGCCCGAACAGGTCGTTGTCGCGGTGCACCGCGGAGCCGCGGTGGGCACCCACGCGGACCCGGATCCCGTCCAGCTTCCGTCCGGGCCGGACACGGGCGAGCGCGCGCTGGATCGCGCACGCGGCACCCACGGCCTCGGACGCCTCGGCGAACGCCACCATGAACCCGTCGCCCTGCGTCTTCACGACGTGACCGTCGTGCGCGGCGACGGCGCGCTTCACGAGCCGGTCGTGGCGCGCCAGCAGGCGGACCCAGTCACGGTCGCCGAGCAGGTGGTTCAGCGCGGTCGAGTCCTCGATGTCGGAGAACAGGATCGTCACGGTCCCGTCGGCGGACGCCAGGCGCGCCAGGTCGGGGCGCTCCACGTCGGCCCACTGGGCCAGGTCGTCGATCGAGCTGCGGATGACGCCGCCCAGCCCCTGGTCGCGCACCCTCAACGCCGTGCCGACCACGGTGCGCACGGCCTCGGTCGGCGTCGGGACGAGGCGGGACCGGTCCGGCCGCCGCCGTCCCTCCTGCAGCCTCGCGACCTGGCGGCGGGCGACACGCAGACGGACGAACGTGACCACGAGCGCCGCCGCGAGCACAGCGGTCGACGCTGCCAGGACGACCTCCAGGGCTGACACGCCACCAACCTAGCGGCTTCGGTCCCCGTCTACGATCAGCCGCATGGCCACCGTCATCCTCGTCCGGCACGGACGCACCACCGCGAATGCGAGCGGCGTCCTCGCCGGACGGACTGCCGGCATCCGGCTCGACGAGACCGGACGCACGCAGGCCGCGCGGACGGGCGAGCGCCTCGCCGTCGTGCCGGTCGCGGGCGTGGTCACCAGCCCGCTCGAGCGCTGCCGCCAGACCGCCCGGGCGATCCTGCACCACCAGGCCGACCCACCCGCGACGGTCGCCGAGCGCGGCATCACCGAGTGCGACTACGGCGAGTGGCAGGGCCGCAAGCTCAGCGAGCTCGCCAAGGAGGACCTCTGGAAGGTCGTGCAGGGCCAGCCGTCGGCGGCCGTGTTCCCCGGCGGGGAGTCGCTCCAGGCCATGCAGGCCCGGTCCGTCGCGGCGATCCGCCGGCACGACGCCGCGTTCGAGGCCGAGCACGGGCCCGGCGCCGTCTGGGTCGCGGTCAGCCACGGGGACATCATCAAGTCGATCCTGGCCGATGCCCTGGGCATGCACCTCGACCTGTTCCAGCGCATCAACGTCAATCCGGCGTCGGTCTCGATCGTGCGGTACGGCGCGGCGCGTCCCGACGTCGTCGCGACGAACACCGATGCCGGCGACCTGTCCTGGCTCCGTGCGGCACCGCCGGCGCCGGACGCCCAGGTCGGCGGCGGCGCGGGCCCGGGCGGGCCCGCCTAACATGGACCGCATGCCACCCCTCGTCCACGGATTCGACTGGCCGGACCGCTTCGTCGTCGGAACCGTCGGTGAACCCGGCGCCCGGACGTTCTTCCTGCAGGCTCGCGCCGGCAAGAAGATCGTGAGCGTCGCGATCGAGAAGGAGCAGGCCGCGGCCCTGGCCGAGAAGATCGAGGAGGTCCTCGACGGACTGATGGCCGAGGACGGCAACCCGTTCAGCGTCCCCGCCCTCCCCCCCGCCCCGCTCGTCGACAACGCGCCGCTCGACCAGCCCGTCGAGGAGGAGTTCCGCGCGGGCGCCATGAGCCTCGGCTGGGACCCGACGACGGCCCAGATGGTCATCGAGGCGTTCCCGATCCTCGTGGTCGAGGCCGAGGAGCTCGAGACCATCGACCTGGACGAGGTCGAGCCCGACGAGGTCCTGGTCGTGCGCATCCCCGTCGGCAGCGCCCGCGCGTTCTCCAAGCGGACGCGCGAGGTGGTCGGGGCGGGTCGGCCGATCTGCCCGCTGTGCAGCCTGCCGATGGACTCGGACGAGCACGTCTGCGAGCTGCCCGAAGGGTTCCGGTGACGACCGACCTCGACCTCGACGGCGATCTCGAGGTCACCAGCCGGGTCATGCCGGCCTCGAACGCGACCTTCGTCGGACGCATCGGCGAGGTGGCCGTCGCGTACAAGCCCATCTCGGGCGAGCGTCCGCTCTGGGACTTCCCCGACGGCTGCCTCGCGCACCGCGAGGTCGCCGCGTACCTCGTGTCCGAGGTGCTCGGCTGGGACGTCGTGCCCCGCACCTGGCTCCGGGACGGCCCCCTCGGCCCCGGCATGGTCCAGCTCTGGCAGGACGTCGACCCGACGCAGGACGCCGTCGACCTCGTCCCGAGCGACGCGGTGCCCGAGCAGGGCTGGCGCCACGTCTTCGACGGCTTCGACGCCCACGACCGTCCGGTGTCGTTGATCCACGAGGACTCCCCCGAGCTGCGACGCATGGCGGTCTTCGACATCGTCGTCAACAACGCCGACCGCAAGGGCGGGCACGTCCTGGAGATGGTGAGCGGTCACCGGCACGGCATCGACCACGGCCTGACCTTCCACGCCGAGCACAAGCTGCGCACCGTCCTGTGGGGGTGGATCGGCGAGGACCTGTCCGAGGACGAGCTGGCCGGCGTCGAGCGCGTGCGCCGGGCCCTCGACGAGGAGCTGGCGGCCGTGCTGGCGCCACTGGTCGAGCCGTTCGAGATCGCCGCCCTCATCGGACGCTGCGAGCGGCTGCTCCGCACCGCCCGCTTCCCGGCGCCGCGGGGCGAGATGCCCCCGATCCCGTGGCCCCCGTTCTGATGGACGACGAGAGCCTGCCGGACGTCCTGATGGTCGGCTGCGGCGACCTGGGCGCGGACATCGGCCTGCGACTCGCGGCCCGCGGGCACGGCGTCGTGGCCATCCGACGGCGCGCCGACCTGGTGCCCCCACCCCTGGTGGGGGTCTCCGCCGACCTCAGCCGAGAGGTCCCGGTCCTGCCTCCGCTCGCGCTGGGCCTGCTGGTCGTGACGCTCACGGCACGTCCCCGCACCGAGGAGAGCTACCGCGCGACGTACGTCGACGGCATGGCCCGCGCACTGGACGCCTTGGACTCCGCGGGGCAGGTGCCACGTCGTGCCGTCCTGATCTCCTCGACCGGGGTCTACGGCGACGCCACCTCCGACGCACCGCTGGACGAGACGACGACGCCGCTG